>NZ_JBFBAG010000017.1:0-187495 GCF_040682155.1 Amycolatopsis sp. NPDC051371
GCAGCCGACGTACACCGCGAGCGTGGTGGAGAACAGCGGCCGGAACAGCGCGTCGCCGTAGTTGGAGACGGCCGCGCCGATCAGGCCGATGATGCCTCTTCGGACCCGGCGAACGGTTCGTCCGTCGCCGCCGGTCCGCAGAAGGTCAGCTTGACGTTCGACCAGTACGTGCAGGGCGCGGACGTCAACCAGATCGCGGTGACCGGACCCGGCGGCGGCCAGTGGGCCGAGGGACCGATCAGCGTGGTGAACAACGTCATCAGCGCGCCCCTGCGGCCGCTCGGCCCGGCCGGGAAGTACACCATCGGCTACCGCGTGCTGTCCGCGGACGGCCACCCGGTGACCGGTGAGCTCACCTTCACCCTGACCGCGGCGGGCACCGGCACGCCGGCGACCGTCGACGCGGCGAAGTCGCCGGGAGGTTCGTCGTCCGCGGCGCCGCAATCGGGCTCGACCGGCGTGCCGATCTGGGTCTGGATCGCCGGCGCGGTCGTCCTGCTCGCGATCGGGCTGACCGTGGCCCTGCGCTCGGGCCGGTCCGTGGAAGAGAAGAAGTAGCAGCGATGACCCAGGCCGAGACCACCACGAAACCCCGCTATTCGACGCTGCTGTGCGTCGCGACGGCGGGCCTGCTCGGCGCCTTGATCGGCGTCGCGCTCATGGCCACCACCCCGGTCCCCGGCGTGGTGCAGCCCAGCGCGGTGGTCTCGGCCGGCATCCCGGTCGTGCGGGTCCTGCTCGACCTGGCCGCGGTCACGACCATCGGCCTGGCGCTGCTGTCGGTGCTCGTCGGCTACGACCGGCCGAAGCTCACCGAGCCGATCATGCGGCTGGCCCGGCCGGCCGGGGTCGCGGCCGCGCTCGTCTGGGCCACGACCGCCGTCGTCGCGCTGATCCTGCAGACCGCGGAGTACAAGCCCGGCTCGTCGACGCTCTCGCCGGGCGACATCGGCGACTACATCGCGGCCGTCGGCGCCGGCAAGGCGCTCGTCATCGTCGCGGCGCTCGCGCTCGTCCACGCCGGGATCGGCGCGCTGGCCCTGCGCTTCGGCGAGAAGGTGCCCGCCGAGGTCCGGGTCGGGCTCGGCCTGTTCGCGCTGCTGCCGCTGCCGGTCACCGGGCACGCGTCGAACTGGAACTACCACGACTACACGATGATCTCGATGGAGCTGCACGTCATGAGCGCGGTCGCCTGGACCGGCGGCCTCGGCGCGATGACCGTGCTCCTCGTCGCGAACCGGACGCTGCTGGCGCACGCGCTGCCCCGGTTCTCGAAGCTCGCGACGCTCTGCCTGGTCCTGTCCGCGGCGACCGGGCTGTTCAACGGACTGGTCGAGATCTCGCTCAACCCGACCATCGGCTTCTGGGCGGCGATCTTCACGACGCCGTACGGGCAGCTCTTCGTCCTGAAGTTCCTGTGCACCGGCGTCATCGCGCTGCTCGGCGCGTACACCCGCTGGCGGCTGATGCCGCAGATCGTCCGGCACAACCGGACGGCGCTCGCCGCGTGGGCGACGCTCGAGCTGACCGTCATGGGATTGGCGTTCGGCTTCGCCGTGGTGCTGACGCGGGCGCCGGTCGTCGCGTCCTGAAAGCCCTTCCCCGCAGGTAGAGCCGGTCTTAGGTCACGGCGAGTAGCTGCAACTTGCGCATTGGGATGAGGGGTAGACCATTGGGGGCGACCGGTCGGACCGAACTTTCTACCCAGAGCTGACCGCATTTCGGAAGCGACGAACGGTCATTTGCTGTCGTCGAATGCACGTGCAGATTGTGGCGCCGGTCACATGAAGTGACAGATGACGGTCAGCGGTAACGCGTCCACCGCGTGTCCGTCCGGGCGTTCCGGAGGTCGTCCAGCCGGCGGTGGAGCTCGGGCCGCACCTGCGGCCGGCTGCGCAGGATGGGCAGCACGCTCGTCGTCAGCTTCAGCTCGCGGATCGCCCGGAGCACGGCGAACCCGGGCCACGACGTGACGTCGAAGCCGTACGCCGCGGCGAACGTCCGGTAGCGCACCGGCGGGTCGCCGAACCGCTCGCGGCCGACCGCCAGCGGCGTCAGGTCCCATTCCGGCGACCCGACGCACGACGAATCGAAGTCGCAGAGCACCGGCCCGTCGGGGCCGGGGATGACGTTGCCCGGGTACGCGTCGCCGTGGACCAGGCCCCTGGGCAGCGGAAACTCCAGCTCGGCCAGCGCGGCCTCGAGCTCGGCGCAGCGGTCGAGCAGGAACTCGCGGTCGCCGCCGTTGAGCTCTTCGGCGTCGGACACCCGGGCCCGCACCGCGGCGAACGGCGCCCACTCGGCGAGGCCGTCGGGCGCGGGCAGGGCGTGCACCTGGCGCAGCAGCCGGGCCAGGTCGGTGGACGTCGCCGGGCGGCCGATGCTGGGCACCTGGTGCCACACGGTCACCAGGTGCCCGCCGACCGGCAACGGCTGCTCCACGGTGCCGAGCAGCCGGATCGCGGGGACGTCGTGGAGCTCGAAGTGCCGCGCCACGCGGACCACGGTCTCGACGCGGTGCCGGAGCCGGGTGGAGCCGACGATCCGGATCACGAAAGGCGCGGTGACCAGCGCGTACACCGCGTTGTTGGTGAACCTCAGCAGCCGCGCGCCAGCCGGGTCGAAACCCAGCAGCGCGCAGGTTTCGGCCAGTACGTCACGCAGCTTGCCGGAGGTGAACCGGCCGTCCAAGACGCCGGCGCCTTCGGCGTTATGCGGCGTAGAAAGCGTTGAGGCGGTCGGCGAGGTCACGGGCATCGGCGTTGTTGCGGCGGCGCTCGGCCTCGTCCTGCAGAGGCCGCATGCGGTCCTTGACCCGCTCGGACTTGATGCCCTCGGCGCAGTCGATGGCCTTGCCGCCGACCTTGGAGCCGTGGTCGAGGTCGCCGTCCAGCAGGTGGTTGGTGGCCAGGGCGCTCAGCATGAACGTCTTGGAGCGGGCCATATCGTCGTCGTAGGACTCGACGGCCCTGGTCAGCGCCGGGATCGCGTACTTCGTGTGCTCGGAGTTCTGCTGCGCGAGGACCGTGTGGACGGTGCCGACCATGGCGTAGACGTCGGTCTCGGTGAAGAACTTCACCCACGACTCGGCCTCGGCCAGGTTGGCGCGCTCGAACTCGTCCTTGCTCCGGCCGAGCAGCTTCACCGCCTGCTCCTCGTTGCCCATCATCGCGTAGGCCCAGGCCTCGTTCGCGCAGAGCACGGAGACCGCCAGCTCGGAGCCGGATTCCTGGGCGGCGATCTGGCCCAGCTGGAACAGCTTCAGCGCGTCGTTCGGGGCGTCCTGGTGCAGGTAGACGCGGCCCATGCGGTAGAGCACGTTGGCGACCAGCGGGTGGTTCTCGCCCTGCTTGGCCAGGTCCAGCGCGTTCGCGAAGTGGCCGCGGGCGGAGTCCATCAGCCCGGTGTCGAAGGACGTCCAGCCGGCCAGCGAGTGGAGGTCGGCGAGCGCCACGTACAGCCGGTTCTTGACGATGTCCGTGCCGTGCGCCTCGAGCATCTGCTGTCCCCAGGACAGCTGCGCGACGACGGCGTCGCGGCAGAAACCGCCGCCGTACTGGTAGTCCAGCGCCCGGAGGGCGCGCGTCGCGGCCTCCACCTGGCGCACGTCGGTCATGCCGATGCGCCCGGGCGCCGGTGTCCTGGCCGGCCCCGCCGACCACGTGCCGGATTCCGGACCGAACACCGCCGCACCCATCGTGACCTGGGCGGCGTGCGCGAGGAACCTCCGTCGCTTCACGGACTCGTCCTCCTCAGCCTGCTGGCCGTCGGCGGAGCCGACGACGCGTATCGCCGTGGCCTCGTCGTAGGCGAGGCCCATGTATCCACGGGGGACACCCAGGCCGTCGGCGATCCGCGTGAGGACGTCGTAGGCCATGACCTGGCGACCCTTGAGGATCTCCGACACCTCGGACTGGGATTGGCCGGTCATCGCGGCGATCTGGCGCTGCGAGACACCATGCTTGCGCAGGAGCCGGTAGACGCCACTGATCTCGCGGGACGCGAGAGCCGCTCTCATCTCCGGCTGCTCCCACGCGTCAGCGGGAACTGCGTGGCTCTGCCGGGCTTCGGCACTGCCACCGTTACTGGCGTCCATCGCGCCCCCTCCACTGTCCGGTCGGGCGTCTGTGAAACAGCGTAGGCAAACCTGCGAAACCGTGTGAACAGCCGAACTGGCGCCCTGATCGGTCCGGGCGAAGTCCGTTGACCGCTTACCGTGGAACCCGGTCCGGTCACCGCTGTGACGCCATTTCGACCTTCTATCGCACCCGGTTTCACCTCACTGTAGTTGTCAGATCTCCGTCACCGCCCGGACACCGGCAGCGATCACGGAGAGCTACGAAAACCGCAGTGTTCATGACTAAGGCGATGTTGCAGAAGGCATCTTCGAAGCCCGACGGACTCGAAGACGGCACGACAGAGCGGAGAAGGGCGTGGAGTTCGTGGACTCGTTCGCAGGGGGACATGCCGGCACGGCGACCCGCGCCGTACGGCCGGTCGTCTCTCCCATCTCCGCCGTCCGCCCGGTCACCCCCGCCGCCGCGGTGGACCCCCGCACCGCGAACGTCCGGCACTACGAGGGCGGTCAGCTGGTGTGGCGCGTGCAGTGCGGCGACCTCATCAGCCGCGAGCGCGCGGTGACGGTGTTCGTCGAGGACAACCAGGTGGTACTGGTCTCGCCCCCCGGCGAGACCGCGCGGTTGACTTCCGGCCAGCTCGGACAGCTGCGCGCCGCGCTCAACGAAGCCGCCAAAATGGCGGAAAGGTAACGGTGAGCTGATCATGGATCAGGTACTCGGGCAGGTCCTCCGCAATGCGGTCTGGGAGCGCCTCGACATGCTGACCGACCTGGCGAACCGCGCTGACGCCCAGTCGCTCGTCTCGGTCGCACGCTCCGAACTCCCCCGCTTGACGGAGGCGTGGCGCGCGATGCTGAAGATGCACGAGCCCGACGAGCGCGGCGACTGCCCCACTTGCTCGACCCGGTGGCACCGCTGCAAGGCGCCGTGCTCGGTCTGGCAGGTCGCGCACGAACACCTGGTGGCGGGCGGACTCGCCCCGCAGCAGCAGCCTTCGGCGGACAGCCGGCTGCAGGGCCGTCGCACGGTCCCGGCGCAGGGCCGGCCGGCTCCGGCACCCTCCGCGGCCGAGACCACCGGGCGCCACGCGCTGGTGAACCCGCGCCGAGCGGTCACGGCCTGACGGACCCGGGCCGTCGCCACCTCCCGCGGTGGCGACCCGGACCTCCTGATCCGGCGAGCGCGGCCGACCGATCGCCCCATCGGACCCGCGCCGGCACTCGCCCGGCCGGGGACTGTTTCGCCCGCACCCCCGAGCAGCGCGAACCAGTCCTCGGCCGCCCCCACTCCGGTCCCCACCGCGATTAATCGAAAAAAATACGCGTTAGGCCTAGCCCAGGCGGTAATCCCCCGCTAGATTGATCATCGAAGAGGCCTGGACCATTGGTTCGCCTCGACGTGACCCGCCTGTGAGCGGCCCCTGAATTCCGCGGGCCGGTGCCGTTGCACTCCCCTCCCCCGACCGGCACCGGCCCGCGGTTCCAACCTCAGCGAACCGCCTTCACCCGCAAGACGAGCACCGCGGCCAAGAGCGTCGCGACGGCCGAAGCGGCGAAGAGCCCGGAATAGCCACCCAGGTAGGCCAGCACCAGCGGCGTCAGCAGCGGAGCGACCACCTGCGGCAGCGAGTTCGCGATGTTGATGACACCCAGGTCCTTCGCGCGGTCCTGCGCCGTCGGGAGCACCTGCGTCAGCATCGCCAGCGCGACAGCCATGTACGCGCCGAATCCGACCCCGAGCAGCGGGGACGCCGCCAGCGCGACCGGCCAGCTCTGCCAGATCACCAGCAACAAAGCGGCCAACGCCATCACGCCGGACGCCGCAAGGACGTATGGCTTACGCCGTCCGGACTTGTCCGAGAAGTGGCCGGCGAGCACGGCGCCGATCACGAGCGCGACGCCGTACAGCCCCATCATGATGAGCAGGCCCGTGTCCGGGTCCTCGTAGTGCACCGCGTCCTTGAGGAAGAACAACAGGTAGAGCGTCCCGAACGCGTTGCCGAGGTTGATCATGAAGTGGCACGACCACGCCCACGCGAAGTCCGGGTGCCGTCGCGGCGAGACCCACAGGTTGCGCAGGACCTCGCCGGCTTGGGACGACGGCCGGAACTCGACCGGCAGCCGCGCGTCCGGCGTCCGGAGCACGAAGAACGCGGCGCCCACGACGACGATCACCGCGCAGACCGCGTACGCCAGCGGGATCCCGGCGATGCCGAGCATCACGACGACCACGACCGCACCCAGTACCGTGCCGAGCATCTGCGCGATGCCGACGAGCCCGCCGACCTGCGCGCGCTGCCCGACCGGGACGCGGTCGGCGATGGCGGACATGAGCGTGGCGAGCATGCCGTTGAGCCCCGCCTGCACGAGGCACCAGCCGACGATCAGGAGCGCGACGTCCGGGGCGAAGGCCAGCACCAGCAGGCCGACGGCCGCGACGACGGCGCCGATCACCGTCCACGGGTGACGGCGGCCGAAGCGCGAGCACGTCCGGTCGGACAGCAGCCCGACGGCCGGGTTGACGATCAGCGCCACGATCGCGCCGACGCCCATCACCATGCCGAGGACGAACTCCTTGTTCACCTGGTCGAGCAGTTCGGCCTGCTGCGGCAGCAGCACCTGGATCGGCGCGTAGATCCCCAGCCAGAGCGCGATGTTCGCGAAGAACAGCAGGCTCATCCAGCCGGGCCGCACCCGCACGACGGGTTCGGCGAGGGCTTCCGGCAAACCGGTCGCCTCAGTGGTCTCACTGCTCATCCCGCACCAGCTTCCGGTACCAGTGGAACGAGTCCTTCGGCGTGCGCCGCAGGGTTTCGTAGTCGACGTGCACCAAGCCGAAGCGCGGCGCGTAGCCCTTGGACCACTCGAAATTGTCCATCAGGGACCAGCAGAAGTAACCCCGGACATCGACGCCGGCGTCCATCGCCTCGCGCAGCGCGACGAGGTGACTGTGCAGGAAGTCGATGCGTTCGGGGTCGTGCACGCCGCCGTCCTCGGCGACGACGTCGTCGAAGCTGCAGCCGTTCTCGGTGATCTGGATGGGCGGCAGCTTGTCCCGGTAGCGGCGGTGGAAGTCGAGCAGCAGCTCACGCAGGGCGTGCGGGACGATCGGCGAGTCGTTGGTCGTCATCGGGTAGCCCTCGACCGGGCGAAGGTCGAAGGGCAGCGGGTTGCCCGGGCTGGGCTTCGCGACCCCCTGCGGCTCGTAGTAGTTGACGCCGTAGAAGTCGAGCGACTGGGCGATGGTCGGCAGGTCGTCGGCGAACCCCGCGGGAAGGTGCTCGTGGAGCTGCTCGGGATAGCTGCCGAGCAGCACGGGGTCGGCGTACAGCCGGTTGAGCAGCGCGTCGAGCCACTTGGCGGCTGCTTCGTCCTCGGGAGAGGCAGTGGAGTCATCGGACGGCCAGATCGGCGAGTGGTTGTTGGCGGTGCCGACCTCGGTCGCGCCCGCCGCGCGGAGGGCCTGGACGGCGAGGCCGTGGGCGAGGTTCTGGTGGTGCGCGGTCGGGATGGCGTCGAGCAGGAGCGTCCGGCCGGGCGCGTACTCGCCGATCGCGTAGCCGAAGATGGACATCACCATCGGCTCGTTGAGCGGAATCCACAGCTTCACCCGATCGGCGAAGCGTTCTCCGAGGATGTGAGCGTATTCCGCGAAGCGCTCAGCGGTCGTGCGGGAGAGCCAGCCGCCGTCGTCTTCGATCGCCTGCGGGGTGTCCCAGTGGTAGAGCGTGACCGCGGGGGCGATCCCGGCCTCGCAGACGGCGTCGATGAGCTTGTCGTAGAAGCCGAGGCCCTCGGGGTTGGGCGCGCCCTTGCCGTCGGGCTGGATGCGGGGCCAGGCGATGGACATCCGGTAGGCACCGACGCCGAGTTCCGCCATCAGGGCGATGTCTTCGGGGTAGCGGTGGTAGTGGTCGGCCGCTACTTTTGCCTCTTCACCGCGAGCGATCTTGCCCTCGGTCGCGGTGAACGTGTCCCAGATGGACGGTCCGCGCCCACCTTCGCTGGTGGCGCCCTCGATCTGGAACGCCGAGGTCGAAACACCCCAGAGGAAGCCGGGCGGGAAGATCGGGTTCTGCACCGGTGCTGACCCCTTCGTTCAGCCACCCGTACGGGTGAACATGAAAAGTTCTCATATACTAGGTCTTCACTCGTCCGTGGGGAAGCCCGTCGGCACGATAAAGTCCCAGATCAGACGAGGAGGAGCGCCGTGTCCGACATCCAGGCCGCGAAGGTGCCGGCAGAAGCCACCCCCTTGCGCCGTCAGCCGGTCCAGCAGCGAAGCGCGAAGCGAGTCGAGCAGATGCTCGACGCGAGCGCGGCGCTGATCGACGAACTCGGCTACGACGCACTGACGACGACCCTGATCGCCAAACGAGCGGGTGTGGCGGTCGGTTCGCTGTACCAGTTCTTCCCGGACAAGCGCGCGGTCGTGCAAGCGCTTACCGCCCGGAACCTCGAGAGGTTCGTCGGCGCGGTGAACGAACGGCTCAAGCAGCTCGGGCCGGAGCACTGGTGGGACGTCGTCGACTCGATCCTCGACATCTACCTGGACATGCACCGCTCGATCCCGGGATTCTCGAAGGTCCACTTCGGCGACATCATCGACCGGCAGCTGCTCGACGAGACGCGCGACAACAACGCGGTGCTCGTCGATTCGCTGACGGATCTGGTCGCCCTCCAGGTGGATCGGCCGGTGGAAGACCTGCGGTTCGCGATCGGGATCGCCAACGAGGTGGCCGACGCCCTGCTGAAGCTGGCCTTCCGGAAGGAGCCGAGCGGGGACGAGAAGATCGTCGCCGAGGCGAAGTACGTGGTGAAGGGCTACTTGGCGGCTCGGTTCGGAGAGCAGTCGTAGCTGTCCACAGAAGTTGTCCACAGGTATGCACAGCTGTGGACAACTGCCGGGTTTCGGCCGGGTTCGTCAGGGTGCACCGATAGACTGGAAGCGGGGGTTCCCCCGGGGAGGGTGGGCCGCGCGTGGGCCCGGCCGATGAGCGGTGTGCCAGATCCGGCGAAGTCGACCGATCTGGTTGCCCGGAGCCGGTCAGCGGGCGTGGCGCCCCAGGCAAACGTCTTGAATGAGTCATTCAGGACGCTGGATGCCCTGAATGACTCATTCAAGACACCGCTGGCACCGACCTGCGCCGGGCGTTGCCGGGACACCTAAAGGGGCACGTCGGTCGAGAGCCGGGCGGGGTTCCGGCCTTGGGTCAGCCGAAGTTCTGGTGCTCACCGCGGTACGTCGGGACCGTGCGCTCCACCCGGTCGCCCATCACCAGGTGGTAGTGCGTGAAGCGCTCGGCCAGCTCGCCCGCCTTGGCGTGCCTCAGCCAGACCCGGTCGCCCAGGCTCAGGGTTCGGGCCGCTCGGCCCGTCACCGGGGTCTGGACCTCTCCCGCTCCCTCGAAGCCGAGGAACTTCAGGCCGGTCGGGAGGTACGGCGTCGGCTGGCGGGACGGACCCGTTGGCCCCGAAGCGATGTAGCCGCCGGAGTACAGCGTGGCGATCTTGCGCGTCGGGCGGCGGACCACCGGCAGCGCGAACAGCACCGCCGCGCGCGGCTTGAAGCGCGTGTACCCGTCGAAGAGCGTGGGGCCGATCAGACCCGAGCCCGCCGCGATCTCCGTGACCACCGCGTCCGCGCCCGTGGACTCGATGCTTCCCGTGCCGCCGCCGTTCACGAACTCCAGGTCCGCCACTTCGAGGACCGCTCGGACCACTTCGCCGCGGCGGCGGTTCAGCTCGGCCGCGGAACGGCGCTGCATCCAGCCGATCACCGCCTGGTTCACCCTGCGGCCGGCCGCGTCGCCGAGGCCGGCGATCTGACCCTCGTACGCCATCACGCCCACCAGCCGGAAGCCCGGCCGCGCCACGACCTGCCGGGCGAACGTCGACGCCTGCTTCGGCGTGAAGATCGGGGAACGCCGGGTGCCGACGTGGACTCCCGGCAGCGGGCGCCACGACGCGTCCAGCTCCAGGCACACCCGGATCTCCGGGTGGCCGTGGCCGAGAGCCGCGTCCACCAGGTCCAGGTGCTCCGGCGAATCGACCATGATCGTGATCGCCGCGCGAGCCTTGTCGGATGCGGCCAGGCGGCGGAGGGCTTCGTGATCGGCCGTCGGGTAGGCGACGACGATGTCATCCGTCGTGCCTTCCTCGACGTGCCAGATCGCTTCCGCCAGCGAGTAGCACATCAGGCCCTCGAAACCCGGCATCGCGAGCACGCGTTCCAGCAACGCCCGGCAGCGGACCGACTTGCTGACGACGCGGATCGGCTTGCCGCCCGCACGGCGGTGGAGGTCGCCGGCGTTCGCGTCGAAGGCCGCCAAGTCGACCACGGCCAAGGGTGGATCGAGGTCCTTGGTCGCCAAGTCGTACACCGTCGCACTGGTCACGAGGTCTAAAGTACGACACGAAGGCTTGAAACGCGAATACTGTTCACATACTGTTTCGGGCACTCGACCGATGGAGGGTGCGCGCATGACCCGGTGGACCAACTGGGCGGGCACGGCGTCCGCCTCGCCACAACACGTTCACCAGCCGCGCAGCGCGGCGGAGATCGCGGCGACAGTCGAAGGCATCGCCGCAGCCGGCCGGACCGTGCGCCCCTGGGGCAGCGGACATTCCTTCACCGCGATCGCCGTCGCCGACTCCGATGCCCTCGACCTGCGCCACTGGACCGGCATCGAGCGCGCCGACCTCGAAACCGGCCAGGTCACCGTCCGCTCGGGTACCACGATCAAGCAGCTCAACGCCGAGCTCGACGCGCTCGGGCTGGCCATGACCAACCTCGGCGACATCGACGCACAGACCATCGCCGGCGCGATTTCGACTGGCACCCACGGCACCGGCGCACGCCTCGGCGGCATCGCCACCCAGATCACCGCGCTCGAGCTCGTCCTCGCGGACGGCTCGGTCGTCACCTGTTCCGCCGAGGAGAAACCCGATCTCTTCGCCGCAGCTCGCGTCGGGCTCGGCGCGCTCGGCGTGATCACCACCGTGACGCTCAAGTGCGAGCCGTCGTTCGTGCTGCGCGCGCAGGAACGGCCGGAGCCGCTGGAGCAGGTCCTCGAGGGCTTCCACGAGTTCGCCGACCAGAACGAGCACTTCGAGTTCTACTGGTTTCCCTACGGCAAGAACGCGCTGGTCAAGCGCAACAACCGGTGCGAGACGGCCGAGCCGCTAAGCAAGGTGCGCGAGTTCGTCGACTACCAGATCATGGAGAACGTCGCGTTCGGCGGCCTCTGCCGGACGGGCCGGCTGATGCCGCGGCTCGTGCCGTCGCTCGGCAGCTTCGCGTCGAACGTCCTGAGCGCGCGCGAGTACAGCGACCTCTCCCACCGCGTCTTCGTCACCGCGCGCAACGTCCGCTTCACCGAAACGGAATACGCTGTTCCACGTGAATCAGTGCTCGACGTGCTCGCCGAGCTACGGGCGGTAGTGCCGACGCTGAAGGACCCGGTGATGTTCCCGGTCGAGGTCCGCGTCGCCGCGGCTGACGACATCTGGCTGTCGACGGCGCAGGGCCGCGACTCCGCCTACATCGCCATCCACCAGTTCACCGGCATGCCGTACCGCGAGTACTTCAGCGCGTTCGAGAAGATCGCCGGCGCGGTCGGCGGCCGCCCGCACTGGGGCAAGATGCACGACCTCGACGCCGGCGTCCTCCGCTCGCGCTACCCGCACTTCGACGACTTCCTGCGTGTGCGCAAGGAAACCGACCCGAGCGGCGTCTTCACGAACACCTACCTTGACCGGGTTCTCGGGCCCGTCGGCTAGAACAGCGCGGACACCGATTCGCCGTTGTGGATCCGGCGGATCGCCTCGGCCAGGGCCGGCGCGATCGACAGGATCTTCAGCTTCTCGGTGCGTTCTTCCTCGGGCACCGGGACCGTGTTGGTGCAGACGATCTCCAGCACCTCCGGCCGGCTGCCGATGCGCTCGATGGCCTTCGCCGCGAACAGCCCATGCGTGCACGCCACCCGGATCGACCGCGGCTCCAGCTCGGCCAGCTTGTCCAGCAGTTCCAGCACCGTGCTGCCCTTGGCGATCTCGTCGTCCAGCACGATCACGTCGCGGCCGGTGATCTCGCCGATCACCGAGCTGATCTGGACGCGGTCGTCCGGGAAGCGCTCCTTCGCGCCGGCCGCGACCTGGACGCCGAGGAGCCGCGCGAAGTGCGACGCCTCCTTCGCGTTACCCAGGTCGGGTGAGACGACGGTGGTGCGCGAGAGGTCGTACTGGCGGAAGTGCTTGGCCAGCTCCTGCAGCGCGTGCAGGTGGTCGACCGGGACGCTGAAGAAGCCATGGACCTGCGGTGAGTGCAGGGTCATCGCGAGCACGCGGTTCGCACCGGCCGTGGTCAGCAGGTCGGCGACCAGGCGGCCGCCGATGGAGATGCGCGGCGCGTCCTTCTTGTCCGAGCGCGCGTACGAGTAGTGCGGCATCACGGCGGTGATCCGCGACGCCGACGCACCGCGCGCCGCGTCGAGCATCAGCAGCAGCTCGACGAGGTGCTCCTGCACCGGCTTCACGAGCGGCTGGATGATGAAGACGTCGCGCTCACGGCAGTTCGCCTGCAGCTGCACCTCGAGGCAGTCGTTCGCGAACCGCCGGACCTCGGCCGGCCGCAGCGGAACGCCGAGCTGGGCGCAGATCTCTTCGGCCAGCTCGGGGTGCGCGCTGCCGCTGAAGACGGCGATCTCTCTCGAAGCCTGGTTGATCACAGCGCGGAGATCGCTTCGCCGATCGCGACCTCACCAGAGATCAGCGTCAGGGTGCGCCGCGCGGACTCCGGCGCGTCCAGCAGGCCGACGAGCACCGCGGCGACGTCGTCGCGCGGGATCGGGCCGCGGCCGGTCTGCTCGGCCAGCAGGACCAGGCCGGTGCCGGGATCGTCGGTCAGCTGCCCGGGCCGGAGGATCGTCCAGTCGAGGTCGCGGGCCTTGAGGTCGTCCTCCGCCGCGCGCTTGGCGCGCAGGTAGTGCCGGAATTCCTCGGTGACGTCGGGGTTCTCCGGGTTGTCGGCACCGATCGAGCCGACCTGGATGTGCCGCCGGACCCCGGCTCGCTCCGCCGCTTCGGCGAACAGCGCCGCAGCACCCCTGTCCACAGTGTCCTTGCGGGCGGTGCCGCTGCCCGGGCCGGCGCCGGCCGCGAAGATCGCGGCGTCGGCGCCCGTCAGGACCTCGGCGACGGCGTCCACATCGGAGTTCTCCAGATCGAGCACGACGGCCTGGGCGCCGGCGGCCTCGAGGTCCGCCGCGTGGGCGGGGTTGCGGATGATGCCGACCGCTTCGTCACCGCGCGCGGCGAGCAGCCGCTCGAGCCGCAGCGCGATCTGACCGTGTCCACCTGCAATGACGACTCGCATGAGCCGACCCTATTACTGTTCGTTCCGGACCGTCAGTCGAGGGAAGCGGGGGCCTCGGCCGTGCGGAGCAGGTGGTCGTAGACGAGCTCGTTCACCAAGCGGGAGACCGGGTCCTCGGCCAGCACGACGCGCTCGGTGCGGCCCTCGAGGTCGAGGTCGACGACCGCGTTCGGGTCGGCCGTCACGACGGCGAGGCCGTACGCGCGGGCCCGCGGCAGACAGTTGCCGACGTAGTCCTCGGTGAGGACGGCCGGCGACGGCAGCACCATCGCGGCCTCGCCGTAGCGGGCGAACGGAACCGCGGAGGCCATCGCGGTGCGCCAGTGGCGCGCGACGGCCAGGACGCCGACGATCTCGGCGGCCGGGGCGGGGGCGGTTCCGGCCAGCTCCGGCCAGGTCCAGGTGTCGACGGTGGCGCGGTCGGCCACCGGGCCGGCACCCATCGCGATGCGTTCGGCGTGCACGTCGGTGCGAAGCTTGGCGACCACGCAGACCTTGCGGCCGAGGATGGTGGTCTCGGGGAGGACGATGCCGTTCCAGCCCAGCTGGGCGGCGGCGGTGCGGGCGAGTTCGTCGACGCTCGCGGGGAGCTCGATCGGCGGCACCACCCGGCTCGGCATCGACCGGCTGCGCTTCGCGCCACCGGCGACCGTCGAGCGCTCGGTGTTCTGAGGTGTAGCCGCCACGAGTCCGCCTCCTTCTAACCTGCACCGCTTCGTGACCGGTGAAAACCGGCACTCAATCTGTCTAACAGCGTGGCGGCGCGGCGTCGCCGGGTAGTGCGAGTGGCTGCGATCGGCGGCGCCCAGCGGTCGATGACCGGTCGGTAGGCGGTCATCCGACTTCGGTCGAACGGTGCGGCCAACCGAGTGATCGCGGGGTGAGTGGCACTACCGTCCGCCCGCGACCGACTACCGGGGGCAGGATTCGCCTACCGGGCCCGACTAGCCCGTTCGGCGCAACCCGGGGAAAATCCACAGTGGACGCGGGCCGCTGAGCTGCGCATGTCTACCGTCACCCACACGGCGGTGACTTACGCCGCAGCGGTGTCGCGTGCCCCGGACTAAAGTTACCCACCAGTCACTTAGTCGCCGCCGTGGAGGACCGATGCGCTCCCCGAAGGACTTCTTCGCCCCGCTCGCCCTGGGCGCGCCCGCCCCCGTGCGGGAGATCCCGGTGACGCCGTCCCGGATGATCCACTTCTTCGACCCGGGCAACGAGAAGATGGCGGCGAAGGTGCCGGACATCGCGAAGAAGGTGGACGTCCTCCTGGGCAACCTCGAGGACGCCGTGCGCGCCGACCGCAAGGAGGCCGCGCGCGCCGGGCTCGTCGCCATCGCCAAGGCGAACGACTTCGGGAAGACGCAGCTGTGGACCCGGGTCAACAGCCTGGATTCGCCGTGGGTGCTCGACGACCTGGTGACGCTCGTCACCGAGATCGGCGACAAGCTCGACGTGATCATGGTGCCGAAGGTCGAGGGCGCGCAGGACATCCACTACGTCGACCGCCTGCTGGCCCAGCTCGAAGCGCGCGCCGGGCTGACGAAGCCGTTGCTGGTGCACGCGATCCTCGAGACGGCGAGCGGCATGGCCAACGTGGAGGAGATCGCCGGCGCGAGCCCGCGCATGCAGGGGATCTCGCTCGGCCCGGCCGACCTGGCCGCGAGCCGCCGCATGAAGACGACCCGCGTCGGCGGCGGCCACCCCGGCTACCTCGTGCGCACCGACCCGACCGGCGACGACCTGACCGAAGGCCGGACGACCTACCAGCAGGACCTCTGGCACTACACGGTCGCGCGGATGGTCGACGCCTGCGCGATGCACGGGATCCTGCCGTACTACGGGCCGTTCGGGGACATCCGCGACGTCGTCGCGTGCGAGGACCAGTTCCGCAACGCGTTCCTGCTGGGCTGCGTCGGGGCGTGGAGCCTGCACCCGGTGCAGATCGACATCGCGAAGAAGGTCTTCTCGCCTTCGCCGTCCGATGTGGCCTGGGCGCGCAAGGTGATCGCCGAGATGGGCGACGGCACCGGCGCCGTGATGATCGACGGGAAGATGCAGGACGACGCGTCGGTGAAGCAGTGCCGCGTGGTCGCCGAACTGGCCGACGCCCTCGCGGCGGACGACCCCGAGCTCGCCGCGGCCTACGACGCCGCCACCAAGGAGGCCCTCGGATGACCGAGCTGAAGCCGAGACGTTCCGTTCTCTACATGCCCGGCGCCAACGAGCGTGCGCTGGAGAAGGCCAAGACCATCCCGGCGGACGCGCTGATCCTCGACCTGGAGGACGCCGTCGCGCCGGACGCGAAGGAAGCCGCTCGCGAACGCGTCTGCGCGGCTGCTTCCTCCGGGGACTACGGCGACCGCGAAGTGACGATCCGCGTCAACGGCCTCGACACCGAATGGCACGACGCCGACCTCCGCGCGGCCGCTTCGGCCGGGCCCGCGGCGGTCGTCGTGCCGAAGGTGAACTCGGCCGCCGAGGTGCACAACATCGAGCGCGCGCTGGAGCTGGGCGGCGCGCCGGAGCACACGAAGATCTGGGCGATGGTCGAGACGCCGGTCGCGATGCTGCACGCGGAGGAGATCGCGGCGGCTTCCGAGCGGCTGACCGTGCTGGTGATGGGCACGAACGACCTGGCCAAGGAGCTGCACGCGGAGTTCGTCCCGGGCCGCGGCCCGCTGCTCGGCGGGCTGTCGCTGTGCCTGCTGGCCGCGCGCGCGACCGGCAAGGTGATCCTCGACGGCGTCTACAACGACGTGAAGGACCTTCCCGGGTTCGAAGAGGAGTGCAAGCAGGGCCGTCAGTACGGCTTCGACGGCAAGACGCTCATCCACCCGGGCCAGGTCGAGCCGTGCAACCGGATCTTCGCGCCGTCCGAGGAGGAGATCGACCGGTCGCGGCGGATCATCGAGGCTTTCGAGAAGGCCGGCAGCGGTGTGGTCACCGTGGACGGCCGGATGATCGAAAACCTGCACGTCGACAACGCGCGGCGAGTGCTGGCGCTGGCCGAGGCCGTCAAGAGCTGACGGCCCCGGTCCGACGGCTCACTTCGGCAGGTCGTCCGTCCACTCGCCACTGACCGCGAACGTGTCGCCGTTCCCGTTCGTGACCGGTTTGCCGTCCGGGCCGATGAACACCGATGACCCGTCCACCTGGCCGGTCTTCGGGTCGACGACGAGACGGCCGCCGCCCGGCAGCCGCACGCTCCGGTCGTCCAGCGGGCGCACGCCCGGGTACGCGGCGATCGCGCGGAAGGCCGCCGCCCGGACCGCCGGGGGCGACGGCACGGTGGAGACCAGGTCGATCAGGGAGCCGAGCACCGCCATGTCCAGCTGGTCCGCCGGGTAGTGGCTCCGCGTGAGCCCGTCCACGAGCCAGTTTCGCAGGGCCGCCGGGTCCGGGGGCAGCGTCAAGATCGTGCTGAGGGTGACGATGTCGTCGCCGTTGATCCGGATGGGCCGGGCGCGGGGCATGTGCCTGAGTTTGCCGCCGTGGTTCTCGTCGCGGTACCACTCCTGCCCATCGGTGGTCGTCCAGTACTCCCAGGTCGCCTTGCCCACCTTCGTGGTCGTGTGCCAGTACTTCCCGGTGCCGACCTGGGCGTGCTCGGCGACCTTGGCGGCGGCCAGCAGGACCGCCGGACCGGTCTCGACCGGTGCCACGGCCTGGGGCGGGGTTTCGACGGGGGCGGCGGGCCGGGTCACCACCACCACGACGCCGGCGGCGACCGCCGCGGTGGCGACGAGGCCGGCGCCGACCGCGAGCGGGCGGATCCGCCGGCGGCGGCCGAGCATCCGGTTCTGCAGCCGGTGCCGGCTGCGGTCGACGACGTCCTGGGACGGCTCGTCGGGCAGGAGCGCCGTGCGCAGGGTCTCGAGGTCATTCATCGGTGGCCTCCGGAGCGAGAACGGGGGTGAGCTTCTTGCGGGCGCGCGTCAGCCGGGAGCCGACCGTGCCCGGGGAGATGCCGAGTGCCTCGGCGACCTGCGCGTAGCCGAGGTCGGCGAGGGCGACCAGAAGCAGGACGTCGCGTTCGCCGGCGGTCAGCCGCGTCAACGCTTTTCCCAGCTGCCCGCTCGTGACGACGCGGTTTTCGTGGCCCTCGGCGGGCCGGGGAGCCTCGAGCCGCGACAGCGCGCGGTAGTGCCGGGCTTCCTTGCGGCGGTGCCGCGACACCAGGTTCGTCGCGATGCCGAACAGCCAGGCACGCAGGTCGCCGCGGGTGGGGTCGAACGTCTTCCGGCGGTCGAAGGCCACGAGGAACGTCTCGGCGGCGATGTCCTCGGCGGCTTGCGCGCCGAGCCGTCCGGCCACGTAGCGGTAGATCGCGGCGAAATGACGGTCGTGGACGTCGGTGAACTGCTCGGTGCCGAGCACCGGGGCGGCCGTCATGGGCCTGCCTCTGTCATGGGGTCCCTTCCCGTCGGCGACAGCTTCACCACCACTTCGCCGCGGGCCCGGACTTTCTTCCCTATCCGATCGGCCAGGGTCGCTGCGGCTCGCGAAGGCCTTCGTACGCCGCGGCCGCGCGCAGGACGCCGACGTCGTCGAAGCGGCGGCCCGTGAGCTGGAGGCCGATCGGACGGCCGTCGTCCGTGTAGCCGCAGTTCAGCGACACCGACGGCTGGCCGGACATGTTGTACGGCACCGTGAACGCGATGTGCTCGAACGGGCGGGCCGGGTCGTTCGTCGGCGACGCCCACTCCGCCGGCGGGGCCGCGACCGGGCACGTCGGCGACAGCACGATGTCGAACGCCGACGTCGCGCGCAGGGCCGCCACGCTGATCGCGTCGATCTGGGCGAAGCCGCGGTAGACGTCCACTCCGGACAGCTCCGCGCCGCCCGCGGCCCAGTCCGCGATGTACGGAAGGACCTTCGCGCGGCGCTCCGCCGGCAACGCCACCATGTCCGACCAGGCGCGCGTGCGCCAGAAGACGTCCAGGCCGCTGAGCATCTCGCGCGTGAGGAACGGCCCGACCGGCTCGACGACCGCGCCCGCGGCTTCGAAGGCCCGGGCCGCCGCCGTGACCGCGTCGCGCGTCGCCGGGTCCACCGGAAGGCCGACGCCGGGGTCGAGGTGCAGGCCGACACGCAGTCCTTGGAGAGAACAGTCGAGGGAAGACCAGTCCAGCTCGGCCGGCGGCAGGCTCAGGTGGTCCCGCGCGTCGGGTCCGGACAGGACGCTCATCAGCAACGCCGTGTCGGCGACCGTGCGGGTCATCGGGCCGGCGACGCGGCCGAGGAACGGCGGGTCGACCGGCACGCGGCCGAAGCTCGGCTTCAGCCCGACCAGCCCGCACCAGCCCGCGGGCAGCCGGACCGAGCCGCCGATGTCGGTGCCGACGTGCAGCGGGCCGTACCCCGCGGCGCCGGCCGCGCCCGCACCCGCACTCGACCCGCCCGGCGAAGCCGACGGCCGCCACGGGTTCCGCGCCGTCTCGTGGAAGCTCGACAGCCCGGACGTCAGCATCCCGTAGTCCGGCATCGTCGTCTTGGCGAGCAGCACACCGCCGGATTCACGGACGCGCGCGGCCGCCGGCGCGTCCTCGGCGGCCGGGACCAGCGCGGTGGCCGCCGTGCCCAGCGGAACCGGCGTGCCGCGGGTCGCGATGTTCTCCTTGAGCGTCAGCGGGACGCCGTCGATCGGGCCCAGCGGTTCGCCTGAGTGCCAACGCGCTTCAGCCGCCTTCGCATCCTCTCGCGCGCCCGAAGGGTCGTACGCGTACAAAGCGTGGAGCTCGGGCTCTCGCGCCTCGATGCGCGCGAGGACGGCTTCGGTCACCTCGACCGGCGAGAGCGTCTTCGCGCGGTACTGCGCGACGAGTTCGACGGCGGTCAGGTCGGGCAACTCAGGCATGAACGCTCCTCAAGAGGCGGGCGGTTCGAAGCGGCCGTCGACGGCGGTCCAGCCACCGTCGACGGCGAGCACGGAGCCGGTCACGAACGACGAAGCGTCCGAAGCGAGGTACACGACGGCGCCGGCCAGCTCGTCCGGACGCGCCCAGCGCCCCAAGGCGCCCTTCGTCGCGTACGCGTCGTACCACTCGGGGTTCGCCTTGATCTGCGCGGTCAGCGGGGTTTCGACGACGCCGGGGGCGATCGCGTTTACCCGCACCCCGGCCGGGCCGAACTCCGCGGCGGCCGTCCGGAACAGCTGGACGAGACCGGCTTTCGTTGCCGCGTACGGGCCTTGACCGGGCTCGACGGTCGTCCCGCGGATCGACGAGAAGCCGATGATGCTCCCCCGCCCGCGCGCGACCATGTCGGCGCCGAAGACGCGGACGACCTCGAAACTCACGCCGAGGTTCAGCGCGATGACCCGGTCGAACTCGTCCCGCGTGTAGTCCAGCAAACGTTTGCGGACGTTCGTCGCGGCGGTCAGCACGACGACGTCCTGCGGGCCGAGGTCCGTCGCGGCGCGGTCGACGGCGCCGGGTTCGAGCAGGTCGATCTCGTACGCCTCGCCGACGCCGGTCTCGCGTGCGGCTTCGAGGTCGCGGTCGGCGCACACCACGTCGGCACCGTGCGCGGCCAGCGCCCGCGCGGCTTCGCGGCCGATGCCGCCCGCGCCGAGCACGACGGCCCGGCGGCCGTCCAGGCGGAAGAGGTTCTCGTAGTTCACGGGCGCAGCACCGCCATCCTCGTCACGGTCAGTTCCTCGACGGCGAACCGCGGCCCTTCGCGGCCGATGCCGGAGTCCTTCACCCCGCCGTAGGGCATGGTGTCGGAGCGGAAGCCGGGCACCTCGTTGACGACGACGCCCCCGACCTCCAACTCGTCGAGCGCGCGGAACGCCGTGTTCAGGGACCGGCTGTAGACGCTGGCGTGGAGACCGTAGCGGGAGGCGTTCACCGCGGCGAACGCTTCGTCCACATCAGACACTGTGCGCAGGCAGACGACCGGGCCGAAGATCTCTTCGTCCCAGGCCGCGACGCCGTCCGGGACGTCCAGGAGGACCGTCGGACGCAGCGCCGTGCCGTCGATTCCGCCGCCGACCTGCCGCGCGCCGGCGTCGACGGCCTTCTGGATCCAAGCCGACACCCGCTGGGTCGACCCGGCGTCGATCAGCGCCGACACGCGCGTCTTCTCGTCACGCGGATCGCCGACGACGACCTCGTCGAGCCGGGCCAGCAGCCGTCCGGTGAACTCCTCGGCGATCGAAGAAACGACCAAGACCCGCTGCACCGAGATGCACGCCTGGCCGGACGCGTAGAAGCCGCCGCGCACCACGGCGTCCACCGCGGCCTCGAGGTCGGCGTCGCCGGCGACGACCAAGGCGGCGTTCGAGCCCAGCTCCAGCAGCGTCTTCGTCGGGGCCGCGTCGCGGGCGATGCGGTGCCCGACCGCGGCCGAGCCGGTGAAGGACACCGCGCCGATCCGGCGGTCGGTCGTCAGCGCCGCACCCACGGACGCGTCCCCGGTGACCAGCTGGACCATGGCGGCGAGCGGCGCCATCGAACGCACGAGGTGCACCAGCCAGAGCGTGGCCAGCGGGGTCTGTGGCGCCGGCTTGACGATCACCGGGCAGCCCGCGGCGATGGCGGGCGCGATCTTGTGCGACGCCAGCAGCAGTGGGTAGTTGAAACCCGCGATGCCGACGACGACACCGATCGGCTTGCGCTTCCAAAACCCGACTAGTCCGTCGCCGGAGGGCAGGAGGTCCAGCGGCACGGTCTCGCCGTGCAGCCGCGACACCTCTTCGGCCGCGGCTTCCCAGGTGACGATCGTGCGGGCGACCTCGACGCGGCAGTCGACCAGCGGCTTTCCGGTTTCCAGGACGAGCAGGTTCTCGAACTCTCCCCGCCGCTCGGCCAGTGCGGCAGCGACGTCGTTGAGCAGCTTGCGGCGAGTCCGCGAAGGCAGCGAAGCCACTTCACGCGCGACGGCGACAGCCTCGTCGACAGCACGTCGAGCCAGCTCCGGCGTCCCGATCGGCGCGGTGCCGACGACACTCCCGTCGTAAGGGAAAACGATTTCTTCGGTATCCACAGTGGACACCCAGCCGGTGCCGACCGGCAGGCCGTCCGGGTAGTCAGCCATCTTCACCTCCGCTCAACCGGGCCAGCTCCGCGCGCAGGTTCGGTGCGGCGGCGAGCAGTTCCCGGGTGTATTCGTGCTGCGGCGCGTCATAGACCTGCGACGCGTCTCCCAGCTCGACGATCTCGCCGTGGCGCATGACCGCGACCCGATCGCAGACGTGCCGGACGACGCCGAGGTCGTGCGACACGAAGATCAGCGTCAGCGCGAACTGCTCCACCAGTGACGCGAGCAGGTCGAGGATCTGGCCGCGCACCGACACATCGAGCGCGCTGACCGGCTCGTCGGCGATCAGCACGCTCGGGTTCGGCGCCAGCGCGCGGGCGATCGAGATCCGCTGCCGCTGGCCGCCGGAGAACTGGTGCGGGTACCGCCCCGCCGCGTCCGCGGGAAGTCCGACCGCCGCCAGCAGTTCGTCGACGAGTTTGGAGTTCCGGCGGCCGAGCGGCTCGGAGATGATGTCGGCGACGCGCATCCGCGGGTCGAGCGAACCCATCGGGTCCTGGAAGACGATCTGCAGCTCCGACCGCAGGAAACCGAGTTTGCGTTCCGGCAGGTCGTCGATGCGCCGGCCCTGGAACGAGACCTTGCCGGCGGTCGGCTTGTCGAGCGCGGCCAGCAGCCGGACCAGCGTCGACTTGCCCGAGCCGGACTCGCCGACGATGCCGAACCGCTGCCCCGCTTCGACGTCGAAGCTGATGCCGCGCAGCGCGTGCACGTCCCGCCGGGCGTACCGGCGTTCGAGGTCGCGGACTTCGATGATCGTCATCGCCGGGCCTCCAGGTCCGAGGCGTCGAGGAGCTTGCGCGTGTACTCGTGCTTCGGCGACGTCAGGACTTCGCGCGTCGAGCCCGCTTCGACGATCTCGCCGTCCAGCATCACCAGCACGCGCTCGCACACCGACGCGACCACCGCGAGGTCGTGGGTGATGAAGAGAAGGGAGCTTTCACGGGAAAGCGACGTCTTGATGAGCGAGAGGATCTGGGCTTGGACCGTGACGTCGAGGGCGGTCGTGGGCTCGTCGCAGATCAGCAGCGACGGCTCGTTGGCCAGCGCCATCGCCAGCACCACCCGCTGCCGCTGGCCGCCGGACAATTGGTGCGGGTAGGCGCGGGCCGTGCCCGGCAGGCCCACCGCGTCGAGGAGTGCTTCCGCGCGGTGACGACGGCCGTGGATCCGGCCGGGTTCGGTGACCTGGCGGCCGACGCGCATGGCCGGGTTCAACGCCGTCATCGGCTCCTGGAAGACCATCGCCAGCTCGTTGCCGCGCAGCCGGGACAGGTCCTTTTCGGACATTCCGAGCAGCTCGCGGTCGCCGAGCCGGATCGAACCGGACGCGCGCAGCTCCTCGGGCAGCAGGCCCATGATCGACAGCGCCGTCAACGACTTCCCGGACCCGGACTCTCCGATCAGCCCGACGCGCTCGCCCTCGCCGATCTCGAACGAGACATCACGGACGAGCGAAGAAACGCTGAGCCCCGACACCGAGACCGTCATACCTTCGCCGCCAATCGGGGGTCCAGGCGGTCGCGCAGGCCGTCGCCGAGGAGGTTGAACCCGAGGACGGCGATGGCGATCGCGATGCCCGGCACCAGCGCCAGCCGCGGTTGCACGGTCAGCAGCTCCTGGGACTCCTGCAGCATCCGGCCCCACGACGGCGTCGGCGGCCGCGTGCCGAACCCGAGGAACGACAGCGCCGCTTCGGCGAGCACGGCGATCGCGAACGACACCGACGCCTGCACGATCAGCAGTCCCGAGATGTTCGGCAGCACGTGCCGAACGGCGATGGTCAGCTTCGACCGGCCGCCGGCGCGCGCGGCGAGCACGAACTCGGTGCTCATCACCTGCAGCGTCCCGGACCGGGCGATCCGCGCGAACGACGGGATCGTCGCGATGCCGATCGCGACCATCGCGGTCAGCGTGTCCGCCCCGAACACCGCGCCGAACATGATCGCCAGCAGCAGCGCGGGGAACGCGAGCACGAGGTCGTTGACGCGCATGACGAACTCACCCAGCCACCGCGGGGACATGCCGGCGAGGATGCCCAACGGCGTGCCGATCACCGCGGCGATGCCGACCGCGACCACACCGACGTACAGCGTGGTCCGCGCGCCGACCATGATCTGGCTGAGCAGGTCACGGCCGAACTTGTCGGTGCCGAAGAGGTTCTCTCCGCCGAAACCCAGCAGCCGGTGGGCCGCGTCGACCTTCACCGGGTCGAACGGCGTCCAGAAGAACGACAGCGCCGCGGCCAGCACCACCAGGCCGACGAGCACCCCGCCGATGACGAGATTGCGCATCACGAACCTCGCAATCGCGGGTCGAGCACGGTGTAGAGGAGATCGACGACGAAGTTGACCAGCAGTACTCCGACCACCAGGACGAGCACGATTCCCTGCACGGTCAGCAGGTCACGCGACGACACCGCGTCCAGCAGCATCGAGCCCAGGCCGGGCAGCACGAACACGCGCTCGACGACGACCGCGCCGATCAGCAGCGTCGCCAGCTGCAGGCCGAGCACGGTGACGACGGGGACCGACGCGTTGCGCAATCCGTGACGCACCAACGCTTGTCCCGGGCGCAGACCTTTGGACCGCGCGGTCCGGAGATAGTCCTGGCCCAGCGTGTCGAGCACGGCCGACCGCACATAGCGCGTGAGCACCGCACCCTGCACCAAACCGAGGGACAACGCGGGAAGAACGAGCCCGCGGAAGAACTCGCCGAAGTCCTGGTCCGGCGGCGTCCACCCGCCGGACGGCAGCCAGCGCAGCTGCACGGCGAAGATCTGCACGAGGATGATCCCGGCGAGGAACGCGGGAATCGCGACGCCGATCTGCGACAGCCCGGAAACGCCCGCACCGGACGCCTTCCGGTGCTTCACGGCGGCGAACGTGCCCGCCGGGATGGCGATCACCAGCGCCACCAGCATTCCCGCGCCGACCAGCCACAACGTGACGCCCAGCCGGTCGAGCAGCTGCGGGCCGATGGTGTCACGCGTGACGTACGAGCGGCCGAAGTCGCCGTGCAGCACGCCGCCGATCCAGTCGAAGTACTGCGTGACCAGCGGCCGGTCGATGCCGAACTCCGCGCGTGTCTTGGCCAGCAGCTCCGGCGTCGCGTTGACGCCCAGCGCGACCTGCGCCGGATCGCCCGGCAGCACGGCCATGAACAGGAACACCACGATCGACGCGACCAGCACGCTGACCACGAAGATCGCCACCCGGCGTAGCACCCTGGCCGTCATCGCGGTGCCAATCCGGTGAGGTCGAACGACTCGCTCACCTGGTTCTGGACGAACCCGCCGACCTTGGCCTTCGCGACGATGACGTTGGGGAACAGGAACAGCCAGTCGGCGGCGGCATCGGTGTTCAGCTGCCGCGCCACCTGCTTCATGTCCGCGACCTGCTGCTCCGGCGTCCCGCTGTCGGCGTCGGCGAGCAGCTGCTGGACGCGCTTGCTGTCGTAACCCCAGTAGTACTTCGGCTTCCCGAACGTCGTGATGTCACGGGCCTCGACGTGCTGGATGATCGACAGGTCGTAGTCGTGGTCGGTGAACACCTGCTTCAGCCACACCGCAGGGAAGTCGAGGGGTTCGATCGTCGTCCGCACGCCGACGTCGGCGAGTTGCGACTGGACGACCTGCGCCGCTGACACCGCGTACGGCAGGTTCGGGATCCGCAGCCGCAGGTTCAGGTTCGTCGCGCCGGCCTCGGTCAGCAGCGCCTTCGCCTTCGCGGGATCGAACGGGTAGACATTCGCCAGGTCCTCGTACCAGGGGTCGGTCGGCGGGACCATGCTGCCGATCAGCGTGCCGCGACCCGCCCATGCCGTGTCCAGCAACGCCTTCCGGTCGATCGCGTAGGTCAGCGCCTGGCGCACGCGGACGTCGTTGAGCGGCGCCCGCGCGTTGTTCATGGCCAGCGTGACCTCGCTGTTCGACGTGCCCTGGACGACCTGGAACCGGTCGTCGGCCTGGAACTGCGGGATCGAGTCCGGCGCGGTGATCGCCGAGATGACGTCGATGCCGTTGCTGTAGAGCGCGTTGTTCAACGCCGTCGGGTCCTTGATGTACTTGAGGACGACCGTTTTGTACGCCGGTTTCCGGCCCCAGTACGCCGGATTCGCCTTCAGCACCACCGAGTCGCCGCGCTTGCGAGCGGCCACGACGTACGGCCCGGTCCCGATCGGCTTGTTCGCCAGGTCGGCGACACCGGTCGGGCTGAACATCGCGCCGAGCCGGCTGGTGAGGCTGAACAGCCAGCCGTTGGACGGCTTCGAGAGCACGACCCGCGCGTGGTCCGGCGCGACGACGTCGACGTGGTCGACGACGTCCATCGTGGACTTGATCGAGATCGTCCAGTCGGTCTTCACGCGCAGCAAGGAGAACTTGACGTCCTCGGCGGTGAACGGCGCGCCGTTGCTGAACTTGACGCCGGGCTGCAGCTGAAAGTCGTAGGTCTTCCGGTCCGGGCTGATCGTCCACGACTTTGCCAACAACGGCACGACCCGGCCCTGCGAGTCGAGCTTCACCAGGCCTTCGTAGACGTTGTAGAGCAGCGCCTGCGGGATCGCGGCGCCGTCGGTGCGGGTGAAGTCGAAGTTCGCCGGCTCGGCCGTGAAGCCGACGGAAAGTGTGTCCGGACCAGCGGAAACGCTGGCCGACGAGCCGGCCGAGCAGCCGGACACCACGAGCAGCAGCGCCACTGCCAGCACGTGAAGTCGGGCTTTCATTCGGCCTCCAGGTCGGTACACTGGTCTGACCAGTAGCCTGCACTGAGCGGACGACGAGGTCAAGGGATGCGGTTCGAACCGGTGGCTCCGGTCCGCGCGTACGAGCGGGTCGTCGAGCAGATCGAGCAGGCCGTGGTCAGCGGCGCGCTCAAGCCGGGGGAACGCCTGCCGAGCGAACGCGAGCTGATGACGCAGTTCGGTGTCGGCCGCTCGACGGTCCGGGAAGCCCTGCGCGTTCTCCAGGCCGCGGAGATGATCCGGTCGCGACCCGGCGACCCGCGTGGGCCCGAGGTGCTGGCCGCGTCACCCGCCGCGTTGCACCGGTCCATGCACCGGCTCGCGCGCGCCGACCACGTCGGGCTCGCCGAGCTGTTGCAGTTCCGGATGATCCTCGACGGCTCGGCCCACCTGCTCGCCGCCGAGCTCCGCACCGACGACGACCTGGCCGGGCTCGACGCGGCGTGGGAAGCGATGCGCGAAGGCGTCTCACACGGCTACGCGGAGTTCAGCCGCGCCGACGTCGCCTTCCACGAAGTCATCGCGCGCATCTCGCGCAATCCCCTGCTGGTGGTCAGCGAAGAAGTCGTGCGCGGCGTCGTGCTGGAACTGATCGAAGACAAGCTGGAACACGCCAGCAACCGGACGTCGCTGATGCGCGCGTGGCTCTCCCACCACGCCGAGGTGCTCGACGCGATCCGCTCGGCCGACGGCGCCGGCGCGGCCCACCTGGCCAAGCAGGCGTTGTACGACAACTACGCCGAATACGTGCCCGCCGCGCAACGGCCGCTGCTCGCGCCGTTGCTGCGGTCCTAGACTGGGCGCGATGGACACGGCGAAACGGGACGGCGTCGGGCTCGCGCTGTCCGGGGGCGGTTACCGCGCGATGCTCTTCCACGCCGGCGCGCTCTGGCGGCTCAACGAACTCGGCTGGCTGCCGAAGCTGACCACCGTCTCCAGCGTCTCCGGCGGTTCGATCGCCGCCGGTGTCCTGGCGCACGCGTGGCACAGGCTGTGGTTCGGCGACGACGGCGTCGCGGAGAACTTCGGCAAGGAAGTCCTGCAGCCGCTGCGGAAACTGGCCCGCACGAACCTCGACGTCCCGGTGACGCTGAAGGCCATGGTGATGCCGTGGCGCAGCGCCGGTGAGGAATTGGGTCGCCGCTACGCGAAGCACCTCTTCGGCGACTGCCGCCTCGCGGACCTCGACCCGGCCGGCCCGAACTTCGTGTTCACCGCGACCAGCCTGCAGGACGGCTCGCTGTGGTGGTTCTTCCGGCAGCAGGGCCCGCACGGGCAGGTGCCGCTGGCGACCGCCGTGGCCGCGTCGTCGGCCTTCCCGCCGCTGCTTTCCCCGGTCGTGATCCCGGATCCGCACAAGCCGGACCGAAAGATCGTGCTCAGCGACGCCGGCGTGTACGACAACCTCGGCCTCGACCCGATCGAGAACCAGCGCGCGACCGTCCTGGTCAGCGACGCGGGCAAGAAGATGAAGCACGAGGAACGGCCGAAGCACAACTGGCCGATGCAGCTGTTCCGCGTGCTGACCGTGATGGACAACCAGGTCCGCGAGCTGCGCACCGGCTCGCTGCTGAAGTCCTACCAGGACAAGCAGTTCGCCGGCACGTACTGGGCGACCTACAGCGACATCACGCACTTCGGGCTGCCGGACGCGCTGCCCGCACCGATCGATCGGACGCGCGCGCTGGCCGAAACCAAGACGCGGCTGACCAGGATGTCCGAAAAGGTGCAGGACAACCTGATCAACTGGGGCTACGCCGCCTGCGACGCGGGCATGCGCCGCTGGGTGTGTCCCGGGACCGTGCTCGAGCCGAAGTTCCCGTACCCGGGCGGCGTCGGCTAAGCCGCGAGGTTCGCGTAGACGACGATGTTGTCCTCGTAGCTGTGCTCGGCGTGGTCGAACGCGCCACCGCAGGTGATCAGCCGCAGCTCGGGCTTGTCGCTGTTGCCGTACACGGCGTCCTTCGGGAACGTGTCCTTCGGAACCTGCGTGACGCGGTCGACGACGAACTTCAGCGTCCTACCGTCACTGCGGTCGATGTCGACCTCGTCGCCGGGCGCGAGGTCCTTGAGCTTGTAAAAGATGCCGGGCTTCTTGTCGCCGTCGACGTGCCCGAGCACGATAGCCGGGCCGACGTCCCCGGGCACCGGCGAAAGCTTGTACCAGGCCGCCTGCATCGGCTGGTGCACCGAGGGAACGGAGATCGAGCCGTCGGTCTTGACCGCCACGGCGAGGAGGCTGGACTCCGCGCCGATCTTGGGGATCTTCACCGAGGTCGGCCGGAGTCCCTTGAACGGCGCGGTCACCGGCACCGAGGCCGGAACCGGCGCCGCCGCCTTCGGCTGCTCGGGAGTACTGCAGGCGGCCAGCGTCAGGACGAGCGCGAGGACCGCGCCCGCCCGGCGGATCGTCACCTGGCCGTGCCGCCGAAGCCGGTCTCGATCCCGCCCTGGGGCGTGACCTTGACCTGGGCCTTCGGAGCAGCGTTGCCGGGAGCGGAGCTGGTCGCCGTGGTGACCGGTGCGGTGCTCGACGGGACCGTGCTGGTGCTCGGGCTCGTCGAGGTCGGCGGCTCCTCCGGCTGCTGGAAGTCGACGATGCCGTTGCCCTCGACGCCGTCGCAGGTCCAGCTGAACTTGGCCGTCGTGGTGCCGGCCGGGGCGTCGACGACACGAATCGAGTAGTTGTGCAGGCGAGGGTCGGCCTCGTCTTGGTCCGGGCCACCGGTGATGGTCAGGTACTGGGTCTCGACCGGACCGATTTTGCCGGACGCGCAAGCGATGACCAGGACGCCTTCGCCGCCGAGGCCGACGAAGCCGTGGCCGGTGTTGTCCTGGTAGTCGTCCTTCGGCGGTTCGCTGGATGCGGAAGTCGAAGTCGAGGTCTCCGGCTTGGTGCCGGTCGTGGACGGCGCCGAGGTGGTTCCCGTCGTCGTGGTGGTGACCGGGGTCGACGGGGTCGTGGTCGCCGTCGTCGAGGTCGGAGCCGTCGTGGTCGTCGTCGTTTCCGAAGTGGACGTCGTGGTCGTCGTCTCCGGGGTGGTGGTGTCCGTCTCCTGCGCCAGCGCGACCGGCGCGGCGACGAAGGTGGCCAGCGCCGCCGCCGAAACGACACCCGCGACCCGGTTCAGCGTTCTACCCACGATGACTCCCAACGGCGGTTGACCTGATTGCCGCGACTATCGAGGATTCGCCGACGGGCGTTACTCCGCTAACGCGCTGTTCAGGTCCCGCCACAGGTCGTCAGGATCCTCAAGACCGACGCTGAACCGGATCAAACCCGCGGGCACACGCTCTTCGCCCGGGAGCCACGCGCGCCGTTCGACCAGGCTCTCGACGCCGCCGAGGCTCGTCGCCGGGACGATCAGGCGGACCGACGCGCAGAACCGGTCGGCCGTTTCGGCGTCGGCCAGCTCGAAGGCGACCATCATCCCGAAGCCGGGGTAACGCACGCGAGTCACCGCGGGGTGCTCGCCCAGGCGCGACGCCAGCAGCGCTGCGGTGCGGGACTGCTCGGCCAGCCGGACCGGCATCGTCCGCAAGCCGCGCAGCGCGAGCCACGCTTCGAGCGCGCCCGGCGTCGAGCCGACGCGCGTCCGTGCACCGCGAAGCTCCTCCGCGACAGCCGGGTCCTTGGCCACCGTGATGCCCAGCAGCAGGTCGCTGTGCCCGCCGATCAGCTTGGTCGCGCTGTGCACGACGACGTCGGCGCCCAGCTCCAGGGGCCGCTGCTGCAACGGCGTCGCGAAGGTGTTGTCGACGACGACCCGGCCGCGCGCGGCGGCGGCGATCGTCTCGATGTCCATCACGTCGAGCGTCGGGTTGGTCGGCGACTCGAGCCAGACCAGGTCGGACGTCGCGGCTTCGGCGACCCAGGCCTCGGTGTCGGTCGGGTCGAGCTCGGTGACAGCGAGCTTGCCGAGCTTCTGCGCGTGGGCGAGCACGCCGCGCGTCACGGCGTAGCTGAACGTCGGCACGACCACCCGCGACCCGACCGGCAGCAGGTCCAGCACCGCGGACAGCGTCGCGACGCCGGACGCGAACGCCGTCGCGATCCCGCCTTCCAGCGCGCCGATGGTTTCCTCGAGCGCGTGCCAGGTCGGCGTCCCGTCGCCGCGCGCGTACACGAAATCACCACCGGCCTGGTACGTGCTGGTGGCGACGAGCGGGGTGTTGAGCGGCTCGCCGGGGCCGTGCGGCCGGCCGGCGGCGATGGCCTTGGTGCGGGGCGTCCAGTCGTCCATGCGATCACGGTAACCGCAGGTCATGCGCCGGTCACTGTGACGAAGACGGCCGGGCCGTCCGCGCGTCCGCGGGCGACCCGGCCTGGCTCGTTCAGTGCGTGTACACCTCGAACTCGTAGAGCGAGTACCCGTACTTCGTGCCGCGCTGGACGCCTTGCATCTTGACGAACCTCGCCGACGCCGGCGCGAACGAGATCGTGTCCTGCCCGCCGTTCCCGTCCGTGACGACCGCCGCGTCCGTCCAGTTCACCGCATCCGGCGAAGTCTGGATCTTGTAGCTCTTGCCGTACGCGGACTCCCAGCTCAACGCCACCCGCGAGACCTGCTGCACCGAACCGAGGTCGACGGTGATCGCCTGGTCGTCGCTCCAGTCGCTGGCCCAGCGGGTCGAGGCGTTCCCGTCGATCGCGTTCGACGCCGGCGAGTTGTACAAGCCGGTCTCGGCGCTCGTGGCGCTGACCGTCTTCCCCGGCGCGAGGTTCGCGATGTTGTCCCCGCGGTGGGCGGTGTACTCGACGACCTGCTGGAACGTCGGGCGGTTCTGCCAGCTGATCTTGTCCTGCGTGATGCCGCCGAGCGCGGTGTGCACGATCGTGTCGGCGCACCACTGGTCGCCGGCCGAGCAGGACGCGTCACCGGGGTAGACGGTGTTCGCGGCCTGACCGGCGGCCGTGGTCAGCGAGTCGACGAGCGCCTGGCGGCACGTCGTGACGTTCCCGCCGCCGCAGAACGTCTGGCCGAGCGGGCCGGCCACCGGCTGGCCGAGCACCTGCCGGATGTCCTTGCTGACGTAGCCCCACCAGCCGAACTGGAACGACGAGCCCTTGTGGGGCTGGCCGGTGTGCTGGCCGTTGCCGTTCTGGAAGCCGGACGGGCTTTCGTTGATGCCCAGCACGCCGGTCATCGCGTTGTAGACGTCGTCGCCCATATCCGGCTTGAACTCGGCTTGGACGAGCAGCGGCCACCAGGCGTCGAAGATGCGGATCGCGTCGGCGTCGGAGTACGCCTTGCTGCCCGGCGAAGTCTCCGTGCGCTGCTGACCGTGGGTCAGCCACGTCTTGAGCTTCGCCTCGGCGTCCGCGGCCGCGCCGGTGGTCGGCGTCTTGTCGAGCACCTGCAGCAGCAGCGGCAGGACGCGCTCGGCCCGCAGGTCGGCGAGCGCGGCCGATTCCATGGCCTGGGTCAGGTTGACCCGGGTCACCTTGGTGCCGCTGGAGATCAGCTGCTTGACGCGCGAGTCGAGCAGGTCGACGCGGTGCACGGCGGACTTGTCCGCGCCCGCGGCCGCGTAGCCGTTGGCCTGCGCGTTGTTCCAGCTGACGTAGTAGTCCTGGTTGATCGACTGCGGGTGCTGCGACGCCGGCGTGTAGTTCGCGACGTTGCCGGCCGGGTTCCAGCCGTTCCAGTCGTGGCCCTGGTCGCCCCACACCGGCATGTTCGGGTCCACATTGGACTGCCGGGACGGGTTGCTGCCGGAGTTGAAGTAGGCGATGTCCTTGGAGTCGGCGTAGAACCAGTTGAACGTGTAGTTGATGTCGGCCGCGGCCTTCTGGAAGTCGGCCGCGGACTTGACGAAGCCCGGGTCGTTCAGCTCCTGGAAGCCGATCAGCGAGTCGACTTCGTGGAAGTAGGACGAGCGCAGGGCCGCGTACGCCACCGGCTTGCCGCCCACGGTCGCCCGGCTCTGCACCGGCCCGTACTTCGTCCGGTAGCTGCGCAAGGTGTACGAGCCGGCCGCGGTCCCGTCGGCCACGGTCGGCTTCCAGGCGTTCTTGACCTCGACGGTGTCCATCGGGATGCACTGGCCTTGCCAGGTGTAGTAGTTCGAGTCCTTCGTCGGCGCCTTGCCGCTCGGGTCGCACAGCGTCAGCGCGTAGGTGTCGATGATGTCCTGCGCGGACGTCGTCGCGCTCCACGAGTAGTCCTGGCCGCGGCCGAGGAGCGTGTACATGCTCAGGCCGGCGAAGGCCGCGCCGCGCGAGCTGATGCCCGGGCCCTGCAGCTCCTGCAACAGCAGCAGCTGCGGCGCGAAGTAGCCGGTCTGCGGGCCGAACACCGCGACCGGGTGGCCGCTGGCGGTCTTCGCGCCGGAGACGAGCAGCGCGTTGGACATGCCGTGCTTCTCGCTCAGCATGTTCCCCGGCAGCACGCCGTTGTCGAACATCCCGCGGGCGGGCTCCTGCTCGGCGGGCGCGGGGACGTCCACAGTGGACGGCGTCGCGGTCGAGGCCGAGCCGGTCTTGTCGAACACCAGCTGCTGCCCGGTCACCGAGCCCTTGTCCGGCAGGGCCTGCCCGGCCGCGTTGGCCGGCGTCTTGCCGTACGGGAAGGTCTGGCCGTCGTGCAGCGTCTTGACGGCTTCGGGGTCGTCCTCCGCGCGCAGGCTCTGCCACACCTTCTCGCCCTGCACGACGCCGTACTTCTCCTGCATCGCGAGCTTCGCGACGGCGTTCTGCACCTCGCCGCCGCCGCCCGCGCCGAACTCGGCGCCGACCAGCGAGGCGAGCGCGACGAGGTCGGTGAGCTTGAACGGGTCGATCGTGCCGGCGTTGGTGATCGCGTCGACGTGCCCGGTCAGCACGTACTCGCCCGGGAAGTACCGGCCGCTGTGGGAGTCGTCGATGTACTTGTTGATGCCGTCGATGTAGGCCTGCGCGTCGGCGAGACCCTGCGCGCCACGCGGGCCGTTGCTCGCGACGCGGTCGATCTGCTGCTGCAGCTCGGTCTCGGTGTACGGCGCGTTCGAGAAGAACTGCTGCTCGAGCTCGCGGTTGGCCTCGGCGCCACCGGCGAACGGCGTGACCTGACCGCGGGCGGCGTGGCGCAGCACGTCCATCAGCCACAGCCGGTCCTGCGCGGCGGCGTACCCGGCGCCGAACTCGGTGCCGGCGCGGGTGGTCCCGGTGATGTGCGGGACGCCGAGTGCCTTGTCCCGCACGATCGTGACGTCCGAACGCGGCTTCGTCGTACTGGCGACCTGGTCGGCCGCGACGCCGAACGAGGAGTCGTTGAAGTACTGGCTGATCGTGCCGGTGGTCAGCGTCTTGTAGCCGCCCGCCAGGGACGAGTACTTGCCGATCTGGTCCGCCGCGTGGTCGGGCCGGGTGCCGAGCACCTTGTGCGCCAGGATCTCGGCGAGGGTGGCGCTGCCCTGTTCGCCGGGCGGCAGGATGTCGTTGCACTGCCCCCCGCAGTAGTCGTCGGGCGACGCGGCCGCCTGGGCGGCCGGAGCGGTGACGGCGACTTGGGTGAGGCCGGCCACGAGGGCCCCCAGTGCCGTCAAGGTCAGGGCGCGGATGCCACGTCGCATGCCGGGCTCCCCTCAGTCAGAAGAGTGACGAAGCGCACGCTACCGAGCAGTAGCAGAAGTGTGAAGACTTTTCGCGTTTTTCAGCCCTTGGACGTAGTCCGTTCGGCGCAGCCTCGCGCGCGTGGGTACGGTGAGTGCCATGACCTTGGAAAAGCCCCAGATCGACCGCCCCGAGGGCACCCCTCCGGCCGACCTCGAGATCACCGACATCACGGTTGGTGACGGCGCAGAGGCCACGCCCGGCAAGGCCGTCACCGTGCACTACGTCGGTGTCTCGCACTCGACGGGCGAAGAGTTCGACGCTTCCTGGAACCGCGGTGAGCCGCTGCGCTTCGGCCTCGGCGCCGGCCAGGTCATCTCCGGCTGGGACCAGGGCGTCGCGGGCATGAAGATCGGTGGCCGCCGCAAGCTCGTCATCCCGCCGCACCTGGGCTACGGCGACCGCGGCGCGGGCGGCGTCATCAAGCCCGGCGAGACCCTGATCTTCGTCGTCGACCTCGTCGGCGTTAACTGACTTTCGGCGGTGGCGGGGGATTCCCGCCACCGCTTGGTCGTTTTCGCTAGTCTCGCCCCCGTCGCCGGCCTCGAAGCCGGCCTTGAACGGGGGTTCTTCCATGCGCACTCGCGCTCTTCTGTCCGCAACGCTCTTCGCGCTCGCCGCGGCGGTGGTCACCGCGGCACCGGCTTCGGCCGTGGCCAACGGCGCCGACGTCCCGCAGGGGACGTTCAAGTTCGCCGCGAAACTGACCATGACGGACATCCCGAAACCCGACGGCAGCAAGTACAACAGCGCCTGCTCGGGTTCCCTGATCGCCAAGAAGTGGATCATCACGGCCGGGCACTGCTTCCACGACGCGGCCCGCAACCCGGTGTCCGGCCCGGTGCCGTACCCGACGTCCGTGCTGCTCGGCACGACGACCGTGGACAAGCCGGGCGTCACCCGCAACGTCGTGACGGTGTACCAGTCACCGAGCAACGACATCGCGATCGCGGAGCTCGACAAGGCGGTGTACGGGATCGAGCCGCTGTCGATCGCCCACAAGGCGCCGGTGGTGGACCAGAAGGTCGTGCTGGCGGGCTGGGGCAGCCTCACCGCCGTCGACCCGACGCCGGGCACGAAGCTCCAGCAGGGCCTGATGAAGGTCGCCACGGTCGACGCGCTCTACACCGGCATCAAGGGCCTGGCCCCGACGTCCACGACGAGCGCGTGCACGTACGACTCGGGCGCGCCGTACTTCGTCCCGTCGGGCAAGAACGGCGGCCGCCTGGTGTCCATCGAGAGCGACGGCCCGGACTGCCCCCACGACCAGGCCGAAACCACCGCCCGCGTGGACGTGGTCGCGGACTGGATCGCCTCGCACACCGGCTGATCCGACTGATTCCCGGCAAAACGGCCCCCGGCAGCGCGCCGGGGGCCGTTTTATTGCTCCAAGCAGCGCAGTTCGGCGCCGCGAGCCGTCGCTACCCTCGAAGGTGATCACCGGCGCCGGACCGCCGGTGCGTGACAAGGGGGATCCACCGATGCGCGTTCGCGCTGTGTTCTCTGCTGCCCTTTTGACGTTGGCCGCCGGTCTCGCGACCGCGGCGCCGGCCTCGGCCGTGGCCAACGGTTCCGACGTCCCGGCGGGGACGTTCCAGTTCGCCGCGAAGCTGACCATGACGAACATCCCGAAACCCGACGGCACGAAGTACAACAGCGCGTGTTCCGGCGCGCTGATCGCCGCGAAGTGGATCATCACCGCGGGCCACTGCTTCCACGACGCCAACCGCAACCGCGTCTCCGGACCGGTGCCCTACCCGACGTCGGTGCTGCTCGGCACCGTCGACCAGAGCACGCCGGGCGTGACGCGCAACGTCGTCACGGTCTACCAGGCGAGCGCCAACGACATCGCGATCGCGACGCTGGACGCGGACGTCACCGGCATCACGCCGCTGACCGTCAACCGGGTCACGCCGTCGGTGGGGCAGCTGCTGACCCTCGCCGGCTGGGGCAGCCTCACGGCCACCAACCCGACGCCGTCCACGAAGCTGCAGCAGGGCACGGTGAAGGTCGGCCAGGTCGCCGCCTCGACGGTCGGCGTCCAGGGTGTCGCCCCGACGACGACCACCAGCGCCTGCGTGTACGACTCGGGTGCGCCCTACTTCGTCGCGGGCGGGTCCGGCGGGCAGCTGGTGTCCGTCGAGTCGACCGGCCCGGACTGCCCGCACAACCAGCTCGAGACCACTTCGCGCGTGGACGTGGTCGCGGACTGGATCGCTTCGCACACCGGCTGACCCGTCCGGGCGTCACCCGGTGGTCCACCGGGTGACGCCCGGCCAGGGAATTCCGCGGGGAGCGCGGCGGCCCTAACGTCGAACGTCGACCATCGATTCGACGAAGGGGAAGAATGCGCCTGCGCGCCCTGCTCGCCGCTGTTGTCCTGACCATCACCACCGCCCCCGCCGCCTTCGCCGCGCCCAGGGTCGCTCACGGCTCGGACGTCCCACCGGGTCAGTTCGGGTTCGTCGCGAAGCTCGCGATGACGAAGATCCCGCGTCCGGACGGCTCGACGTACAGCAGCTTTTGCACCGGCTCCCTGATCGCGCCCGCCTGGGTCCTGACCACGGGCCACTGCTTCCACGACGCGAACCGCAACCGCGTCTCGGGCAAGGTCCCCTACCCGACGACGGCGACGCTGGGCCTGGTCGACGAGGCGACGGAGTCCGGCGTCGCCCGCAAGGTGACCGAGGTGGTCCAGGCCACCGAGAACGACGTGGCCCTGATCAAGCTCGACACCCCGGTGAGCACGGTCCAGCCCCTGAAGGCCGGCTCGACGGCGCCGAAGGTGGGCCGGCAGCTGACCCTGGCGGGCTGGGGCAGCCTGACGGGCACGGACCCCAAGCCGGCGAGCCGCATGCAGCAGGGCACGGTCGCGGTCGCGAAGGTGGAGCCGACCACCCTGGGTGTCCGCGGCGCGGCTCCCGAGATCACGACGAGCGCCTGCACGTACGACTCCGGAGCCCCCTACTTCACGGGGACCGAACTGGTGGCCGTGGAGGCGACGGGCCCGGGCTGCCCCCACGCGGGCATCGAAACGGCGAGCCGAGTCGACATCCTGGCAGCGTGGATCGCCAAAACGACGGCTTGATACACCCAGAACTCAGCCGTGAGCGAACACCACGCAGAGCCAAACGGGTGATATTCCCCACCTGAGCAGAAGGACTCCGCCCGTCCGATGCACACGAAAAAGGGCCCCGGCAACCAGCCGGGGCCCTTTCGATGTGGGCGAGGAGGGAGTTGAACCCTCACGTCCTTTCGGACACACGGACCTGAACCGTGCGCGTCTGCCATTCCGCCACTCGCCCGAGTGCTTCTCACTGACAGCGAGGAGAAGACTAGCAGGTGGTTTCCACAGGTTTCACCGGGGGCCGTGTCGAGGCGGGCTCACCCGGATAGGATCGATAGCGGAAGCACACGTGTGAGGAGGTTTTCCCCGGTGAGCCGCGTCGAGCGTTTTGACAGACGACTCGAGAACCTGGTGGGGAACACTTTCGCGCGCATGTTCGGTGGCAACGTCGTCACGCAGGAAGTGGCGATCGCCCTGGAGCGGGAGAGTGAGGAGAACGTTCGTGAGCTGGCAGGCGGTCGGCAGCTCGCCCCCAATCACTACATCGTGTCCCTGGGGGCGGCTGACCACGAGCGCATGGCCGGTGACGAGCAACGGGTCACCCAGGTGCTGGCCAAGGCGGTGGCGGAACACCTCGCCGCCGAAGGCCTGGACACCTATGGTGACGTCGTCGTATCACTCGAGCGCAACGAGGCGCTGCATACTGGACAGTTCAAGACCCGTTCGTCCGTCGATCCCGACGCCCGCCCCTCAGGCGCCGGTTCACCGCGGGCGGCACGACCCAGCAACGCAGGAGACCCAGCAATGAGCCAGCCCCCCGGCTACGGCCAATACGACCAGGGTGACCCGTACGGCCAGCAGGGCCAGTACGGCTACGGACAGCAGGGTGGCCAGCAGCCCGGGTACGACCAGGGTTACGGCCAGCAGCAGGGTGGCTACGACCAGTACGGCCAACCCCAGCAGGGCGGTGCCTACGACCAGGGGTACGGCCAGCAGCAGGCCGGCTACGACCAGCAGGGCGGCTACGCCCAGCCCCAGCAGGGCGGCTACGACCAGGGTTACGGCCAGGGCCAGCAGCCCGGCTACGACCAAGGCGGCTACGCCCAGCCCCAGCAGGGCGGCTACGAGCAGGGCGGCTACCAGCAGGGTGGCTACGACCAGTACGCCGGCCAGCAGCAGCCCGGGTACGACCAGTACGGCGGCCAGCAGCAGGGCGGCTACGACCAGTACGGGCAGCAGCAGGCGTACGGCCAGCCGGCCGCCGCCGACCCGTACGGCCAGCAGCAGGGTGGGTACGCCCCGCCCGCGGCCGGCCGCCAGCTCGCGGCGAGCCTGCAGCTCGACGACGGCTCGAACCGCACGTACTCGCTCAAGCAGGGCGGGAACGTCGTCGGCCGCGGCCAGGACGCGGACTTCCGCCTCCCGGACACCGGCGTCTCGCGCCGGCACCTGGAGATCACCTGGGACGGCCAGAGCGCGACGCTCGCCGACATCGGCTCGACCAACGGAACGACCGTGAACGGCACTCCGGTCCAGACCTGGCAGCTCGCGGACGGCGACGTCATCCGGGTGGGGCACTCCTCGCTCGTGTTCCGTACGCAGGGCTGACTGGGGGCACGGAATACTGTTCCCGCAGAATTGACGTGCGGGGGGACCGCGGCGTACCCGCGTCGCGGCTGCACGGACGAGTCGGGAGCGGACACACCAAGTGCCAGAGCTGGTCGTACAACTCACCAGGGTGGGCTTCCTTGTGCTGCTCTGGCTCTTCGTGTTCGCCGCGCTCAGAGTCGTCCGCTCGGACCTCTACGCGGCGTCGGGAATGCGCGTCCAGGTGCCGACCTTCGGACGCAAGAAAGAGAAGAAGCCGCGCAACAGCAAGTCGCCGCAGCAGCTGCTGGTGACCCATGGCGCGCTGGCCGGAACCCGCATCGCGCTCGACGGACGGCCGATCCTCATCGGCCGTGCCGACGACTCCACGCTGGTGCTCGACGACGACTACGCGTCGACCCGGCACGCCCGGATCGCCCAGCGCGGTGAGGACTGGTACGTGGAAGATCTGGGCTCGACGAACGGGACGTATCTCGACCGGGCTAAGGTCACTGCACCCCTCCGGGTCCCGCTCGGAGTCCCCATCCGGATCGGCAAGACGGTGATCGAGCTTCGCCCATGACTCTCGTCCTCCGCTACGCAGCCCGCAGCGACCGGGGCCTGGTGCGTTCGAGCAACCAGGACTCCGTGTACGCCGGCCCTCGCCTGCTCGCGCTCGCCGACGGTATGGGTGGCCACGCGGCAGGTGAGGTGGCCAGCAAGGTCGTCATCGCCTCGCTCGCGCCGCTCGACGACGACGAACCCCGCGACGACCTGCTCGCCCAGCTGCGAGAGGCGGTCGCGAACGGCAATGCCGCGATCGCCGAGCTCGTCTCGCAGGACCCCGACCTGGACGGCATGGGCACGACGCTCACGGCCGTCCTGTTCGCCGGCACCCGCCTGGGGCTGGTGCACGTCGGCGACTCGCGCGCCTACCTCCTGCGGAGCGGCCAGTTCGCGCAGATCACGCGCGACGACAGCTTCGTCAACGAACTGCTCGAGCAGGGCCGCATCACGCCCGAAGAGGCGGCGGTGCACCCGCAGCGGTCGTTGCTGCTGAAGGCGCTCACCGGTCACGAGGTCGAGCCGAGCCTGACCGTGCGCGAAGCCCGCTCCGGCGACCGGCTCCTGATCTGCTCCGACGGCCTGTCCGGCATGGTCAGCGACGAGACGCTGACCGAAGCCGTGCAGATCCCGGACCCGCAGCAGTGCGCGGACCGGATGATCGAGCTGGCGCTCAAGGGCGGCGGCACCGACAACGTCACGGTGATCATCGCCGACGTCGTCGACGTCGACTTCGGTGAGGACGCGCCCATCGTGGGCGGCGCCGCCGGGGACGGCAGCGACGAGCTGCACCAGGGCGACTCGCCCGCGGCACGGGCGCGGGCGCTGACCCAGCCGCCGCAGCAGCCGCGTCCGGAGCTGCCGCAGCCCAGCGTGGACCCGAAGGCCAAGCGCCGGAAGCGGTTCCGCTGGCTCGCCGGTGCGCTGGTCGTCCTCGTCGTGCTCGCCGCGGCCGCCATCGCGACCCGGTACTTCGTCCTGAGTCAGTACTATGTCGGCGAAGGTGCGGACGAGGAGGTCGTGATCTACCGCGGCGTCCCCGGCAGCATCCTCGGCATCGACCTGCACACCTACGAGCAGGGCTCCTGCCCGCCCAACCAGGTGTGCACGGACAAGCTGCGCGTCAACCAGCTCCAGGAGGACGCGCGGCTGGCGGTGCAGAACGGCGTCAAGAAGGACAGCCTCGACGACGCGCGGAAGTACATCGACGACTTCCTGCAGCTGCACAAGCGCCTGAACAACTGCGCGCCGGCGGGCGGTCAACCGTCCCCGACGCCGACCCCCACGGTCACGCCGACGTCCACTCCGTCGGCCCCGGCCGGCTCCACTGCTCCGTCGTCGGCGAACCAGCCAGCGGGGAGGGACTGCTCGACGCCGAGTTCGACGGCACCGACGACGGGAGGCGGTAACTGATGAGCCAGCCCGCCGCGCGTGCCGCCGAGCCGCTCGCCGCGCAGTTCCAGACGAACCCGCCGCGCGACGTCCCGACCCGCCGCAACACCGAGCTGGTGCTGCTGGGGTTCGCCGCGTTCATCGTCACCATCGCCCTGGTGCTGGTGGAGGCGAACCAGGAGCAGCAGCTCACCTGGTCGATCGTCTGGCTCGGTCTCGCCTACCTCGCGATCTTCGCCGCGGCGCACCTGGCGGTGCGCAAGTGGGCGCCGTACGCGGACCCGGTGCTGCTCCCCTGCGTCGCCCTGCTGAACGGCATCGGCCTGGTGATGATCCACCGGATCGACCTGGCGCTGGCCGAGCGGGCCGCGCAGAACGGCAAGGACTACACCCCCGCCGTCACCGCGCAGGTGCTGTTCACGGTCATCTCGCTGGCGTTCTTCGTCGCGGTGCTGGTCTTCGTCAACGACCACCGCACGCTGACCCGGTACGGCTACACCGCGGGCCTGGTCGGGATCGTGGCACTGGCGCTGCCGGCGCTGCTGCCGTCGAGCCTGTCGGAGGTCAACGGCGCCAAGGTCTGGCTGAAGCTGCCGGGGTTCTCGATCCAGCCGGGCGAGTTCGCGAAGATCCTGCTGATGATCTTCTTCGCCTCGTTCCTGGTGTCGAAACGCGACCTGTTCATGGTGGCGGGCAAGAAGTTCCTCGGCGTCGAGCTGCCGCGCGCCCGTGACCTGGGCCCGATCCTCATCGCCGCGGTCGCCTGCATCGGCATCCTGGTGTTCGAGAAGGACCTCGGCACGTCGCTGCTGTTCTTCAGCGTCATCCTGATGATGCTGTACGTCGCGACCGAGCGGATCATCTGGGTCGTCCTCGGCCTCAGCTTCTTCGTCGGCGGCTGCCTGATCGCCTACAACCTCTTCACGCACGTCCAGCAGCGCGTCGCCAACTGGCTCGACCCGCTGGCCACCTACGACAAGCTCGGCGGCGGCTACCAGATCGCGCAGGGCCTGTTCGGGCTCGGCACCGGCGGCATCGGCGGCACCGGGCTCGGCGCCGGCCGCCCGGACATGGTCCCGGAGGCGAACACCGACTTCATCACCGCCGCGATCGGCGAAGAGCTCGGCTTCATCGGCCTCGCCGCCGTCCTGATGCTGTACTTGCTGGTCGCGATGCGCGGCATGCGGAGCGCGCTCGCGGTGCGGGACACGTTCGGCAAGCTGCTCGGCGGCGGGCTGGCGTTCACCATGGTCATGCAGATCTTCGTCGTCGTCGGCGGGGTCACGAAACTCATCCCGGAGACCGGTATCACCGCTCCCTTCCTGTCGAAGGGTGGTTCGTCGCTGCTGGCGAACTACATCCTCGTCGCGCTGCTGCTCCGGATCTCCGACGCGGCCCGGCGCCCCACGGCCCGCCCGAAGCCGCAGGCCCAGCCGCAGGCGCCGATCGCCGAGGCGCACACCGTCCTCGTGCAGCGCCCGCCGGCGGACGGGGGTGCCCAGGCATGAACACCCCGCTGCGCAAGGTCGGCATGGCGATGCTCGTCATGGTCGTCCTGCTGCTCGCGAACGCCACCTACATCCAGGTGGTGAAGGCCGACGACTACCGCACCGACTCGCGCAACGCGCGGGTCCTCTACGACGAGTTCGCCCGCCGCCGCGGCCAGATCGTTTCGCAGGCGAACGGCGAAGTGCTGGCGAAGGTCGACCCGTCGAACGACAAGTACAAGTACACCCGGTCGTACGTCGACGGGCCGATGTACGCCCCGGTCACCGGCTACTACTCGATCAACTACGGCTCCGGCGGCCTCGAGCGGTCCGAGGACGACGTCCTCAACGGCTCGGACCCGCGGCTGTTCGTGCGCCGCCTGTCGGACATGGTCACCGGCCGCGACCCCAGTGGCGGCAACGTCCGGCTGACCATCGACCCGGCCGTCCAGAAGGCCGCGTACGACCTGATGACGCAGCGGAACTACACCGGCGCCGTTGTGGCGCTGGAGCCCAAGACCGGGCGGATCCTGGCGATGGTGTCGACGCCGTCGTACGACCCGAACAAGCTGGCGTCGCACACGTCGAAGGCGCAGACCGACGCCTGGAACTCGTACGTCAAGGACGACAAGAACCCGATGCTGAACCGGGCGATCTCGGAGACCTACCCGCCGGGGTCGACGTTCAAGCTGGTCACCGCCGCGGCCGCGCTCGAGGACGGCAAGGGGCCGGACACCCCGGTCAACCCGGCGCCGAACACGAAGCTGCCCGGCACGAGCGTCACGCTGGAGAACTACGCCGGCGAAGCCTGCCCGGGGACCACGTTCAAGGACGCGCTGGCGCACTCCTGCAACGTGCCGTTCGCGGAGTTCGCGGGCCAGCTCGGCGCGGACAAGATGAAGAAGACGGCGGCGAACTACGGCATCGGGCAGACCGACCTGACCGTGCCGATGAAGGTCGCGCCGTCCACGGTCGGCCCGCTGGACTCCCAGGGCGCGCTCTACCAGAGCGGCATCGGCCAGCGCGACGTCCGGCTGACCCCGCTGCAGGACTGCCTCCTCGCGGCCACCGTGGCCAACGGCGGGATGGCGATGAAGCCGCAACTGGTGCAGTCGGTACTGGCGCCGGACCTGTCCACCATCGAGGACTACAGTCCCACCGAGCTCACCGGCACGGCGGCACTCTCGTCGTCGAACGCCGCGATCCTCAAGGACATGATGATCGCTTCCGAGGGCTTCACCAAGGGCGGCGGCAAGCGCCCGGACATCCAGATCGCGTCGAAGACCGGCACCGCCGAGCACGGCACGGACTCCAAGAACACCGCCCCGCACGCCTGGTACACCGCCTTCGCCCCGGCGAACGACCCGCAGATCGCGGTCGCCGTCATCGTCGAAGACGGCGGCAACCGCGGGCTCGCGGCCACCGGCGGCTCGGTCGCCGCGGAGATCGGCCGCGCCGCGATCAACGCCAAGCTCGGGGGTGGATAGCGAATGCTGTCCTCGGGCCAGCTGCTGGCCGAGAGGTACAAGCTGACGAGCCGGATCGCCGTCGGCGGGATGGGCGAGGTCTGGCAGGCCAGCGACACCCGGCTGGACCGGACCGTGGCCGTCAAGATCCTCAAGGCCGAACTCTCCGGCGACGCCGAGTTCCTCCACCGCTTCCGCACCGAAGCGCGGATGACGGCGTCCCTGAACCACCCCGGCATCGCCGCGGTGCACGACTACGGCGAGACCATCTTCGACGGTGACCTCTCGATCGCCTACCTGGTGATGGAGCTCGTCGACGGCGACCCGCTGGCCGGGTTGCTGGCCAAGCACGGGCGGCTGTCGGCGGAGTTCACCCTCGACATGCTCGAGCAGGCGGGCAACGCGCTGCAGGCCGCGCACGAGCAAGGCCTGGTCCACCGCGACGTCAAGCCGGGCAACATCCTGGTGACGTCGGCGGGCCAGGTGAAGATCACCGACTTCGGCGTGGCGAAGGCGGCCGACGCCGCTCCGGTCACCCGCTCCGGCATGGTCATGGGCACCGCGCACTACATCGCGCCGGAGCAGGCGCTCGGGCACGCGGCCGAGCCGGCGTCCGACGTCTACTCGCTGGCGGTGTGCGGCTACGAATGCCTCGCCGGGCACCGGCCGTTCCTGTCCGAAAACGCTGTGACGGTCGCGATGATGCACATCCGCGACATCGCGCCGCCGCTGCCGCCGGACGTCCCGCCCGCCGCTCGCGCGGTGATCGAGGCGACGCTGGTGAAGGACCCGCGGCAGCGCTACAACAGCGGCGGCGAGTTCGCGGCCGCCGTCGCCGCGGTCCGCGCCGGGATGCCGCTGCCGACGCCGCGCGGGCTGGTCAACGCCGCGTACGCGACGGGCCAGCAGCCCGTGCAGCAACCGCCGCAGCAGCAGCAACCGCCGGTCCAGCAGCAGGTCCCGCCGCAGCAGCAGCACATGCCGGTCGGCCCGCCGTCGCCGGCGGTGAACCCGATGGTCGCCATCGGCCCGCCGTCCCGGCCCGTGATGCGTCCGGTCATGGTGCCGGTGACCCGGAAGAAGACCCAGTGGGGCTGGTGGGCGCTCCTCGCGGCCATCCTGCTCGTTGTCCTGGTGGCGGGCATCGTCCTGGTGGCGAAGATGATCGGCAGCTCGGGCTCGCCACCGCACACCGGCCAGACGACGAGCCAGGTGGTCCCGGGCAGACAGCCGCCCGCGGAGGAGCCCCCCGCTTCCGGCGCCTACCCGGCGGACGCTCCCGGCACGACCGACGATGGCCAGCAAGGCATCATGACCACACCTTGGACGGAATGGAACGGCACCCAGAGATGAGCACACCCAGACTGCTCTCCAACCGGTACGAGCTGGGCGAAACGCTCGGCTACGGAGGCATGTCCGAGGTCCATCACGGCCACGACGTGCGACTGGGCCGGGAAGTCGCGATCAAGATCCTCCGTGCCGACCTGGCCAGGGATCCGCAGTTCCTGGAGCGCTTCCGCCGTGAGGCACAGAACGCCGCCGCGCTGAACCACCCGGCGATCGTCGCGGTCTACGACACCGGCGAGGCGAACGCCGAGTTCGGCCCGCTGCCGTACATCGTCATGGAGTACGTCGAAGGCCGGACGCTGCGCGACATCGTCAAGACCGAGGGCCCGATGTCGCAGAAGCGGGCCATGGAGGTCATGGCCGACGTCTGCGCGGCGCTCGACTTCTCCCACCGCCACGGCATCGTGCACCGCGACGTCAAGCCGGCCAACGTGATGATCACGAAGAACGGCGCGGTCAAGGTGATGGACTTCGGCATCGCGCGCGCGATGCACGACGGCCAGTCCGCCATGACCCAGACCGCCGCGGTGATCGGCACGGCGCAGTACCTGTCGCCGGAGCAGGCCCGCGGTGAGTCGGTCGACGCCCGTTCCGACGTCTACGCCGCCGGGTGCGTGCTGTACGAGCTGATCACCGGCGAGCCGCCGTTCACCGGGGACTCCCCGGTCGCGGTCGCCTACCAGCACGTCCGTGAAGACCCGAGCCCGCCGTCGTCGGTGAACCCGGCGGTGGCGCCCGAGCTGGACGCGGTCGTGCTGAAGGCACTGGCCAAGGGCCCGGCGAACCGCTACCAGTCGGCGGCGGAGATGCGCTCGGACCTGGTGCGCACGCTCTCGGGCCAGCGCCCGGCGGCACCGATGGTGATGTCCGAGGACGAGCGCACGCAGGTGATGAACTCCGACCGGCGGCAGCCGCAGCGCTACGAGGAGTACGACACCCCGGACGACGAGGACCCGAAGGCCAAGCGGCGACGCCGGACGATCCTCGCCGTGCTGGCCGCGGTCTTCGTGCTCGGCGCGGTGCTGCTGATCATGTGGCTGTCGAACGCGTTCAAGAGCAACGACGAGGCGACCACCGTCCCGATCCCCGACGTCAAGGGGCAGTCGGAGCTGGCGGCCAAGAACACCTTGCGCGAGAAGAACCTCAACAACTTCGCGCCGAACAAGATGGTGCCGTGCGGGATTCCGGACGCGAGCGGCAACGTGCCGTGCACCACCGACCAGATCAACCAGGTCATCGACATCACGCCCGCGGTGGGCACGCCGGTCGCGACCACGGCGCAGATCACGCTCACGATCGGCCAGAAGCCGGGCACGGCGAAAGTCCCGGACCTGAACGGCCTCTCCCGCGATGACGCCGAAACGAAGCTGAAGGAAGCCGGCCTGACCCTGAGCCCGTCGGTGCAGGAAGTCGACACCAACGACCCGGACGAGGTGGGGAAGGTCGTCAACCAGACGCCGCAGGCGGGCAACGACGTCCAGCAGGGCACGAGCGTGTCCATCTCCATCGGCAAGGGCAAGCAGCAAAAGCAGGTCCCGAACTACATCGGCAAGACCTTCAGCGAGGCCAACTCCGCCCTCACCGGCCTGGGCTTCTCCGTGAAGCGGGTGGAACAGCAGTCCGACCAGCCGAAGGAACAGGTCGTCCAGCAGACGCCGAACGGCGGTTCGGTGCCCGTCGGCAGCACGATCACCCTGACCGTCTCCACGGGTCAGCCGGACAACAAGATCGAGATGCCGAGCCTGATCGGCATGACGGTCGACGACGCGCAGCAGAAGCTGGAAAGCATGGGCTGGACCCAGCAGCTCCGGCAGCAGTCCGACCGGACCAGCAACAAGCCCGAGGGCACGATCACCAAGCAGAGCGTCCCGCCGGGTACGCAGATCGACAAGGACCAGAACGTGACGGTCGGGGTTTCGGAGGGCCCGTTGTTCCCCACGTCTTCCACTGGCCCCTGATTCCGATGACACGAAGAAGGCCCGCACGGGTTCGCCGTGCGGGCCTTCTTCGTCGTTCATGCTTTGTCGAGAAATCCTTGGACGGCACCGAGAACTTGCTCGGCATCGCTCGCGGGACCGCAGTCGAGCTCCAGCTCCTCGGCCGCGCCCGAGCGCTTGATCTTCAGGGAGACACTGGCTTCGCGGCAACGCCGCAGCCAAGCGAACAGTGAACGGCAGAAGACGCCGGCGGAGTTGCTGGTCACGCCGACCACGACGGCGTCGAACAGCTGGACGCGGCCGCGGAGCTCGTCTTCCCCGCGGAGCCAGGCGGCGAGGTCCCGGAGCTCGCCGTCGGAGTCCGGCCCGGTGATCGCGACGATCCCAGCCGTCACCCGGTCTCCCTTCGCCCAGATTCGGAGAGGACCCGAACCTTAGTCGGCTCCGATGACCCGCCGGAAGCCTGTCGCGGAAATTGAAGATTGCAAATTGCACTCAGGAACGACGCTGCACGAGCCGCGAAACGACGAGGAAGCTCGCGGCCAGCACCGCCACCGACGTCACCACCGCCAAGACGAGCGGGCCGCCGACCGGTTCCTCGTCGGTCAGGGCGTGCAGCAGCGGGTGGACCAGCGGGATCTTCGCCAGCAGCACGACGATCAGCGTCACCACGGCGGCGAGCACCGTCCAGCCGACCCGCTGCACGAGCAGCCGCGAGCACGGCAGCGCGATCGCGATGCCCAGCAACGCGCACGCGAGGTGCGCGAGCAGCCCGATGCCCAGCGCCGACGGCTGGACCTTGAACGACTTGACGGCCGACCACACCTCGGTGATCACGGTGAGGACCGCGGAGCAGACCAGCACGGTGAAGATCGCGCCGGTGATCATCCGCCGCCACTGGCGCGCGTGGCTCAGGGTGACCAGCCGCTGCACCGGGTCCTCGATGTCGAGCAGCGCGATCGTCAGCCAGCACGACACGACGAGCAGCCCGCCGGCGCTCACGCCGAACAAGGGCAGCGGCGGCGAGTGCGGGTCGGCGTAGAGGATCACGCACAGCGCGAGGTAGGCCAGCAGCGCCGGCAGGTACCGCTGCGAATGGCCGAGCAGGGCCAAGTAGTAGCGGGTCATGGCGAGCACGGCGCCACCTCCCGCACGGACCAGCCGTCTTTCAACGCTCGCAGCAGCACGGCGTCCACCGAAGCGACCTCGACCGTGAGCACGATCCGGGCGCCCTCGACGACCGCGTGGCGCACGCCGGGCTCGTCGGCCCAATCGGTCCCGTGGCCGCGCAGCACGATCCGCGTCGTCGGCTCGGCGCTCTCGGCCGTGAGCCTGCCGTCGTTCATGAGGTGGACGACGTCGGCGTGGTCGTGCACCACCTGCGGCCGGTGGTCGGTGAACACGACGCTCGCGCCGCGCGCCCGCGTCTCGGCGACGACCTCGCCGAGGATGGCGTGCGTCCCGACGTCGAGCCCGGACCACGGCTCGTCGAGGATCAGCAGGTCGGGCCGCACCATGACGGCCTGCGCGAGCCCGACCTTCTGCGCGTTGCCCTTGGACAGCGTGCGCAGCGGCGCCGTCGGGCCGCCGACCAGCGCGAGCCGTTCGAGCAGCGGGTCGATCACCGAAAGGTCGGCGAGCCCGTGGATGCGCGCCATGTGCCGCAGGTACGCCCGCGCGCCCATGCGCTGGCCGGCCGGGAAGCGGTCCGGCAGGTAGCCGATCCGCGGCGTGCCGGTGAGGGTGCCGGTGGTCGGGTGCGAGACGCCGGCCATGATCCGCAGCAGCGTCGACTTGCCGGAGCCGTTGCTGCCGAGGACGCCGACGACGTGCCCGGGCTCGACGCTCAGGTCGACGTCGTGGAGGACGAAGTCACCGCGCCCGTACCGCTTGCCGACTCCCTCGAGCCGGATCACGCAACAGCGGCCTTCTGGAGCGCCTTGGTCGCCCGCTCGAGCTCGTTCACGCGGGCCGGGTCGACGGGGTGGCCCGCCGCGGCCAGCCAGTTGGCCAGCATCCGGTGGCCGCCCTCGGTGAGCACCGACTCGGGGTGGAACTGGACGCCTTCCAGCGGCAGCTCGCGGTGGCGCATGCCCATCACGATGCCGGACTCCGTGCGGCCGGTGACCTCGAAGACGTCGGCCGGGATGGTGTCGGGGACCACGGTCAAGGAGTGGTACCGGGTGGCGGTGAACTCCTCCGGCAGGTCCTTGAGGACGCCGACGCCGGCGTGGCGGACCTGGCTCGTCTTGCCGTGGAGCAGCTCGGGCGCGCGGTCGACGGTCGCGCCGTAGACGACGCCGAGCGCCTGGTGGCCGAGGCAGACCCCGAGCATCGGCGTGCGCGTCTCGGCGCACTTGCGGATGACGTCCATGCTCTGACCAGCGCGTTCGGGGGTTCCCGGGCCAGGCGAGACGAGCACGGCGTCGAACTCGGGCACGCGGTCGAGGTCCACGACGTCGTTGCGCCAGACCGTGCAGTCGGCGCCGAGCTGGGCCAGGTACTGGACCAGGTTGTAGACGAAGCTGTCGTAGTTGTCGACGACGAGAACACGCATGGCGTCGAGCCTACCGGCTCCCAACTGGTGGACCGTACGGTAAATCACATTTCTGGTTAGGCGACCCTAACTTACCGTGGAGGGCGTGAGCCGATCTCTTCGCGTAGCCGTCGTGGGCGCTGGTCCCGCGGGCATCTACGCCGCCGACATCCTGGACAAGTCCGACGCCGACGTGACGATCGACCTCTTCGAACGGATGCCCGCCCCGTTCGGGCTGATCCGCTACGGCGTCGCGCCCGACCACCCGCGCATCAAGGGCATCGTCACGGCGCTGCACAAGGTGCTCGACAAGCCGAACATCCGCCTGCTGGGCAACATCGACTACGGCACCGACATCAAGCTCGACGAGCTGCGCGAGTTCTACGACGCGGTGATCTTCTCGACGGGCGCGTCCGCCGACCGCGAGCTCGACATCCCGGGCATCGACCTGGCCGGCAGCCACGGCGCCGCGGACTTCGTCTCCTGGTACGACGGCCACCCGGACGTGCCGCGCACCTGGCCGCTGACCGCGTCTTCGGTCGCGGTCCTCGGTGTCGGCAACGTGGCGCTGGACGTCGCGCGGATCCTGGCGAAGACGGCCGACGAGCTGCTGACCACGGACATCCCGGACAACGTCTACCAGGGGCTCAAGACCAGCCCGGTCACGGACGTGCATGTGTTCGGCCGCCGCGGCCCGGCCCAGGCGAAGTTCACGCCGCTGGAGCTGCGCGAGCTGGACCACTCGCCGAACGTCGAGGTCATCGTGGCCCCGGAGGACATCGAGTTCGACGACGGCAGCATCGCGGCGCTGCGGGCGTCGAAGCAGATCGACATGGTCGTGAAGACGTTGCAGGAGTGGGCGATCCGCGAGCCGGGTTCGCGGCCGAAGCGGCTCCACCTGCACTTCTTCCACTCGCCTTCGGAAGTTCTGGGCACGGACGGCCGGGTTTCCGGCCTGCGCACGGAACGGACGGAGCTGACGGGCGACGGGACCGTGCGCGGCACGGGCGAGTTCCACGACTGGGACGTCCAGGCGGTGTACCGCGCGGTGGGCTACCTGTCGTCACACCTGCCGGAGCTCCCGTTCGACCACGCGGCCGGCGTGGTGCCGAACCAGGCGGGCCGCGTGCTGGACCTGGACGAGAACCAGCTCCCGGGCGTGTACGTGACGGGCTGGATCAAGCGCGGCCCGGTGGGCCTCATCGGCCACACGAAGGGCGACGCGGCGGAGACGATCGCGAGTCTGCTCTCGGACGCGGACACGTTGGCGGCCCCGAAGTACTCGTCCCCGGACGCGATCCTCGAATTCCTGGCGACGCGGGGAATCCCGTTCACGACCTGGGAAGGCTGGGGCAAGCTCGACTCGCACGAGAAGTCGCTGGGCCTGGCTGCCGGTCGCGAGCGGATCAAGGTCGTGGAGCGCGAAGAGATGACGCGGGTTTCGCGCGGCTAACCGGCACCGAGGTACGCGAGTACGGCCAGCACACGACGGTTCGAATCGTCCGAAGCCGAGATGCCGAGCTTCTGGAAGATGTTCGCCGTGTGCTTGCCGACCGCGCCTTCGCTGAAGTGCAGCCTTCCGGCGATCGCCGCGTTGGAGCAGCCCTCCGCCATCAGGCCGAGGACCTCACGCTCGCGGGGCGTCAACGCTGCCAGTGGGTCGGAAGCGTTGCCGGCCACCAGTTTGGCGATCACCTCGGGGTCCATCACCGTGCCGCCGGCGGCCACGCGGCGGACCGCGTCGATGAACTGGTCCGCGTTGAACACGCGGTCCTTCAGCAGGTAGCCGATCGCGCCCGTGCCGTCCGCCAGCAGCTCGCGCGCATACAGCTGCTCGACGTGCTGGGACAGCACCAGGATCGGCAACCCCGGGAACTCCTGGCGGGCCGCCAGCGAAACCTGCAGGCCTTCGTCCGTGTTCGTCGGAGGCATCCGGACGTCCACAATGGACACATCAGGTCGGTGCGACCGCAGCGCCGCCGCCAGCTCGGGACCGCTGCCGACCGCCGCCACGACGTCGAAACCGTGCGCGGCCAGTAGGTGCGTCAGGCCGTCTCGGAGGAGGTATTGATCCTCGGCGATGACGGTTCTGGGTCGAGCTGGCACGGAATCTCCACGGTCGCCCTCGTCGGCCCGCCGATCGGGCTGGTCAGGGTCAACCTACCGTCGAAGCCACCCAGCCGACGCTCGATCCCGCGCAGTCCCGAGCCCAGCGCCGGGTTCGCGCCGCCCTTGCCGTCGTCGGTCACCACCACCGTCAGCTGGTCGTCGGCGAACCCGAGGTCGATCGTCACCCGTCCCGCGCCGTGCTTCGCCGCGTTGCCCAGCAGCTCCGACACCGCGAAGTACGTGCACGCCTCCACCGGCTCCTCGACGCGCCCCGGCAGCGAGCCCGTGACCTGCGCCTTCAGCGGGCTGTCCAACGCCAGCGCGCGCACGGCGTCCAGCAGCCCGCGCTCGGACAGGACCGGCGGGTGGATGCCGCGGATCAGCACCCGCAGCTCGGTGAGCGCCTCCGACGACGCCGCGCGCAGCTCGGCCGCGAGCCGCTTCGCCGCTGCCGGATCGGTGTCCACCAGCGCCTCGACCGCGCCGAGCTTCATCCCCATCGCGACCAGCCGCGACTGGATGCCGTCGTGCAGGTCGCGTTCGATCCGCCGCAGCTCCGCCGCCTGCGTGACCGTGACGTCCGCGCGCGTCTGCTTCAACCGTTCGACGCGCTGGGCGAGCCGGGTCGCGTCCGTCGGCCCCAGCCAAACCCGCGCGAAGCGGGCCTGCTGCCGGGCCAGCCACGTCGTCGGCGCCATCCCGGCGACGATCAACGCGAGCGCCACCGGCGTCTGCACGGCGGCGCCGAAGTGCGTCGAGACCTCGGGTAGCGGGAACCACGCGACCGACCTCGCCAGCGGCCGCCAGACCCACAGCGTCAGCAGGCCGACCACACCCCAGCCGGTCAGCGCGACTGTCGGCAGCGTGAGCGCAAGCGACACGAGGGGGATCAGGCCGCCACCGGCGAGGTCGCGCCACGTGGCGCGGTCGCGCAGGATCCACCGCCTGCGAGCGTGCTGGACCGGCCAGAACGGCTCTTCGTACAGCTGCCTGCCGACCTGGAAGAGCCCGTCCGCGCGGGGCACCGGCAGGCCGGGCGGCGGCAGGTACGGGCGTCCGATCCGCACACCGGTCCAGTTCCCGGCCTCGCGGCGCAGCGTGTCGGTGATGGTCCGGCTCCACAGCACGACCGGCGCCGCCACCGGCGCGGCCGCGACGATGACGATCAGCTGCCACATCGAGAAAACCAGCTGCACCAGGGAAAGCGCGAGAATGGCGAGCTGGTGGCCCAGCGACTCGAGGTGCCGGTGCAGCCAGTTCCGGTGCGGCTTCGACGGCGGCCGGACACCGATCCACCAGCGCGTCCACCGACCGTAGCCCCGCAGCACCGCCGGCCCGCCGAGCAGCACGGCGACCGGCAGCAGCACCGTGGCCAGGGGGTTCAGCAGCTGCCACGTGAACTCGCGTCCGGCCGCCGGGTCCTCCAGCGCCCACGTGAGCCGGCGCTGCCAGCGGATCCAGAAGACCCGTTTGTAGAGCTGGTTGCCGTCGCGGTACCAGCCGTCGCGTTCCCGCGCCGGCTCCGGCGGCTCGGCCTGGTACGGCGGCTGGACCTCGACGCCGCACCAGCGCGCGGCCAGCGTCCGCGCCACCCGCGCCCGGCCGCGCGCCCATTCGACCGCGGGCCCGAGGAAGAAGACCAGCCCGACGCACAGCAGCGCGAACGCGGCCAGCTCGACGAGCACGTCGAACCAGCTGACGAACGCGAACGCGGCCAGCGCGCAGGCCCGCCCGAGGGCACGCAGGTACGTCATCCGGCACCTCCTTCCCCCGGGATCTTCGCTGAACCACCGCTGCCCGCGCACTGCCCGAAGCCCCACGACCGGGGTGGGCCCAGCCCCACCCCCGCGTCAGCAAAACCCTACTTGAGCTGGGGATTCAGCGTCATTCTGCGCGACGCCGAAGCTTCGTAGTTTCGTAGCCATGCCACTCATCGAAGTCACCGAACTCCGCAAGCGCTACGGCTCCCGGGTCGCGGTCGACGGCGTTTCCTTCACCGTCGACCGCGGCGAAATCTTCGGCATCCTCGGCACGAACGGCGCCGGGAAGACCACCACCGTCGAATGCCTGCAGGGCCTCCGCAAGGCCGACGGCGGCGAGATCTCCGTGCTCGGCCTCGACCCCGCGTCCGACCGCGCCGCGCTGACCCGCCGCGTGGGCGTCCAGCTGCAGGAAAGCCGGCTGCCGGCGAAGCTGCGGGTCCGCGAGGCGCTGGAGCTGTTCGCGTCCTTCTACCCGGACCCGGCCGACGTCGACGTCCTGCTCGACCGGCTCGACCTGCGCGACCACCAGCGCGCCTTCTTCGGCAAGCTCTCCGGCGGCCAGAAGCAGCGCGTATCCATCGCGCTCGCGCTGGTGGGCAACCCCGAACTGGCCATCCTCGACGAGCTGACCACCGGGCTCGACCCGCACGCCCGCCGCGAGACGTGGCGGCTGGTCGAAGGCGTGCGCGCCACCGGCGTCACGGTCCTGCTGGTCACCCACTTCATGGACGAGGCCGAGCGGCTCTGCGACCGCGTCGCCGTCTTCGACGCCGGCCGCGTGGTCGCGACCGGCACCCCGACCGAGCTCCGCGCCGCGGCCGGAGCCTCCACTTTGGACGACGCGTTCGTCTCGCTCACGAGGAGCACCCGGTGAACACGTTCGCCAAGATCACCACCACCGAAGCGAAACTCTTCCTCCGCACGCCGTTCATGGCCATCGCGGGCCTCCTGCTGCCGGCCGCGGTGCTGCTGGCGGTCGGCGCCATCCCGGGCATGACGGAACCCAGTCCGGCGGCCGGCGGCCTCCGGTTCATCGACGCCTGGGTGCCATCGGTGATCGTCATCAGCCTCGCGATGCTGGCACTGCAGTCGATCCCGGGCGCCGTCGCGACCTACCGCGAGCAGGGCGTGCTGCGCCGGCTGGCCACGACGCCGGTGCACCCGGCGAACCTGCTGGGCGCACAGCTGCTGATCCACGTCGTGGTCGCGCTGGCCGGCATCGGCTTGACGCTGGGGGTGGCCCACGCGGCCTACGACGTCCCGATGCCGAAGCACCCGCTGCTGTTCCTGCTGACGCTGCTGCTCGGCACGGTCTCGATGTTCTCGTTCGGCCTGCTGGCGGCGGCGGTCGCCCGGACGGCGAAGGCCGCGGGCGCGTTCGCGCTGATCGCGTTCCTGCCGACGATGTTCTTCGGTGGCGTGTACCTGCCGCGGCCACTGCTGCCGGAGGTCCTGCGGCGGATCGGCGACTACGTCCCGCCGGGCACGCAGCCCTTGCAGGACGCCTGGGTCGGCGCCGGCGTGCAGCCGCTGCAACTCGTCGTGCTCGCCGGCTTCGCGGTGCTCGGAACGGCCTTGGCGGCGCGCTTCTTCCGCTGGGAGTGACCGGCGCTTCCGCCATATTGGTGATGATCATCGTTTTCTCTTGTGGCGGGGTCGCCCGGCCGGTAGCCAAGAGAGTGGCCCTGCTCAAACTGGAGGTTCGATGTCCCTGGACGTGTCACCCGCGCTGCTGGAGAAGGCCGAGCGCGGAGAGGTCACCGACGCCGAGTTCGTCACCTGCGTCAAGGAATCCCTGCCGTACGCCTGGGAGGTCATCACCGGCGTCATCGCCGACGCCGAGGGTGCGGCGGACGGTTTCGCCGACAACGAGACGCCGCCACCGAGCGAGACGGCCCGTGGGCAGCTGCTGCGGGCCCTGGCCTCGGACGCGATCCGCGGCGGCCTCGAGCGCCACTTCGGCGTCAAGCTGGCCTTCCAGAACTGCCACCGGGTCGCCGTGTTCAAGACGTCCGAAATGGACGGTGACCGCTACCGCGCGTTCGTCTCGCCGCGCGGCCAGCTGCTCAACCAGAGCCCCGAGCTGCGGGACTGCTAGCCGAGCCCTCCGGCGCACCCCGGTGCGCCGGAGGCTCTCAAGATCCGAGCCCGACCAGCAGGCGCGCAGTCGGCAGCCCGCTCTCGAGGTACTGCACGAACAGCTCGTTGTGCAGCGCCCACGGCGACCGACGCTGCCGGACCAGTGCGATCGCCTCCGGCACGGTGAGCCCGAGCTCGACGAGCGTCTGCGCGACGACCAGGCCCGACCGGTTGAGCCCGGCGTGGCAGCGCACGAGCGTCGAGCGGCCCGCGCGCACTGCCTCCGCGGCGAGCACCGCGAACCGCTCGACCTCGGCGATCTGCGCCTCGCTCAACGGCCCGTCCGGCATCTCGGCGAAGTGGTGCTCGACGCCGATCGGCGGGCCGTGCCCGTCTCGCTGGTACAGGCTCAGCACGAGGTCGAACTCGCGTCCGACGACGACCGGTTCCTCGCCCGCGCGGACGTGCCCGCCCATCCACAGGCCCGGCCGGATCTCGTTCCAGGGCGACTCCGGCTGCGGGTTGTCCCGGTCCTTCTGACGTGTCTTCACGGCGGCCCCTCTCCCGAGAGGGGCAACGGTCCGCACGTCCGGCGGGTTCCGGGTCAGTTGACCGCGACCTCGTTGAACCACAGTCGCGGCTCCAGCCACGGGAACACCACGAACATCAGCAGTGCCACGACGCCCAGGACGAGGACCACCGCGATCGTCAGCTTCACCGCGAACGGGCCGGGGAACTTCCCCCAGAGCCAGGCGTACATCAGGCCTCCCCGATCTTCGAGAGCAGGTCGCCGTAGTCCTTGACCTGGTTCTTCGGCACCTGCTGGGTCAGCACCGACGTGATGATGAGCCGCTGCTGGGCGGAGAACTGCGGGTGGCAGGTCGTGAGCGTGAGCAGCGCGGCCTGCTGGGCCTTCGGCAGCGTCTCGGCGCCCTTGTACGGAACCGGGTTCACCGCGGTGCCCTGGCTGGGCAGGACGACCTTCCGGCCGAACGTCTCGTCGTACGCGCCGCCGTCCTCCGCGTTCGGGTCGCGCAGGGTCGAGACGCCCTTGCACTTCGGGTCGGCGCCCTTGCCGCCGGCCCAGTTCTCGATCTCGTCGTCGTAGGGCAGGACCTTGTAGATGTAGAAGTCGGTCGAAGTCTCGATCACGATCTGGTCACAAGAGGAGAGGTTGTCCAGGTCGTTGAACGGGGCGCCCTTGCCGACGCGGTGGCCGGCGACGGCGAAGTTGCCGGGCTCGCCGGGCAGCGACGTGCCCTTGTAGTGGCCGGGCCCGACCTCCAGGGAGGCGTCGTCGGTGCCCTCCTGGATCGTGAAGTTGTAGTCGACGCCGAACGTCGGGATGTGGATGCGGGCGAACGCCTTGCCGTCGATCAGCTCGGGGTGCAGCGTGCGGTCGTGCGCCCACTCGCCGTCGAGCTGGTCGCTCGCCTCGGACTGCTTGCCCGCCGAGAACAGGTCGGTCACGTACAGCTCGTAGACCATGAACAGCAGCACGACCAGGCCCAGCGTGATGAGGATTTCGCCGGCGGTCCGGATCGCGACGCCGCCCTTGCCCAGCGGCGCCGGGGGCGGCTTCTCCGCGGTCGCGGTGCCCCCCTTGCCGACCGGGGCGAACACGACCGTCTCCTCGGCCGAGCCCGGCGGCGGGGCGGGGCTGGTGTAGCGGCGTCCCGGCGGTCCCTGCGGACGCCGGGGAGGCTGCCCCGCGGGCTGGCGCGGCGGCAGCTGGCCGCGCGGCGGCGTGGCGGGACGGCGCTGGGGAACGGGCCGTTGCCCGGGGTGTCTGCGCCGGTCGTCATCCGGTCCTTCGCGCGTAGTCACGCAAGCTCCTCTCAAGCCGCGTCCGACACTTGGTGACCCCGACGTCACGGTACGGGAAATCCGACCACTCCCGGCCGCTGCTTTCCTGCGGTCGTTTACGTTAACGTGTGCACGTGGCGCTGGTTGCGCACCCCGAGCGGGTCATCGCCACCGACCAGCCCGAACAGCACCGCGAGGAACACGATGCCCAAGTCCAAGGTCCGCAAGAAGACGGCTTACACCCCGCCTGCCGACCGGCGCACGCCGGTGAAGGTGCGGGCGGCCGGTCCCACCGGTCTCGCCTGGAAGATCCCGATGTTCGGGATGATGCTCCTGGGCCTGATCTGGCTGCTGGTGAACTACATCGCCGGGGACAAGATCTCGTGGATGGCCGACCTGGGGAACTGGAACTTCGCCGGCGGATTCGCGCTGATGATCGCCGGTCTCCTCATGACTATGCGTTGGCGCTGATTATTACTCCGAATGGCGGCTTGACGCCGAATTACACCGGTGTGACTCATCCCCAGTGTGGATAACCCCTGTGGATAACTACCCCACCTCCTGGGCGCCGCGTCGGGCCCTTGTGGTATCGGCGTGGGCGGTCACCGTCCTGCTGCTGGCCGGCGTGGTGGCCGACGCGCTGACCGGCGACCGCGGCGGCTTGGTGCTGTTCGCACTGGCCACGCTGGCCGCCGGCGCGTTCGCCGCCCATTCGACGCTCGTCCGGCCCCGGCTGGCCGCCGACACCGAGGGCCTGGTGACCCGGACGCTGAGCGGCACGCAGCGGCTGCCCTGGGCGCAGACCCGCACGCGGCTGCGCACCACCCGCCGGCTGGGCCGCGACGGCGTCACGCTCGAAATCGAGCACGACGACGAGCTGTTCGTCTTCGGGTGGCTCGAACTCGGTGAAGACCCGCGCGACGTCCTGGACGTGCTCAGCACGCTGCGCGCGCGGAGCTAGCGGCAGGTGTAGTACGGGCCCTCGCGGTACTGGACGAACTGGCAGGTTTCGGGCGGGAACTGCGAGCCCTTGTAGACGATGAGGCCGATGAGCGCGACGGCGATGATCGCGATGCCGATCGCCTGGTAGCGCGCCTGGTTGACCTGAGGCGCGTAGAGCAGCGCGACGGTGAGCAGAGCTCCCGTCACCAGCCCGCCTGCGTGCGCCCAGATCGAGATGCCCGGGATGCCGAACGTGATGAAGGCGTTCAGCGCGAGCGTGATGATCAGGCCGGTGGGGTTCAGCTTCAGCTTCAGCACGGTGACCGCGTAGGCGCCCATCAGGCCGAACAGCGCGCCGGACGCGCCGGCCGTGCCGGGGAACCCGCCGGGGTCGCCGAACAGCAGCACGGCCGTCGACGCGCCGAGCATGGAGACGAAATAGAGCGCGAGGTAGCGGCTCCGGCCGCAGACCTGTTCCAGCGACCGTCCGATCATCCACAGCGAGAACATGTTGACCGCGATGTGGATGGGGCCGTAGTGCAGGAACCCGTTGGTCAGGACGCGCCACCACTCGCTGTGGCCCAGCGTCGCGTCGCCGTAGAGGCTGGCGTGCTGGAAGATCGGCGCCAGCTCGTTGTCGTTCAGGCTGCCGGACTGGACGACCGTGATGAGGAAGACCAGGACGTTCACCGCGAGGATGACCTGGGTGACGAGCACCGACTGGGACAGCCGCGCGCCGAAGACGGTGCGCTGGCCGAACCCGGCTTCCTGGTAGTCGCGGTGCTGCCGGCGTTGCTGCTGGGTGCCGCTGTGCACGCAGTCGGTGCACTGGAAGCCGACGGGGGCTTCGCGGAGGCATTCCGGGCACGCCGGACGCCCGCACCGGGAACAGCTCAGCCCGGTCGGGCGGTTCGGGTGCCACCAGCACCCGGGGAGCGCGGCTTGCGGTTCGGCGGCGGGGTTCGGCGGTTGGTTCACGATGGAACCAACCTACCGAAACCTGACCGGCTCAGCCCTCGTGGTCGATCGTGACCTTCTCGATGACGACGTCGGTCAGCGGACGGTCCGCCGGGCCGGTCGAGGTGCGGCCGATCGCGTCGACGACGTTGCGCGACTCCTGGTCGGCCACCTCACCGAAGATCGTGTGCTTGAAGTTCAGGTGGGTGGTCGGCGCCACGGTGATGAAGAACTGCGAGCCGTTGGTGCCGGGCCCGGCGTTCGCCATGGCCAGCAGGTACGGCTTGCTGAACTGCAGCTCCGGGTGGAACTCGTCGCCGAACTTGTAGCCCGGGCCGCCGCGGCCGGTGCCGGTCGGGTCGCCGCCCTGCAGCATGAAGCCGTCGATGACCCGGTGGAAGATCGAACCGTCGTAGAAGGGGCCGGAGTTCGTGCCCGCCGCGTTCGGCTGGGTGTACTCCTTGGTGCCCTCCGCCAGCCCGACGAAGTTCGCGACCGTCTTCGGCGCGTGGTCGGGGAGCAGGTTCAGGTTGATGTCACCCTGGTTGGTGTGCAGCGTAGCTTTCACGAGTCTCATCGTGCCATCAGCAGCGAGGCGCGACGAAAAGGGGCACGATAGGTTACGGGTAACAGAGCAGTGTCAAAACGAATGATGAGGTGAAGTCCATGTCCCGGGCGACAGCCCAGGCCGCCGAGACCGCCGACAAACTCGTCTCCGAGGGCGTCAAGCACGGCCGGCGCGCGCAGAAGCAGCTCGCGAAGAAGACCGAGCTCACCCGCAAGGAGCTCAAGAAGAGCTCGAAGGCCGCCCGCCAGGAGGCCCTCTCCCGGCTCTCCGAGCTGCGCAAGCCGGGTCGCAAGGCGAAGAAGGCCGCCATCAAGGCCGCGAAGGCGGCCGGCGACTCGAAGCGCCGCGGCAAGAAGGACTTCAAGTCCGCGAAGAAGGACTTCGCCGCTGCCGTGGTCGAGGCCAAGGCCGCAGCCAAGGGGACGCGCAGCCGTCGCCGCTGGCCGTGGCTGCTCGGCCTGGTCGTGGTCGGTGCCGGTGCCGCCTACGTCCTCCGGTCGAAGCAGGAGCCGCCGGTCGCGCCCGCGCCGCCGAAGGCCACCCCGCCTGCGCCGAAGCCCGCCGAAGCGGCGAAGCCGAGCCCGCAGGCGAACGGCAAGGCGCCGTCCCCGGCGCCCGCCGAGAAGAAGAACTGAGGCCCACACGAAGAGGCCCCTCGGGCGTGCACCCGGGGGGCCTCTTCAGTGGTGCCTGGGGTTCGCTCAGGCGTTGGCAGCGTGCTTGTCGACCAGCGCGCCGAGGCGGGGCAGCGCCTCCTCGACGTTCTTCTTGCCGTTCGGGCGCAGCTTGCCGTAGACCTTCTTGATGCTGTCGCGGCTGCTCTTCTCCGCGCGCGTGTCGGTGACGCTCAGCAGCGCGTTGGAGGCCTCGTCCGAGCGGCTGGTGAGGTAGGCGCCGAAGTCGTTGCCGCCCTTGGCGCGGTAGTCGCCGTAGAACGGCTCGAGCGCGACCACGAAGTCGGGCAGCAGGGTGTCGACGGCCGAGGGGATGATGCCCGGCTTGATCTTCTTGACCGCGGCGAAGCCGGTCTTGACGACGGCACCCGAAACGCCGCCCTTGTCCGAGACCTCGGCGTCGACGAGGGTTTCGAAGTCGCTCACGACGGCCGGACGACGGCCGGAGTCGAGCAGGATGTCCTTGAGGGTGTCAGCCACGAATCTAGTCCTTTGTCGTTGCAGATTTTGTGCCCGGCCCCCGGGGGTGGGGATCCCCCGATGGCTGCGGTGCGCGAGTCCACGAAGCCTGCGCGTGACGCACAGGGTAATACAAGATCAACATCACTCACCCGTGTGGAGCCCGCTACCTAGAGCTTAAGGGCAGCGATAGCCTTCTTGACCACTGTGCGTGCCTTGACGCTCTGCTTTTGGTTAGTGGTCGCGATGACCGCCGCGGTCCCCTTCGCGACCGCATAGACGGCGCCGTCGTCGGTCGACTCGTAGCCGCCCTTCCAGCCGGTCGGATCGCTCGCCGGGTTGGACGAGTCGACCGGCGCCACCTTGTTGACCAGGGCGGTCGCCGTCTTCGCGTCCCCGACGTACACCCGGACGGTGAGCTGGATCTTCCCGTCCGGGCGGTAGAAGAAGCACGCCGGGTGCGGCTTGTCGGCCGACACGCGCACCTTCGACACGTGCTGCCCGTTCGAGTCGGCCACGAACTCGCTGTCGAGGTACGGGCAGTCCTCGGTCGCGGCCGGCTGGGGATCCGGCGGCAGCTCCGAACCCGCGGCCGCGCCGGTGGACACCGACGGCGGACTGGGGGTCGCGGTACCGGACACGAGGAAGGGGCCGCAGCCGGCCAGCAGCACCACGGCGGGCGCGAGAAGTACGAGTCGTCGCATAGCGCGCACAGTCAACCATGAAGCATGTGTGAAAACCGCTGGCTGAACTCGGCGTGACGGACGCGCGTGCGACGATGGCGTTCTTGTCGACGGTCAGGGAGGTCCCGGCGTGCTCACCCCCGAGCAGTACCTCGGCGCGGTGGCCGAGCGCATCCAGCGCTCCGGCGGCAATCTCGGTTCCGTGCAGATCGGGCCCGCGACGGCCGTGGCCGGCCTGTTCGCCGAGTCGGTGATGCTCTCGACGATGAACTACTGCGTCATCGCCGCGCCCGTGCCCGAGGTCAGCGCGGCCGCGCTGTACGACTTCACCGGCCGCGCCACGCAGTACGCCCGAGCGAACCTGGTCGGCACCATGGGCTGGACCGCGGCTTCGGTCGTCATCGCCGGGCTCGTCGGCCGGCACGTGTACCCGGACGCCGCGCAGGCCGCGTCGGCGAAGACCAGCAACCAGTTCGGCGGCGAGACGCGGATGGTCGCCGTCGACCTCACGGCCGGGCAGACGTACGCGTTCACCGGCGGGAAGGTCTGGGGCGCCGCGATGCACGGCGCGATCCGGGCCAAGCTGACCTTCTGCTTCCCGCCGCCCGCCGAGGTGTACCAGCAGGTGCAGTGGCAGCAGGCGCAGCAACCGCAGGTTCAGCCACCACCGCCGGGCTGGCAGCAGCAGCCACCGATGGCCGCGCCGCCGGTGCCGCCCCCGCCGTACGCCGGGCAGGCCGGTCCGCAGCCGCCCGTCTACCCGCCGCCGGGACAGCCGCCGTACGGTTACTGACATGGTGCAGTTGCGCGGCTGGCCGTCGTTCCCCGAAGAACTTCCCGTGTTCACGCCGGAAACGGCGGCCGCGGACCCGCAGGCGCTCTTCCTCGAGTGGCTGACCGAAGCCGGCGAGCACGTGCTGGCACCGCACGCCGTCACACTGTCCACAGTGGACGCCGACGGTGCGCCGGACGCGCGGGTGGTGATCCTCAAGGACGTCGGCCCGGCCGGCTGGGCGGTCGCCACCAGCTCGGAAAGCCCGAAGGGGCTGCAGCTGCGCAAGGATCCGCGCGCGGCGCTGACGTTCTTCTGGCCCGGGCGCGGCCGTCAGGTCCGGCTGCGCGGCCCGGCCTCCCCCGCGGCGCCCGAGGTGTCCGCGGCGGACTTCCTGGCCCGGCCGCCTGCCTCGCGCGTCGAGGCGTTCATCGGGCACCAGTCGCAGGTGCTGCACGACCCGGCGGACCTCGACGCGGCGGCCGCGGAGGCCGAGCGCTGGGTCTCGGAAAACCCGGACACGGCCCCGGAAACGTGGACGCGGTACCTCGTCGCCCCGGACGAAGTCGAGTTCTGGCAGGCGAGCCACGACCGCAGGCACGTGCGGCTGAGGTACCGGAAGACCGGCGACGGCTGGGTCCGCGAGCGGCTCTGGCCTTGATCCGCGTCAGGCCTTGAGCGCGGCCAGGCGCGGCGCGCGGGACTTCGGCGAGTCGAGGCTGAAGCTGCGGGCGTCGCCGAGGTCGTCGCGGACGAACTCCTCGGTCGCGGCGACCACCTCGCGCAGCGCCTCGTCCTCTTCGCCGAAGAACTGGCAGACGATCTTCCCGGCGTCGACGTCGAACTCCCAGAGCCCGGCGATCCGCCCGCGGTCGACGATCAGGTGGCACGGCGGATCCGCTTCGGCGCCGAGCGTCGCCTTTCCGCCGGGAGCGGGCCGTTGCGCGTCCGCCGGGTCGAGCAGGCGCGAGAGGTCGCGGTGCAGCAGGTGGATGCCGTCGATCCCGGCGACGAGCGCGTAGGACGGCTTGCCCGGCACGGTGAACGCCTGGAATTCCTCGGCGATTTCCTTCGTGAGCAGAAGATCCGTACCGTCGACGGCCTGCAAGTCCAAGGATTCCACGGCTTTCTTCGACGCCGCCACGGTTCGTCCGGAGAACCACCGGAAGTGCTTGAGCGACGCCGGCGCGGCCCAGGCAAAGTACCGCCGGGCCAGCTCGACGTCCACATCGGACGGTGCGGCGCGGGGCATCCACCGGACATAGCCGTAGCGCTGCTGGTCGAGCCGTCCGTTGACCGGCACGCGCCGGATTTCGCCGTGCGCCTGGAGCAGGCCGAGGGCGAGCGGCAACGTCGTGGTGACACCACGCTTCTTCCCGGCGTCACCGAGGGTGCGGACGGCGTCGCCCGCGGCGGTCCGCAGCTTCGCCGGGTCGAGCGGTTCGTCCCCGAGCACGCCGAGCACGACTTCGCAGAGCTTGTCGATCTCGGTGCGCGTCACGCCGAGGTGCTTCTCCGCAGCGGCGAGCTCGCCTTCGGGGGCACCGGCGCCGGCGGCCAATCCGAGCGCGAAGTCGGCCTCGGGCAGGACGTACGTGCAGCCACGAGCCGACGGCAGCTCGTGGATGGCCAGCCGGGCGACGTCGGCGTCGACCTCCGCGCGGCGCACCCCGGCGCGGGCGAACAACCCGAGGTAGGGCGCGGAACCGCCGACCGAGCGGGCCCAGCCGGTCCGTTCGAGGACTTCCGCGGCCGACGCGCCGCGGAGGGTGCCGTCGAGTCCCTGCCGGTGGGCCCACCACGCCCGCAGCCGCGCTGTCGTCATGCGGGCAAGTATGGCCGTTCGGGGGTATGCCGCGCCCGGGTTCGTGTGGCGATGATGGATCATGCGTTCGAAACTGCTGACCGCCGGGCTGGTCCTGGCGCTGACCGCCGCCCTCGGGGGTGTGGCCGCGGCCGACACGCGTCCGGGGGGACGCCCGAAGCTGACGGATCCGCACCCGTGCCCGGGACAACCGGGCTTCACGTGCTCGACGCTGACCGTGCCGTTCGACCACACCGGCCGGCACCCGGGCACGCTCGCCCTGCCGGTCGCGACCTCCGACAACGTGACCGCGCCGAAGGGCGTGCTGCTGTTCCTCACCGGCGGCCCCGGGCAGGGCGGCGTCGGCACCATCACCCGGATCGCGACGCAACGGCTGCCGGAAGTGGCCAACGACTACCGGTTCGTCATGCTCGACCAGCGCGGCACCGGCGCCGGCGCGCTGAACTGCCCGGGCCTGCAAGCGCAGATGGGCAGCTCGGACATCGCGACGCCGACGCGCGACGCGGTCACCGAGTGCGCGCGCATCCTCGGCGACACGGCCTCGCTGTATTCGACCGACCAGAGCGTCGCGGACTTCGACCAGCTCCGGCAGGCGCTGGGCGCGCCGAAGATGGTGGTCGACGGCGTCTCGTACGGCTCGTTCACGGCAGCGCGGTACGCGATCGCGCACCCGGGCAACGTCAGCAAGGTCGTCCTCGACTCCGTGCTGCCGCACCACTCGACGCCGTCGGCGACGCTGTACCTGACGGGGTTGACGGCCGAAGCCCGCGTGCTGCGGCTGGCTTGTTCGGTGGCCCCGGCCTGCGGGTTCGACCCGGCCGACGACCTCGCGTGGGTGGTCCGCCACCGCAGCCCGGCGGACGGCGTGAAGATCTTCGACGCGATCGTCGCCTACGAGTTCTCGGACCCGACGTACCGCTCCCCGGACGCGGGCGACGTCATCGGCGCCCTGCACGCGGCCCGCGGCGGCGCACCGGAGTGGCTGGACCAGCTGGTCGAGGGCTACACGACCGAGGACGTCGACCCGGCTTCCTACAGCACCGGCCTGCACGCGGCGACGTTGTGCGCGGACCAGCGCTTCCCGTGGGGCACGTCGGCGACGCCGATGTCGCTGCGGCAGCCATTGCTGTCGTTGACGGCGCGCGCTCTGCCGGCGTCCGCGACTTGGCCGTACACGACCGAAGTCGCGACGCGGCAAGGCTTCATCCAGGGCTGCCTGCCGTGGCCGGTGGAACGCGTGGGCTCGAACCCGGCATCCCGGCTGCCGAACGTCCCGGTGCTGCTGCTGAACGGCGACCGCGACCTGTCGACGCCGTTGGAGTGGGCGCGGGAGGAGGCGGCGCAGGCACCGCGGGGCAAGCTGGTGATCGTCCCGGGCGAGTCCCATTCGATCCAGAACCGCGAGCGCGGCCACGCGGGCCGGGACGCGGTGATCAGCTTCCTGCGGTGAGGAATTCGACGACGACGTGTTGTGGAGCTGAGGGGAATCGAACCCCTGACCCCCGCCTTGCAAAGGCGGTGCTCTACCAATTGAGCTACAGCCCCGGTGCGGGCTGACGCCCGCGGGAAAATCAGTTGTGGGACGCACCCGCCGGCTTGGCCGGAGTGGTGCCGTTGTTCGAGGGGACCGGGGCGGTCGCCTCACGCCAGAGGTCCGCTTCGGCCTTGGCCGCCTTGTTGCGCTTCACGACGAACAGGACGCCGCCCGCGATGACCGCGAGTGCCAGCAGCTTCTTCACCGAAGCCCCCTTCTCAGCTTGCTTCCCTTACCCCGCGATGCTACTGCACCGGCGCCGGGCGCCGTCGGGGCGGTGGTTCCACGTGGAACCACGATTGCGCAGGTAACGCACGTCACATGGGGAGGGAAATACCGGGGCGGGGTGTCCTGTTGTACCCAGTGGTCGATGTGCCCACCGTGTCCCCCGGGCCTCACCAAACTGCCTTCGCGGAGTTCCGTTCGGCTGGAGCCGCGTCGAGCCACTCGCCGAGAGGCGACCGTGGCGCGCATCGGCCGTGACCGCTCAGCCCTGCCGGTACCTTCTCTTCCCGGCAGGGCTGACCTGTATCAAGGCAGGAACATCCCGACGCCCTGGTCCCCGACCTGCGGCGACGTCGGTCCCCACGGTCTCCACGACGATCCAGCCCATGAGGGCCCCGCACTTGAGCGAGATTCAGGGCATGGTTGCGTGTCGAGAACGTCGCGCCGGCTCCGTCCCAGGGGCACGAGCGGCCACGAGGGCCGTGTGACCAGGGGAGAAACCATGACGATCCAGCGGCTGGACAACATCGGCGTCGTCGTCGAGGACATGGCGGCGGCCGTCGCGTTCTTCCTCGAACTCGGTCTGGAGCTCGAAGGCGAGGCCGAGGTCGGCGGCCCGGACGTGGACCGGCTCGTCGCCCTCGACGGCGTCCGGTGCGACCTGACCGTGGTGAGGACCCCGGACGGCCACGGCCGGCTCGAGCTGATGAAGTTCCACTCGCCGTCGACCGCCGCCGTCGTCGAGCCGGACTTGCCGGTCAACGCGGCCGGATTTCGTCGCATCATGTTCGCCGTCGACGACATCGAGGAGATTCTGACCCGGCTGCGCACCCACGGCGCCGAGCTGATGGGCGACCTGGTGAAGTACGAGAACGGCTACCGGCTCGCCTACGTCCGCGGCCCCGAGGGCCTCATCGTCGCGCTGGCCGAAAAGCTCGCCTGAAACCCACTCGCGTAAGGAAGGACAACCATGGCCGTCGCCGACGACCTCGACCGCGCCACCGACTCGCAGTGGGACTGGGTAGCCGAGCAAACCCGCACATACTTGGATTCGGGCGGCACCGAGGGCCACGAATCGAACGGCGTGTACACGTTGATCCTCGCCACGACCGGCCGCAAAACCGGAGTACCGCGCCGCACGTGCCTGATCTACGGAACCTCCGGAGACGACCTCGTGGTCGTCGCCTCCAAGGCCGGCGCGGACGAGCACCCGGCGTGGTTCAAGAACCTGGAGGCGAACCCAAGCGTCGGAGTCCAGGTAGGAACCCGCCGCCTGACGGCCAAGGCCCGAGTGGCAACCCCAGCCGAGCGAGCCCACCTCTGGCCCCAGATGGCCCAGATCTTCCCGCTGTACAACGAATACGCAGAGAAGACGACCCGCGAAATCCCCATCGTCCTGCTAACCCCCCAGCCCTAAAACCCCACCTTGGGGGCCAAAGACAACCACGCTGGGACAGGAACCAGCCGCACCGTGGGGGTCTGGGGGCTCGGCCCCCAGGGCAAAAAACACCCGATCACGGTGTGAGTTTTCACCACACATGACCGGGCGAATCGGGTGGGCCTACCAGGACTTGAACCTGGGACCTCTTCGTTATCAGCGAAGCGCTCTAACCACCTGAGCTATAGGCCCTTGAACGAAAAGAACTTTACAGGACCCCCGAGGGGGCCCTGCAACCGGGTTACTCCCGTTCCGACAGCGTGACTTCGAGGCCGCCTGCGAGGTCGGCCGACACGTTGTAGATGAACGCGCTGACCGTGGCGAGGGCTGACACCAGGACGATGTTGATCGCGCCGAGGATGGCTGCGATGCCGAACACGCGGCCCGCGCTGATGAGCGGTTCCGAGGACGCGTTGGCACCTTCGCCGCCCACCAGGGACGAGTACGTTCCGTTCAGCTTGTCCCAGACGCCCATGCCGTCGAGGACCGTGTACAGGACGCCGACCGCTACGAGCCAGACGAAGAACATCGCGACGCCCAGTACCAGGGACAGCTTCAGCACCGACCACGGGTCGAAGCGCTTCACCTGCAGCGAAGCCCGGCGGGGGCCGCGGCCCGGGCGCCGCAACGCGCTGGGCCGGGCACGCTGGGACGACGCCGACGGGACGGCGGCCGCGGACGGCTCGCCGCTCGGCGGGGTGTCGCCGAACAGCCTGGGGGCCGCGCTGCCGGTCACCACCGGGCGCTGTTCCGGGGAGACGGGCTGCGTCTCCCCGGCCGGCGCCTCGGGCTTGTACAGCGCTTCGTCCGTGGCCAGCTTGACCGTCGCTTCGGAGTCGCCGTCCTTGTCGACCCGCTGCCAGGGCGGGCTCGCCGGAGTCCCGTTCGAACCCGATGCCTCGGGATTCTCGGATGGTGTCACGAAGAGTCAGTCCTTACCCGTGCCGTGGGGCCGCCGCCGGAGAGCAACTCACTGCTCCGACGGTGCCGTCGTTTCTTCACTCGTTTCAGGTGCTTCGGGGGCGTCACCGTTGGCGTCGTCCACCGCGTCACCATTGGCGACGTCCGAGGGCTCGTCCGCGTTGCGTGCGACGGCGAGAAGAGTGGTGCCTTCGCCGAGATTCATCAGCCGGACCCCCTTCGTCTGCCGCCCTGCCTTGCGCACGTCGACCGCCGGCGTGCGGATCACGCCGCCGCTCGAGGTGATCGCGTAGAGCTCGTCCTCGGCGTCGACGATGAGTGCACCCACCAGCCTGCCACGTTTGCGGTCGTGCTGAATGGTGAGCACACCCTTGCCGCCGCGGCCTTGCACCGGGTAGTCGCCGATCGGCGTGCGCTTGGAGTACCCGCCGTCCGTCGCGACCAGCAGGAACTTGTCCTCCTTGACCACGCTGATGCCGAGCAGCTCGTCACCGTCGTTGAACCGCATGCCGAGCACGCCGGACGTCGGGCGGCCCATCGGCCGCAGCGCCTCGTCCGTCGCGTGGAAGCGGATCGACTGGCCTTCGGCGGACACCAGCAGCAGGTCGTCCTCGGCCGCCGCCAGCACCGCGCCGACCAGCTCGTCGCCCTCGCGCAGGTTGATGGCGATGAGGCCGCCGGAGCGGTTCGAGTCGAAGTCGGTGAGCTTGGTCTTCTTCACCAGGCCGCGCTTGGTGGCGAGCACCAGGTACGGCGCGACCTCGTAGTTCTTGATCTGGATGACCTGGGCGATCTGCTCGTCCGGCTGGAACGCCATGAGGTTCGCCACGTGCTGGCCGCGCGCGTTGCGGTTGGCCTCGGGCAGGTCGTACGCCTTGGTCCGGTAGACGCGGCCCTTGTTCGTGAAGAACAGCATCCAGTCGTGCGTCGAGCAGACGAAGAAGTGCTGGACGATGTCGTCCTGCTTCAGCGTCGCGCCCTGCACGCCCTTGCCGCCGCGCTTCTGCGAGCGGTACAGGTCGGTTTTCGTCCGCTTGGCGTACCCCGTGCGAGTGATCGTGACGACGACGTCCTCGACGGCGATGAGCTCTTCGTCGGTGACGTCGCCACTGAAGCCGATGATCTTCGTGCGGCGGTCGTCGCCGTACTTCTCGACGATCGCCATCAGCTCGTCGCGGATGATCGCGCGCTGCCGCTCGGGCTTCTCGAGGATGTCCTTGAGGTCGGCGATCTCCAGCTCGATCTCGGCCAGCTGGTCGATGATCCGCTGCCGCTCCAGGGCGGCGAGGCGCCGCAGCTGCATGTCGAGGATCGCGGTGGCCTGGATTTCGTCGACGTCCAGCAGCTCCATCAGGGCCGGCCGGGCCTCGTCGGCGGACGGCGACCGCCGGATCAGCGCGATGACCTCGTCGAGCGCGTCGAGAGCCTTGACGTACCCACGCAGGATGTGGGCCCGCTCTTCGGCCTTCTTCAGGCGGAAGCGGGTCCGCCGGACGATGACCTCGACCTGGTGCTTCACGTAGTGCCGGATGATCTGGTCGAGCCGCAGCGTGCGCGGCACGCCGTCGACCAGGGCCAGCATGTTGACGCCGAAGTTCTGCTGCAGCTGGGTGTGCTTGAACAGGTTGTTCAGCACGACCTTCGCGACCGCGTCCCGCTTGATCGTGACGACGATCCGCATGCCGGAGCGGCTGTTGGACTCGTCGGCGATGTCGGCGATGCCGGTGAGCTTGCCGTCGCGGACCAGGTTCGCGATGTTCTCGACGAGGTTGTCCGGGTTGACCTGGTACGGCAGCTCGGACACGACCAGGATCGTGCGGCCCTTCGCGTCCTCCTCGACCTCGACGACCGCGCGCATCCGGACCGAGCCGCGGCCGGTGCGGTAGGCGTCCTCGATGCCGGACGTGCCGAGGATCATCGCCTTGGTCGGGAAGTCCGGGCCCTTGATCCGCACCAGCAGCGCGGCCAGCAGCTCGTCGTCGGTCGCGTCCGGGTTCTCCAGCGCCCAGACGACGCCCTCGGAGACCTCGCCCAGGTTGTGCGGCGGGATGTTCGTCGCCATCCCGACCGCGATCCCGGAACCACCGTTGACCAGCAGGTTCGGGAACCGCGACGGCAGGACGTCGGGCTCCTGCGTGCGGCCGTCGTAGTTGTCGCGGAAGTCGACGGTGTCTTCTTCGATGTCGGCCAGCATCTGCATGGCCAGCGGCGCGAGCCGGGACTCCGTGTACCGCATGGCGGCGGCGGGGTCGTTGCCCGACGAGCCGAAGTTGCCCTGGCCGTCGATCAGCGGGTACCGCAGCGACCACGGCTGGGCGAGCCGGACGAGCGCGTCGTAGATCGCCGAGTCACCGTGCGGGTGGTAGTTGCCCATGACGTCGCCGACGACGCGGGAGCACTTGTTGTACCCGCGATCCGGGCGGAAACCGGAGTCGAACATCGAGTACAGGATCCGGCGGGCGACCGGCTTGAGGCCGTCCCGCACGTCCGGCAGCGCCCGCGACACGATGACGCTCATCGCGTAGTCGATGTAGGAGCGCTGCATCTCCTGCTGGATGTCGACCGGCTCGATCCGGTCGTGTTCCGGAGCCGGCGGCAGAGTTTCCGTCATGGGGTCCTTCTCGAGTGGAGAGTCCTAGGGGGACAAAGAGCGGGGAACGCCTACACGTCCAAGAAGCGAACGTCCTTCGCGTTGCGCGTGATGAACGATCGGCGGGCCTCGACGTCCTCGCCCATCAGGACCGAGAACAGGTCGTCGGCCTGGGCGGCGTCGTCCATCGTGACCCGGCCCAGCAGGCGGTTGGCCGGGTCCATCGTGGTCTCCCACAGCTCTTCGGCGTTCATCTCGCCGAGACCCTTGTAGCGCTGGATCGCGTCGTCCTTCGGCAGCCGCTTGCCGGCCTCGACACCCGCGCGGATGACGGCGTCGCGCTCGTTGTCGGAGTACACGTACTCCGGCTCGGCCCGCGGCCACTTGATCTTGTACAGCGGCGGCCGCGACAGGAAGACGTGGCCGTGCTCGATCAGCGGCTTCATGAACCGGAACAGCAGGGTGAGCAGCAGCGTGGTGATGTGCTGGCCGTCGACGTCGGCGTCGGCCATCAGCACGATCTTGTGGTACCGCAGCTTCTCGAGGTCGAACTCGTCGTGGATGCCGGTGCCCAGCGCCGTGATCAGCGACTGGACCTCGGTGTTCTTGAGGACGCGGTCGATGCGGGCCTTCTCGACGTTGATGATCTTGCCGCGGATCGGCAGGATCGCCTGGTACATCGAGTCGCGGCCTTCCTTGGCCGAGCCGCCGGCCGAGTCGCCCTCGACGATGTAGAGCTCGCACTCCTCCGGCTTGGTGGAGCGGCAGTCCTTCAGCTTGCCGGGCAGGCCGCCGATGTCGAGCGCGCCCTTGCGGCGGACGAGGTCACGCGCCTTGCGCGCGGCCATCCGGGCCTGCGCCGAGGAGATCGACTTGTTGATGATCGTCTTCGCCTCGGTGGGGTTGCGCTCGAACCAGTCGGCCAGCCATTCGTTCGTCTGCTGCTGCACGAACGTCTTAGCCTCGCTGTTGCCCAGCTTGGTCTTGGTCTGGCCCTCGAACTGCGGCTCGCCCAGCTTGATCGAGACGATCGCGGCGAGGCCCTCGCGCACGTCGTCACCGGTCAGGTTGGTGTCCTTCTCCTTGAGCAGCTTCTTGTCGCGCGCGTACGTGTTGACGACGCGGGTCAGCGCGGCGCGGAAGCCTTCTTCGTGGGTGCCGCCCTCGTGGGTGTTGATCGTGTTGGCGAACGTGTAGACCGACGGCGTGAACCCGGTGTTCCACTGCATCGCGACCTCGACCTCGAGGCCGGTGCCCTTGGCGTCGAAGGAGATCACGCTGGCGTGGATCGGGTCCTTGCTGCCGTTGATGTGCTTGACGAAGTCCTCGAGCCCACCCGGGTAGCAGTAGACCTTTTCCTTGACGCGGGCGACCTTGCCCTCGGCGTCCGCCTCGGTCTCCTCGTCGGCGACGCGCTCGTCGCGCAGGGACAGCGTCAGCCCCTTGTTGAGGAACGCCATCTCCTGCAGCCGGCGCGAGATGTTCTCGAAGTTGTACGTCGTGGTCTCGAAGATGCCGCCGTCGGCCCAGAACGTCATCGTCGTGCCGGTCTCGGTCGCCGGGCCGAGGTCTTCGAGGGGCCCCGGGACCTGGTCGGTGTACAGCTGGCGCCAGCTGCGGCCGCCGTACTTGACCTCGGCGAGCAGCTTCGTCGACAACGCGTTCACCACGGAGATGCCGACGCCGTGCAGGCCGCCGGACACCGCGTAGGAGTCGCTGTCGAACTTGCCGCCCGCGTGCAGCTGGGTGAGCACGACCTCGATGGTCGGCTTGTTCTCCTTGGGGTGCATGTCGACCGGGATGCCGCGGCCGTCGTCGACGACGCGCACCCCGCCGTCGGCCAGGAGGGTAACCTCTACCTTGGTGGCGTGCCCGGCCATGGCTTCGTCGACCGAGTTGTCGACGACCTCCTGGACGAGGTGGTGCAGCCCGCGTTCACCGGTGGAACCGATGTACATGCCGGGACGTTTGCGGACCGCTTCGAGGCCTTCGAGCACCGTGATCGACGACGCGTTGTACTCGCTCTTGTTCTCGGTCACAGGCGTTGTTTCTCCTCGTCTCGCCCGAGCGGACGCTCGCTCTCCTCCAGTGTACTTGGCCGCGTCCGCTGACATGCGGCAAGGACACCCCTGAGCGCGTCACAGACGGACGAAATCGGTTCTAGCCGAGTCTTGACGTATCTCGGGAGGTCTGAATGCGTTCTCGGGGCATTCAACCGAGCATCACGCAACCCGGGTCAGCCGTACGTGTCACGCGGGCCGCGACCAGGCACGTGCCGGGGCCCTTTCCGCCAGCTCGGGGCGGTCGGACCCTGGATCCGCATGCGCTTGACGACGCCGTTCCCGACCCCCGCCGCGATCTTGTGCAGCAGCTTTCCCTGCAGCAACCGGAGCTGGGTGGCCCACGCCGTGGAGCTGGCGCGGACGGTGAGTTCGCCGTCCTTGAGCGCGACCGGCTGCGCGTGTTCGGCGACGTCTTCGCCGACCAGGCGGGCCCACTGGGCGAAGACGCGGGCGGTCGTGACACTCTCGTTCCAGCCGCGGTCGCTGACCAGCCGCGAGACGAGCCGGCCGAGCGGCTGCGGGTCACGCGGGTCCGCACCCGGCCCCGACCAGCGGCGGCGCCGCGGGTTCTGGCCCCCGCCGCCGACGGCGCGCCGCCGGTACCCCGGCGAGGTGCCTCGTTCCTTGGCCTTGGCCTTCGCCGCTTCGAGCGCGGCGTGGGCGAGGTCCCGGCCGGTGGTCTCGTTCGGAGCAGTGCCGTCTTCACGCTGCGTGCCGGAAGCGGCGTTCCCAGGTGGGTTACCCCCCGCGCGGGGGGTGTCAAGCGGCCGTTTCGGCGTTTTGGTCACGCGCGGCGATAACTCGGGCACGGGTTTATCCACACTGTCCACAGGTTTGTCCCCAGATCGGTGGGTAACTGCTGTGTCGGCAGTCACACGGGGTGTGCGACTTGATCTTGGCGAATCCGGTCCGCCCTGTTCAGCCACGCGAAATCTCACCATCCGCCACCACGAACCGGGACCCGGCGAGCTCCCCGGGCACGTCTTCGTCGACCGCGGCGGTCACCAGCACCTGTTCGGCGCTCGCGGCCACCTCGGCCAGCCGGGCCCGGCGCTTGCGGTCCAGCTCGGCGAACACGTCGTCGAGCAGCAGCACCGGCTCACCCGCCTCCGCGCGCAGCAGCTCGTAGCTGCCGAGCCGGAGGGCGAGCGCGAACGACCACGACTCGCCGTGGCTCGCGTAGCCCTTGGCCGGCGCCTGGCCCAGGATCAGCTCCAGCTCGTCCCGGTGCGGGCCGACCAGGCTGATCCCGCGCTCGAGCTCGGCCTTCCGAGCCTCTCCGAGCGCCTTGAGCAAGACGTCCTTGAGGACTTCGGGTTGCGCCCGTTCGCCATCCGGTACGCCGTACGTCTCCGGGAGGGCGTCACCCAGCGACGACCGGTAGGAGATCTTCGCCGGCCGCGAGTCCGGCGCGACCCCCATGTACGCCGAAGCCGTGTACGGCCCGAGGTCCGCGACGAGGTTCAGGCGCGCGGCCAGCAGCTCCGCGCCCGTCACGGCGAGGTGGTCGTCCCAGACTTCCAGCGTCGACAGCGCGTACGGGTCTTCGCGCCCCGTACGCCGCTTCCCGGCCGTCTTGAGCAGGGCGTTGCGCTGCTTCAGCACCTTCTCGTAGTCGGCCCGGACCCCCGCGTACCGCGGCGCGCGCAGCACGAGGAGCTCGTCGAGGAACCGGCGTCGCTCACCCGGGTCGCCCCGGACGAGCGCGAGGTCCTCCGGCGAGAACAGCACCGTGCGCAGGATCCCGAGCACGTCGCGCGGCCGGCCGACCGCGCCGCGGTTGACCCGGGCGCGGTTCGCGCGGCCGGCGGTGATCTCGAGCTCGACCGTCAGCTCGCGGTCGTCGTTGACCACCGCGACCCGCACCAGCGCACGCTCGCAACCGTGCCGGATCAGCGGCGCGTCCGTCGCGACGCGGTGCGAGCCCAGCGTCGCGACGTACCCGATCGCCTCGAGCAGGTTGGTCTTGCCGCGACCGTTCTGGCCGACCAGCACGGTCGGCCCCGGTTCGAGCGCGAGATCGGCCTGGGGCCAAGAGCGGAAGTCGGTGACCTGGAGGTGCCGCAGATACACGGTGTCTACTTTCGGAGACCGCCCTTATCCGCCGGCCTTCTTCACGGCGTGCCCGCCGAACTGGTTGCGCAGCGCGGCGACCGCGCGCATCGCGGCCGAGTGCTCCTGGCGCGACGCGAAGCGCGCGAAGAGCGCGGCCGAGATGACCGGCGCCGGCACCGCGTTGTTGATCGCCTCTTCCAGTGTCCAGCGGCCTTCGCCGGAATCCTCGACGTAGCCCTCGAGGTCGTCCAGGTCCGGGTCCTCGTCGAGCGCGCGCACGAGCAGGTCGAGCAGCCAGGACCGGACGACCGTGCCGCGCTGCCAGCCCTTGATCACCGCGGGCACGTCGTTGACGACCTTCGCGGCCTCGAGCAGCTCGAAGCCTTCCGCGAAGGCCTGCATCATGCCGTACTCGATGCCGTTGTGGATCATCTTCGCGTAGTGACCCGCGCCGACGTCGCCCGCGTGCGAGAAGCCTTCCTCACGCGGGCCTTCCGGGCGCAGCGCGTCGAAGATCGGCATCGCCCGCTCGACGTCCGCGGTCGTGCCGCCGACCATCAGGCCGTAGCCGTTGTCCTTGCCCCACACACCACCGGAGACGCCGCAGTCGGCGTACCCGATCTTCTTCGCGGCGAGGAGGTCGGCGTTCAGCTTGTCGTCGGTGTACTTCGAGTTGCCGCCGTCGATAACCATGTCGCCTTCGGTGAGCAGATTGCCCAGCTCGGTGATGGTCTGCCGCGTCGGGTCGCCGGCGGGGACCATGATCCAGACGATCCGCGGGGCGTCCAGTTTGGACACCAGGTCCTCGAGCGACGTCGTGTCGCTGACGTCCGGGTTGCGGTCGTAGCCGACCACCTCGTGACCGGCCGCGCGCAGCCGCTCACGCATGTTGAAGCCCATCTTGCCCAGGCCGATCAGACCGAGCTGAACCATCGGATCCCCTTACGTGCTAACGAAGTGTGCGGGTCAGCCGGGAAGGCGGACCGGCATCAGGAGGTAGAGGTAACCGGGGACGACGTTGCCCTCGGGGTCGGCGGGCTTGATCAACGCGGGGCGGTTCGGCGTCGTGAACGTCAGCTCCGCCCGGTCGCTGTGGAGCGCGCCGAGGCCGTCGACGAGGTAACCCGGGTTGAACGCGATGGTCACCGGCTCACCTTCGTACTCGACCTGGAGCTCCTCTTCGGCGCTTCCCTCGTCGTCGCCGCCCGCGGACAACCGCAGCGTGTTGTCCCCGAACTCCAGTCGTACCTGAGTCCCCCGCTCCGCCACCAGCGAAACGCGCTTGATGCTCTCGGTGAGAGCGGACACCTCGATGACCGCGCGTGAGGTGTGCGACGCGGGCAGCAACTGGCGGTACGGCGGGAACTCCGCGTCGAGCAGGCGGGTCGTCGTGTAGCGCCCGGAACCGGACAGGCCGAGCAGACCTTCGCCGCTGGCGAGCGCGAGGCGGATCGTGGCGCCGCTGGCGCCGAGCGTCTTCGCGGCTTCGGCGAGGGTGCGCGCCGGGACGAGCACCGCGGCGTCGGCCAGGCCCTCGGCCGGCTGCCAGGTGAACTCGCGCATGGCGAGCCGGAAGCGGTCGGTCGCGACCATGGTCAGGGAGCTGCCGGAGATCTCGAGCCGCATGCCGGTGAGCATCGGCAGCGTGTCGTCCTTGCCCGAGGCGACGACGACCTGGGACACGGCCTGGCCGAACGCGTCGCCGGCGAGCTCGCCGGCGAAGGCGGGCTGGGTGGGCAGCTGCGGGTAGTCCTCGACCGGCATGGTCGGCAGGGAGAACCGCGCGGTGCCGCACGTGATGGTGGCGCGCGCGCCGTCGACGGAGATCTCGACCGGCTGCGCGGGCAGCGCCTTGGTGATGTCGGCGAGCAGGCGCCCGGACACCAGCAGGCGGCCGCCGTCGGCGATCGTCGCCGGGACGCCGACCGTGGCGGAAACCTCGTAGTCGAAGCCCGAGACCGTCAGGGCGTCGGTGTCGCCGTCGGAACCGGCGTCGAGGAGCACACCGCCCAGAACCGGCACAGGAGGCCGGGAGGGGAGGCTTCTCGCCACCCACGCGACGGCGTCGGCGAGCCCGTCACGCTCGACGCGGATCTTCATGCGCGTTTCCTTTCGACGTCCGAGCCCCTGTCGGCTCGGGCCAGGCCTCGCTCTGGCTGGGCAGTGACCGGCTGCCCCGTCCGGCCGGTCCGCCCTCCGCTCGATCAGCCGAAGCACGGACCAGGTGCAGGCATCCACGTTAGGCCGTCGCGGGGGCTGCCGTCACTTCGGCCTCCCCTTGACTTTGTCGACTTGACGACAGGATCTCGCGCTTGTCCCCAACTTCGTCGATCGCCTGTTTTTATCTTTTCTCTCTTAGAAGAGATCTTAAAAGGCAGTAGCAGTAGTAAGCGTTGTGGATTGTGTGGATGGAGCTCCTTTGCGCAGGTCGGAGCAGTCGCGGGCGTGGGGACAACCGGGGTAACAGTCCTGTGGGTAGATCGAGGCACCCGTGGATGGTTTCGGGCGACCCCCGATTCGTCCACAGCTGTCCCCAGTTGTCCCCACGGTTGTCCCCAGGTGTGAGGCGATCTGTACCCAGGGTCTGGGGGTGCGCGGAGGGGTCCGAACCCCTCTTCCGAGTGACCGGGCCGTCCTGTGCACACAATGTGGGCAACCTGTGGAATCAGCGTGGACAAAGGTGTGGATTCACTGTGGATCACCTGTGGGCGGGGTGTGGACGGATCCGGCATCGTCGCTGATGGGAGATCCGTTGGCACTGTGGGCAATCTGCCCACACCATGGGGAAAGTTGCTTGTGTACAAACGATTTTCGCGAGTTTGCGAAGCGCACGTACGCGGCTTCGCTGCTTCGCGTGCTTCGGACAGTCCAAAGACGACAAAGGGGCGTCCACAGTGCGTGGACGCCCCGAAGTCGTTGCGGGACAAGGGATGTGCTACTGGCGGGCGCGCTGCTTGATGCGCGACGTCAGCTCCTGCACCTGGTCGTAGATGCGCCGGCGCTCGGCCATCTCCTTGCGGATCTTCTTGTCCGCGTGCATGACGGTCGTGTGGTCGCGGCCGCCGAACGTCTGCCCGATCTTCGGCAGCGACATGTCGGTCAGCTCGCGGCAGAGGTACATGGCGATCTGGCGGGACGTGGCGAGCGCCTTCGTCTTGCCGGGGCCGCACAGGTCGTCGAGCGAGACGTCGAAGAACTCGGAGATGACGCCCATGATCGTGGGCGCGGTGATCTCCGGGGCGTGGGAGTCGGGGATGAGGTCCCGCAACACGATTTCAGCCAGCGCGGCGTCCACCGGCTGCTGGTTCAGCGACGCGAACGCGGTGACGCGGATGAGCGCGCCTTCGAGCTCCCGGATGTTCGCCTCGACGCGCGAAGCGATGAACTCCAGGACGTCGCCCGGCACCGCCAGCCTGTCCTGCGCCGCCTTCTTGCGGAGGATCGCGATGCGCGTCTCGAGCTCGGGCGGCTGGATGTCGGTGATCAGGCCCCACTCGAACCGCGTCCGCAACCGGTCTTCCAGCGTCTCGAGGCGCTTGGGCGGGCGGTCGGAGCTGACGACGATCTGCTTGTTCGCGTTGTGGAGGGTGTTGAAGGTGTGGAAGAACTCTTCCTGCGTACCTTCTTTGCCTTCCAGGAACTGGATGTCGTCGACGAGCAGGATGTCGATGTCGCGGTAGCGCCGCTGGAACGCGACCTTGCGGTCGTCTCGCAGCGAGTTGATGAAGTCGTTCGTGAACTCTTCGGTCGAGACGTACCGCACGCGCATGCCCGGGAAGAGCCGTTGCGCGTAGTGGCCGACCGCGTGCAGCAGGTGCGTCTTGCCGAGCCCGGACTCACCCCAGATGAAGAGGGGGTTGTACGCGCGGGCCGGTGCTTCGGCGACGGCGACCGCGGCCGCGTGCGCGAAGCGGTTGGACGCGCCGATGACGAACGTGTCGAAGGTGTACTTCTCGTTCAGCTTCGTCTTCGACGTCTGCGGCTGCGCCGGCGCGGTGTAGGGCTGGCCGGCGATCGGCTGGCCGGAGAACGTCGGCCAGATCTCGTGGACGGCGGCGAGCGCTTCGCCCTCTTCGTCGACTTCTTCGTCCGTGTCGTCACCGTCGTCGGGCTTCGGGGCGAGGGACTGGTGCGCGGGCAGCGGCGGCGTGGGCTCGGGACGCGGCGGCGGCATCATCGGGCCGGGACCCGGCCTCGGCACGGGAGCCGGCTCCGGGCCGGCGCCGTTTTCCACCCGGCCGGGTGACGGCACGTAGTGGGGCGCGGGGACCGGGGCGACCGCTTCGGTGCTGTCGACCTTCACCGCGAGCGAGATGGCGCGGCCGAGGCGCCGGGAGAGCGCGTCGGTGATCGCGCCGCGGAGACCGCGTTCGATCGCTTCCTTCGCGAAGTCGCTGGGGGCCGCCAGGAGCGCGGTGCCGTCGAGCAGGCCGATCGGGCGGGTGACCCGCATCCACGCGCGCTGCTGGGGGGACAGGGTCCCGTCGGACAGTTCGCGTACCACCTGTTCCCAGATGACGCCCAGATTGTGCTGATGATCCGACACCTGTTCGGCTCCCCTCCCCTCGTCGGCGTGGACGGCCGAACGACCCTGGTCACGCGGTCCGGCGCTCCCCGGCGGACCTGCGTGCGCATCGGCACAGCGAATATCCACATAGTTGTCCACAGCTGTGCACTAATGTACGGCGACCCGCGGCGACGCCACCTGCGGGCTCGTCGTACGCCGGTGGGCACTCCACCACCCGGATACTCGTGCACCTCGACGGGTGACCCGAGAGAGGCACGCTAACAAGCCCCGCCCGCTGCCACAAGGCATCCTGGGTCGCAAGCATTTCACGGTGTACGGCGTGTTGCCATTCGGTGCCGCGGCGTCGATGATCTCGGCTTCGCGGCCCGGTCGCGGACGGTGGCCGAGGGGGTGCTTACCGGGCGCCGGACGGGGGTGCGTACCCTCGTAAGGTCTCCCGTATGCGACGGGTGCTATTCGCGTGCCCACGTTGTCGTCGCTCGTCGTGACGAGGCCACACGTTGGTAGGAGACACCAGAGACTGCCGTGCGCCCGCACGACACGCCAGGCGGAGGGACCTTTCCTCCCGTCCGACGCGACACACAGGAGAAGCAGTGAGCAAGGGTAAGCGCACCTTCCAGCCGAACAACCGCCGCCGCGCGAAGACCCACGGGTTCCGCCTGCGCATGCGGACCCGCGCCGGCCGGGCCATCCTCGCGGGCCGCCGTCGCAAGGGCCGCGAAGCGCTGTCGGCCTGATCCGGTTCGTCGGGGCGCGCCGTGCTGCCGGCTGCCGCACGTCTGCGGCGGAGTGAGGACTTCCGCGTGGTTCTCCGTCGCGGATCCCGGGCAGGCAGGCGCCGCCTCGTCGTCCACGCACTGACCACGGACCCGTCCGAGGCCGCCGACGTCACGTCGGCGGCACGGGCGGGTTTTGTGGTGAGCAAGGCCGTGGGGAACTCGGTGGTCCGCCACCGCGTCACCCGCCGGTTGCGTCATCTCGTTTCGGCCCGGCTCGGAACCCTGCCCGCCGGCAGTGCGTTGGTCGTACGGGCATTGCCGCCGTCCGCGACCGCGTCCAGCGCGGAGCTCGGAGCCGATCTCGACGCCGCACTGCGTCGTCTGGGACTGGTGTCGGGTCGGCTGGGACTGTCGCCGTCGCGCCGTCCGGCCGGGGATGCCCCACGCCCGACGCGTCCCGCGGACGCGGCCCCCGACCACGGATCAGCGGTGTGACCGGCATGCGAGCCACCCCCGAGCACGACCACCACCACGACGTGGAGACCACGCCCCCGCGGCCCGGTCCCGTCGCCTGGGTCCTGTTGCTCCCCATCAAGCTCTACCGGAAGGCGATCTCGCCTTTCCTCCCGCCCGCTTGCCGGTTCTACCCGAGCTGCAGCGCGTACGCGGTCGAAGCCCTGACCCGGCACGGCGCCGGCCGGGGCTCCTACCTCGCGGCGCGCCGGCTCTTGCGCTGCGGCCCGTGGACCATGCCCGGCCGCGACCCGGTCCCCGAGACGTTCTCGTGGCGACACCGCAGACCTGAAACACCGATCGAGGAGTAGCAGCAGTGCTCGATTTCATCTACTACCCCGTGTCCTTCATCCTCTGGTGTTGGCACAAGGTCTTCGGGTTCGTCTTCGGTGAAGCGACGGCGATCTCCTGGATCCTCGGCATCATCTTCCTCACGTTCACGGTCCGCGGCATCATGTTCAAGCCGTTCGTGAACCAGGTCCGGTCGATGAAGAAGATGCAGGACTTCGCGCCGGAGATGAAGAAGGTCCAGAAGAAGTACGCGAACGACAAGCAGCGCCAAGCGCAGGAGATGCAGAAGCTCCAGCGCGAGCACGGGGTCAACCCGCTCGGCAGCTGCCTGCCGATGCTGCTGCAGATCCCGGTGTTCATCGGCCTGAACCACGTGCTCCGCGCGTTCACGATGCCGCCGCCCGGTGGTGGCGTGAAGACCGAGAACTACTTCTTCTCGCAGGCTGACGTCCACTCGTATGTCAGTGCGAAGCTGTTCGGCGTCAACCTCGGTGAGGCCGTCTACAACGGTGTCGGTGTCGTCAGCGGTGGTGCCGCGAACGTCGGCTTCCAGTGGGGCGTGCTCCCGGTCGCGCTGCCCCTGATGATCGTCGCGTCGATCGCCACGCACCTCACCGCGCGGCACTCGGTGGCCCGCCAGAACGCCGCGTCGGCCACCTCGCAGACCGCGATCATGAACAAGCTGACGATGTACGTCTTCCCGCTCGGTGTGCTCGTCTTCGGTGCGCTGTTCCCGCTCGGCCTCCTCTTCTACTGGCTGGCGAACAACGGCTGGACTCTGATGCAGCAGCGCCTCGTCTACACGAAGATCGACAAGGAAGAGGCGGCGCGCAAGGCGGAGGCCGCGGAGAAGCGCGCGACGCTCGGCCCGAAGCCGGGGCAGAAGCCGACCGCGCCGAAGGTCGGCCAGAAGCCGGTCCAGCAGAAGAAGAACCAGCCCGCGCAGGGCGGCTCGCAGAAGAAGGTCACGAAGGCGGGCTCGGCTCACGGCTTCGCCCAGACCACGCCCGCGGAGGCTGCCGCCAAGGCCGCGGAGGTCGCGGCCGCGGCCGACTCGGCCCCGGCCGACACCAACGGCCAGAACGGCTCGAAGGACAACGGCACGGGGGTGCCGGGCCTTCTCAAAGACTCGACCAGGAAGTCGGGCCGGAAGCGCCGCTGAGGCGCGACCGGTTCGGAGAGGAGACGAATGATGTCGGAGACGATCGACACGATCGACGCCGATCAGGACGACGTGACCCCGGAGCCGGCCGCTTCTGCGGACGCAGTGGACGAGCAGAAGGCGGGTGGTGACGACGTCCTCGTGCAAGAGGGTGACATCGCCGGCGACTACCTCGAGCGGCTGCTCGACCTGCTCGACTACGACGGCGACATCGACTTGGACGTCGAGGCGGGCCGCGCGATCGTGAGCATCGACGGCGGCGAGGACCTCGAGAAGCTCGTCGGCCCCCGCGGCACGGTGCTCGAGGCGCTGCAGGAGCTGACCCGCCTGGCGGTCCAGCAGGAGACCGGATCCCGCAGCCGGCTGATGCTGGACATCGCGGGCTGGCGCGCGGACCGCCGCGAGGAGCTGCGCGAGCTCGGCCGCTCCACGGCGGAGTCGGTCCTCTCGAGCGGCGAGCGGGTGCGGCTGCAGCCGATGAGCCCGTTCGAACGCAAGGTGGTCCACGACGCGGTGGCGACGGTTTCGGGCGTCACGAGCGAGAGCGAGGGCGAAGACCCGAAGCGCCGTGTGGTGATCTTCCCGGAGTCCTGACTCCCGGTTTTGCGAAGCGGCCCCACCTTCGGGTGGGGCCGCTTCTTTTTGTGCTGGGTGCGTCGGATGGGTGGGTGGTCCGCGACGCGACCGAACGCGCCGGGCAGCTGGTCAACTCCCTGTTGCTGCTGGCCCGCACGGACGGCGCCGGCCTCGGGGTCCGGGAGCCGGTCGACCTCGCGGCGGTCGTCGACCGGGCGTGGCGCGCGGCGCGCAACGAAGCCGAGCAGCGCGGGATCCGGGCGACGTTCGCGGTGGTGCCGGCGCCGGCGTTCGGCGACCCGGCGCTGCTGGAGCGGATCGCGGGCAACCTGCTGGAGAACGCGGTCCGCCACAACGTCGAGGGCGGCTGGCTGGAGGTCGTGACGCAGCCGGGGCCACAGTGGTCGATGCTGCAGGTGCGCTCGTCCGGTGGGTTGGTGGACCCGGCGGCGGTGCCGGAGCTGTTCGAGCCGTTCCGCCGGGCGGGGGTGGCCCGCACGGCGCGTCACGGCGCGGGTCTGGGGCTGTCGATCGTCCGGGCGGCGGTCACGGCGCACGGCGGAAGCGAATTACACGCTTGATGTTTCACGTGGAACTGGGTCGACGACACCCGGTGTTTCACGTGGAACCGTCCGCCGCGGGCCTCTGGCCGAGTGGAGTTCTCCACATCTGCGGACTGTCGGCTCGTTTTCGCCTCGACATCGGGGACAATCGAAGAAGCGCGTTTCACGTGAAACGCGCGGACGAGGAGTAGACGGAGTGAGCTTGGATCAGGTCGCGGTGGCGGTGCGGGCCGCGGCGGAGCGAGTGTTCGGTGAGCGCGTGGACCAAGCCGCTGGGTACGTCGAACTCCTGGAACGCCACGGTGTCGAGCGCGGGCTGATCGGGCCGCGGGAGGTCGAGCGGCTGTGGGAGCGGCACGTCCTCAATTCGGCTGTCATCGGTGAGCAGATGCCGGAAGGCGCCCGCGTCGTCGATGTGGGGTCGGGTGCCGGGCTTCCGGGAGTACCGCTCGCGATCGCGCGGCCGGACCTCGATATCGTCTTGCTTGAACCGATGGCTCGCCGGGTGGACTGGCTGGCCGAGGTGGCCGAGAAGCTGGAACTCCCGATCACCATCGTCCGTGGACGCGCGGAGGAGCGGCCTGTGCGTGAGCAGCACGGTGGCGCCGACATCGTCACCGCTCGCGCGGTCGCCCCGCTCGCCCGGCTCGCGGACTGGTGCCTGCCGCTCGTTCGTCCCGACGGCTTCCTGGTCGCCCTCAAGGGCGCCAGCGCGGCGGACGAGATCGAGCGGGACGGCGCCGCCATCCGCAAGGCCGGCGGGGCCGCCCCACTGATTGTCGAATGCGGTGCCGCAGTACTAGAGGTCCCCAGCACGGTCGTGAAGATCCGTCGCCTCCCGTCGGCAGTCAAGCCGAAGGCGCGGAGCAGGAAGCGTTAACGAGCCGCGGTGTTCCACGTGAAACGACGCGACTCGACCACCGACCAGACGTCTATATGGAGGAGGTGTCGAGACCGGTGAATCCCCCGCCGTCCGACTCCACGGAGACCACGCCCGACGTGGGCTGGACCCCGATCGCCGAAGAAGCCGCCCGCGCCGCTCGACTGCTGAACCCCGAGAGGACGCTTCCCCGCCCCGGCCGTCGTCGCGTGATGACCGTCGCCAACCAGAAGGGCGGCGTCGGCAAGACCACGAGCACGGTCAACCTCGCCGCCGCGCTCGCCGTCCACGGGCTCAAGACGCTCGTCGTCGACCTCGACCCACAGGGCAACGCGAGCACCGCGCTCGACGTCGACCACCGGTCCGGGACGCCGTCCATCTACGAGGTGCTGATTGGCGAGGTGTCGCTCGCGGACGCCGCCCAGCCGACCGAGCAGTCCCCCAACCTCTTCTGCGTGCCCGCGACGATCGACCTCGCCGGCGCCGAGATCGAGCTCGTCTCGATGGCGTCCCGCGAGTCCCGGCTCAAGGAGGCCATCTCCTCCGAGATCCTCGACGAGATCGGCGTTGACTACGTCTTCATCGACTGCCCGCCGTCGCTCGGCCTGCTGACGGTCAACGCGATGGTCGCCGCGCAGGAGGTGCTCATCCCGATCCAGTGCGAGTACTACGCGCTCGAAGGGCTCGGGCAGCTGCTGAGCAACATCGAGCTCGTGCAGCAGCACCTCAACCGCGAGCTCCGCGTCTCGACGATCCTCCTCACCATGTACGACGGCCGGACCAAGCTGGCCGACCAGGTGACGAACGAGGTGCGAAACCACTTCGGCGACACGGTCCTCAAGACGGTCATCCCCCGCAGCGTGAAGGTCTCCGAGGCGCCCGGGTACGGCCAGACCGTCCTCGCTTACGATCCCGGTTCGCGCGGTGCGATGAGCTACGTCGACGCGGCGAAGGAGATCGCCGAGCGCGGCGCACAGATGGAGAAGGGTAGTTCCACATGACCGAACGCAGAGGAGGGCTGGGGCGCGGCCTCGCCGCACTCATCCCGACCGGCCCCACCGGCGGCGGCCCCCTGCCCGCGCCCGCGGACGCCACGGCGGCGGAGAAGAAGGCGGCCGAGGACAAGGGCTGGTTCGCGGCGAACGGTCAGGCGAAGACGCACGCCGGTGAGGTCGCCGGCGCGGTCTACCGCGAGATCCCGGTCGGCTCGATCAAGCCGAACCCGAAGCAGCCGCGTCAGGTCTTCGACGAGGACGCGCTCTCCGAACTCGAGCATTCGATCCGCGAGTTCGGGCTCATGCAGCCCATCGTCGTCCGCGAACTCGGGGACAACGAGTACGAGCTCGTCATGGGCGAGCGGCGGCTGCGCGCGTCACAGCAGGCGGAGCTCGAAGCGATCCCGGCGATCGTCCGGCAGACCGCCGACGAGTCGATGCTGCGCGACGCGCTCCTGGAGAACATCCACCGCGTCCAGCTGAACCCGCTCGAAGAGGCGGCGGCGTACCAGCAGCTGCTTGACGAGTTCGCCGTAACGCACGAGGAGCTGGCGAGCCGCATCGGCCGCAGCCGGCCGGTCATCACCAACACGATCCGGCTCCTCAAGCTCCCCCTGCCGGTGCAGCGCCGGGTGGCCGCGGGCGTCCTGTCCGCCGGCCACGCCCGCGCGTTGCTGTCGCTGGAGGACGCCGACAGCCAGGAAGAGCTCGCCGCGCGCATCATCGCGGAAGGCATGTCGGTCCGGGCGACCGAGGAAGCCGTCACGCTCAAGAAGAGCGAGAAGCCGGCCAAGCCGAAGCCCGCGGCGCGCAAGCCGATCCAGGCGCCGGGTTTGCAGGAGCTCGCGAACCGCCTCTCGGACCGGTTCGACACCCGGGTGAAGGTCGACCTCGGCCGTCGCAAGGGCCGGATCACGCTCGAGTTCGGCTCGGTCGACGACCTCGAGCGCATCGTCTCGATCATCGACGCGAATGGGGCGAATCAGACACCGAAAACCGATTAGGGATCACCCCAGGGTGTTTCGTCACGGTGATGATTGCTCGACGCAGTCGCGACGACCACATCCAGTGATGATCGGTCGCGACACGAAAAAGGCCGCCACGGACTTTCCGAGGCGGCCTTTCGCGTGCGAAGAGTCAGCGGGAAATCGCGCGCCCGATCAGTTCGGCGAACACGGCGCCGAGCGACTTGCCCGCGGCCTCGATCGCCATCGGCACCGTCGACGTCTCGGTCAGACCCGGCGACGGGTTCACTTCGAGGAAGTGCACGGTGCCGTCCGCCGTGACGACCGCGTCGGTGCGGGAGATGTCCCGCAGCCCGAGCACGCGGTGCGCGGCGACGGCGAGCTCGGCCACCGCCTTGGCCGCGGCGTCGTCGAGCCGGGCCGGGGTGAAGAAGTCGGTCAGGCCGGCGGTGTAGCGGGCCGTGTAGTCGTACACGCCGCTCTCCGGGACGATCTCGACCGCGGGGAGGGCCTCGGGTCCGTTCTCGCCCTCGATCACCGTCACGGCCACCTCGACGCCGTCCACGAACCGCTCGGCGAGCACCGTGTCGCCGTACGCGAAGCAGCCGACCATCGCCGCCGGCAGTTCCGCCGCTTCGCGGACCACCTGGGTGCCGAGCGCCGAGCCGCCCTGGTCGGGCTTGAGGATCAGCGGCAGGCCGAGCTGCTCGACCATCGCGTCGAGCACCGCCTGGGCGCCGAGCTCGCGGAACGTGCTGTGCGGCAGCACCACCCAGCTCGGCGTCACGAACCCGGCGTTCTCGACGAGCGCCTTGGCCGTCGGCTTGTCCCACGCGCGTCGGCAACCCTGGGAGCCGGTGCCGACGAACGGGACCTCCAGCATCTCCAGGACCGTCTGCACCGAGCCGTTCTCGCCTTCGCCACCGTGCAGGGCGACGACCACCGCGTCCGGGCGCTGGGTGCGCAGGCGCTCCAGCAACCCCGCGTCGGTGTCCCATTCTTCGATGCCGAGGCCTTCGGACTTCAGCGCCGCGGAGAGCCGTCGCCCGGACCTCAGCGAGACGTCGCGTTCGTGCGAAAGCCCGCCGGCGAGCACGGCAACGGTACGGTCGACCACCGTGGAAACTCCTTAGCTGGAAAGAATTAGACCGTGTCCGGGGAGGGATTCTGCGGCCCCTGGATCTGGCGCGCGCTCACGTTACCGAAGGTGCGCGCGAGGTCCATTTCGGACTCCAGCACGGCGGCCAGCCGCCGCACGCCCTCACGGATCCGCTCCGGCGTCGGGTAGCAGTAGGACAGCCGCATCTGGCGGCTGCCGAACCCGTCGGCGTAGAAGCCGGTTCCGGACGCGTACGCCACTCGCGCGGTCACCGCGCGCGGCAGCATCGCCTTCGTGTCGACGCCCTCCGGCACCGTCACCCAGACGTAGAACCCGCCGTCCGGCTTGGTCCACGAGCAGCCCGCGGGCAGGTACTGCTCGAGCGCGGACAGCATCGCGTCGCGCCGGTCGCGGTAGTTCTCGCGGAACTTCTTGATCTGGCCCTTCCAGTCGTGCGTGGCCAGGTAGCGCGACACGATCATCTGGTTGAACGTCGGCGGGCACAGCGTCGCCGACTCCGCGGCCAGGACGAGCTTCTCGCGCACGGCGTGCGGCGCGAGCACCCAGCCGACGCGCAGGCCCGAGGCGAACGTCTTCGAGAACGAGCCGAGGTACACGACGTTGTCGGGGTCGGTCGAGCGCAGCGCCGGGTACACCTGACCGTCGAAGCCGAGCAACCCGTACGGGTTGTCTTCGACGACCAGGACGCCGTGGTCGCGGCAGATCTCGAGGATCTCCTCGCGGCGCTCGACGGCCAGCGTGACGCCGGCGGGGTTGTGGAAGTTCGGGATCGTGTAGAGGAACTTGACCCGGCGGCCGGCCTTCTCGGTCTGCGCGAGCGCCTCGCGCAGCAACTCGGGCACCAGGCCGTTCTCGTCCATCGCCACGTGCACGACCTGCGCCTGGTAGGCGGCGAACGAGCCCAGCGCGCCGACGTACGACGGGCCTTCGGCGATCACGACGTCACCCGGGTCGCAGAACAGCCGCGTGACCATGTCCAGGCCCATCTGGGAGCCGACGGTCACCACGACGTCGTCCGGGTGCGCCTTGATGCCCTCCAGGGCCATGATTTCGCAGATCTGCTCGCGCAGCACCGGGACGCCGTGCGCCGAGCCGTACTGCAGGGCGACGAGGCCGTCCTCGGCGATGATCTCCGCCACCTGCGCCGACAGCGTGTCGAGCGGGAGCGCGGCCAGGTTCGGCATGCCACCGGCCAGCGAGACGACCTCGGGCCGGCTGGCCACCGCGAACAGTGCCCGGATCTCGGAGGCGGTCATCCCGGCGGTGCGCGCGGCGTACCGCTCGAGGTGCGGGTCGAGGTTCTGGCGGCCGCGCTGCGGCTTGCTGGGGCGGTTCTCGGTCATCGACGATTCACCCGGGGCTCGATGGACAGGGCTGCTTGTAACGGGCACGGCAGATCCAGTCGAGTGTAACCGTGCACCCATCCGGTACCCCTGGCCTTTCGGCGCTCGTCACATCGGCCTATCCTCGACCATGGCTCCCGTGATCGTGCTGTTCCACCGCACGGCTTGACGACCGGGCAGCCGGTCGGGAGCGCAGGTCAGGGAGGTCGCGGGTGTCACGTCGCGTTGTGGGCGTCACACTGGACAACCTGGAGCACCTGCCGAAGAGCTGCCGCAGGTGCGTCTACTGGGAGCTGGCCCCGCACCTGAAGAACCAGGCCGAGGAGTTCGGCGCGACCGAGGTCGAAAAGGAAGCCTGGGTCTCGAGCGTCCTGCTCGAGTGGGGTTCCTGCGGCCGCATCGTCTACAGCGACACGCTGCCGGTCGGGTTCGTGCTGTACGCCCCGCCGAACGCCGTCCCGCGCTCGCTGGCCTTCCCGACGTCCCCGCCGAGCGCCGACGCGGTCCTGCTGACGGCGTTCCAGGTGCTCCCGGAGTTCCGCGGTGGCGGCCTCGGCCGGATGCTCGTCCAGGCGGTCGCCAAGGACCTGACGAAACGCGGCGTGCGCGCCATCGAGGCGTTCGGCGACGCGCGTCCCGAGGAGACCGACCCGGACGGCGGCCACAGCTGCGTGCTGCCGGCGGCGTTCCTGCAGAGCGTCGGCTTCAAGACCGTCCGCCCGCACCAGAAGTGGCCGCGCCTGCGCCTGGAACTGCGCTCGGCGATCACCTGGAAGGAAGACGTCGAGGCGGCGCTGGAGCGGCTGCTCGGCCAGGTGACGATCACCACGGCCGAACCCAGTCTCGGCCGCGCCTGACCTGGTCGCAAACGTTTGCGCCGTAGCTTCGCCCGGCCCCGAACGACGGATTCCGTCGCGTGTGCGCGGCTGTGGAAGAAGTGCCGAGTTATCCACAGAGCGCTGATAGGAGCGGTGGACAAGCTGTGGAGAACTGCCCGAAAACCTGGGGACGCAGGGGCTGCGTCCCCAGGGATGGTGGGGCAGGTGAAGGTGAGCCGCTAGGGGTTGTGGTCAGCCCTATTCGGCTTTGGCCAGCTCGTGCGCCAGCACGTCGGCGAACGTGAACGTTCCCGTCGGCTGGTCGCCTTCGCCGAGCAGATACAGGCGCTTGACGGCGATCAGGATGCCCTCCGCGACGATGTCGCGGAACGCCGGGTCGCCGAGCTTCCGGGCGTCGTCCGGGTTCGTCAGGTAGCCGATCTCGACCCGGACGGCCGGGCAGCGGGTACGGGTGAAGATGTCCCACGACTTGTAGTGCGTGCGGTTGTCCTGCAGGCCCGTGCGGGCCGCGACCTCGCGCTGGATGAAGCCGGCCAGCAGTTCGCCGACGGTCGACGTCGTGCCGTTGCCGTTGCCGAAGTGGAAGCTCGCGACACCCTGCGCGCGCGGCGACGGGTTCTTGTCGCTGTGCAGCGAGAGGAACAGGTCCGCGCCCGCGTCGTTGGCGAACTTCGCGCGCTCCAGCTCCGTGGGGCTGTGGTTCGGGCCGCGGGAGATCAGCGCCTCCATGCCCGTGGCCTTCATCCGGCCTTCCAGGCGGCGCGCGAGGTCCCACGCGATGTCGGCCTCACGGAGACCGCCGGCGACCGCGCCGAGGTCGTCGCCGCCGTGGCCGGGGTCGATCACGATGCGCTTGCCGCGCAGCCGGGGACCGGCCTGGCGCACCTGCTCCTGCTCGCGCAGGAACACGGGGCGGCCGCCCCGGGCCCGCGGCGAGGACAGGCGGTGCAGCTCACGGATGGTCGCGGGGCCGCACATGCCGTCGGGCGTCAGGCGCATGTCGCGCTGGAACGTCTTGAGCGCGCGCTCGGTCGCCGCGCCGAAGTAGCCGTCCGGGCGGCCGGCGTCGAAGCCCAGCTCAGTGAGCCGCTCCTGCAGCGTGAAGACGTCGTCGCCGTGCACCGGGGACGCGATCATGTACGACAGCGGGCGGCTGCCCAGGTGGTAGCTGGCGCCCTTGAGCGCCTGGAAGGTCGCCGGACCCACGATGCCGTCGGTCATCAGCCCACGGCGCTGCTGGAAGGCACGGACGGCGTGCTCGACGGAGACGTCGAACGTGTCGTAGTCGTCGGTACCGGTGACTGGCGGGAGCAGGTCCATCCCGGCCAGGATGGACCTGATCTCGGCGACGTCCGGACCGGCGTCACCGCGGCGGAGTACCCGCATGCACTCCTCGCTCTTCCTAAGGCACCGATTCGGGGGCTCGGTGCGTGGCACGAAAACCTTCGCTGGGACGGGCCCAGGTCCTCTATTGTGCCTTGCCAACTCTCGGTGACAGCGCAGGCCCGGTAGGTACGTCAAGAGCCCGATCGTGGCGCGCCCCCGGTGGCCCTCGTCACGCTCGATTCACCCACACGGGCCGCATTCCCCCGAACGACGACGGACCCGGGGTCCGCAGGAGGGTTCCCGCAGGCCCCGGGTCCGCCGGGCTTGTTCGGTTCAGAGGACGTCGGCGAGGTCCGACAGCAGCGCGGCCTTCGGCTTCGCGCCGACGATCTGCTTCACCGGCTTGCCGCCCTGGAACAGGATCAGCGTCGGGATCGACATCACCTGGTAGTCACGCGGCGTGTTCGGGTTCTCGTCGATGTCGATCTTGGCGATGGTCAGCTTCTCGCCGTTCTCCGCCGCGATCTCCTCGAGCACCGGGGCGACCATCTTGCACGGCCCGCACCAGGTGGCCCAGAAGTCGACCAGAACCGGCTTCTCGCTGGTCAGGACCTCATCGACGAACGTCGCGTCGGTCACCTTCACGGTGTTGGACATGGTTTCTCCTTCAGGTTGGTCGAAAGCTCGAAAGTCAGTTGGTGCCCGCGCCGTAACCGCCGCCGACCAGCTCGGCCGCCTCGTGCGCGTCCGCTTCGCCGTGCTCCGCGAGCCATCGTTCCGCGTCGATCGCGGCGCTGCACCCGGAACCCGCGGCGGTGATCGCCTGCCGGTACGTGCGGTCCACCAGGTCACCGGCCGCGAAGACGCCGTCGAGGTTCGTGAACGACGTCCGGCCCTGCGTGACGACGTAGCCGTCCTCGTCCAGGTCGACCTGCCCGCGCACCAGCGCACTGCGGGGGTCGTGCCCGATCGCGACGAAGAAGCCCGACACGTCCAGCGTCGACTCCGAACCGTCCTTGGTGTCCTTGATCCGCAGGCCCTCGACCTTGCCGTCGCCGACCACACCGGTGATCTGCGAGTTCAGCTTCCACTTGATCTTCTCGTTCGCGCGGGCGCGCTCGAGCATGATCTTCGACGCGCGGAACTCGTCGCGCCGGTGCACGACCGTGACGGACTTCGCGAACTTCGTCAGGAAGGTCGCTTCCTCCATCGCCGAGTCGCCACCACCGGCCACCACGATGTCGTGGTCGCGGAAGAAGAAACCGTCACAGGTCGCACAAGCCGACACACCGCGCCCGAGCAGCTCCTGCTCACCCGGCACGTTCAGGTACCGCGCCGCGGCACCCATGGCGAGCACGACCGCGCGGGCGGCGTAGCGCTTGCCGTTCGCGTGGACGTACTTCACGTCCCCGGTCAGCTCCACCGACTCGACGTCCTCCGAGCGCAGCTCGGCGCCGAAGCGCTCGGCCTGCTTGCGCATCTCCTCCATCAGGTCCGGACCCATGATGCCGTCGCGGAACCCGGGGAAGTTCTCCACCTCGGTCGTCGTCATCAGCGCGCCGCCGAACTGCGTGCCCTCGAACACCAGCGGTTCCAGCTGGGCCCGCGCCGCGTAAACGGCAGCGGTGTATCCGGCAGGACCCGACCCGACGATGATCAGGTTCCTGATTTCCTCGGCAGCCACCCGTGACCTCCGCTCGTAGTGACCCGTGTACCAGGCTCAACACGATCGTAGGTGGCGGTGTTCCCGGCGGTGACAGCCGCTACTTCTCCCCGACGACCTTGTCGAACAGGACGGCCGGGTTGCCCGGTCCGCAGTCCGCGCCGAAGGCCACGAGCCGGAACTGGGCGAGCTTGCCGGTGGTCAGGATGATCATGACGCCGGACTTGCCGCCGACGTTCACCGGGCGGATGCCCTCCGGCCGCACCTTGGGGTCGAGGCCGGCGGCCGCGATGCACGCGTCCAGCTTGTCCTCGGTCTTCAGCGGGCCGAAGTCGCGGACGCCGACGGCCTTGCCGATCAGGGCCTGGGCGCCGCTGCCGTCACTGCCGACCGACGGGCCGGACGGCGGCGGGGCCGCGACGTTCGGGGTGCCGGTCTGCTGCGACGTGCTCGGGATCGCGATCGTCACGGCGACGACCGCCGCCGCGGCCGCGGTCAGGATTCCCGCGGCCCAGCCGAGCCGCTTGTTCCGGCGCTGCCGGGCCGCCGCGAGGTCCACCACCTGGGCGTCCCCGGACCCGGCCGCCCGCGGTGCCGGCGTGGCTCCCCCGGCCGAAGACGGTGTTCGTTCAGGAAAGCGGGCGGCTGCTTCGGCGGCCAGCGCCGCGTCGAGCCGGGCCGCGAACTCGGCGGGCATCGGCGGGGCGGGTGCGCCGGCGAGCGAGGCCAGATCGGCTTGCGTCGCGTCGAGGGCGTCCAGGATCGCGCGGGCCTCGGGGTCGGCGTCGACCAGCGGCCACAGCTCCGCCGCCTGAGTGTCGTCCAGGACACCGGCGTGGAGGTCGGCGAGCACGTCGACAGACCAGGGCGGACCGACGGTCCCCCCGATCCCCCGGCTTTCGTCCGTCATCGTCCCTCCCCGCTACCCGGCTGGCGCCCGGCCCGTTTGCTTTCGTGAGTTGGGACGTTCGCAATCGCATCGGGGTTCCGCAGGTGTCCGAGAACCTTCGCGAGTTTTCCGCGGCCCCGCGCACACCGGCTCTTCACGGTGCCTTCGGCGATGCCGAGCATCTTCGCCGTCTCGGCGACGGAGTAGCCCTCGACGTCGACGAGCACGATCGGGGCGCGCTGGTCTTCCGGCAGTTGGTCCAGCGCCTCGCGGACGAGCAGGCTCGTCTCGCGCTCGGCCATCGAGTCGCGCGGGGTGGCGGGCTCGTTGAAGCCGGTCTCCGGCAGCGGGACGGTCGGCCGCGCCTGGCGGCGGCGGATCCGGTCGAGGCAGGCGTTCACCACGATCCGGTGCAGCCACGTCGTGACCTGCGACTCCGCGCGGAACTTGTCGGCGGCGCGGAAGGCCGAGATGAACGCGTCCTGCAACGCGTCGGCGGCCTCTTCCGGGTCGCGGACCGTGCGCAGGGCGACCGCCCACATGCGGTCGCGATGTCGCTGGACGAGTTCGCTGAACGCATGAGGGTCCCCCGCGGCGTGAGCCGCTATCAGATCCGCATCCGTGGGAGCTGCAGCTGTCACCCGGGAGAGCCTACTGACCCTGTCGGGTGCGTCACCCCGCAGGCAGGAAGCTCAGGTCGGCGATTTCGGTCTGGAACTTCCCGTCGTCGCCACCCAGCTGGGTGATCCAGACGATGAAGTACTCGCCCTGCGTCGGCTGGGCCAGCGGGATCGTCGTCTCGCCGTCCTTCAGGTCGCCGTTGCCGACCACCTTCGTGTCGGCCAGGTCGGGGTTCTTCTCGGTCGCCGAGCGGATCTCGACCTTCGTTCCCGGGGTTCCGCCGGAGACCTGCACCTGGCTGAGGGTGATCGGGTCCTTGAAGGTGACGACCAGCCCGACGCCCGGCTTGATGACGGGGAACTGCTGCTTGTACTGCTCGGTCCGCCACTGCGTCTCGGGCTTGTCGTCGGTCGCGTACTTCGCCCGCGAGGAGTTGTCGCCCTTGCCCTCGGGGTTGTAGACGGCGACGGCCTGCGGCTTCACCGCGGCACCCACAGCGGGCGACGGCGGCGGCGCCGGCTGGCTCGACGCGGACGGCTGCCCGGCCGGCTGGCTCGACGCCGGCGGCGCGGCGACGTTGATCGTCGGCCCGCTCGCCTTCGAGTCGCCTTGGAAGACGTTGATCAGCATCAGCCCGCCCCAGGCGAGGATGACGACGGTGGCGACTACCAGCACGGTGACGCCGAGCGCGAGCTTGCGCCGCCGCGCGACGTCCTTGACCGGCTTCTTCGTCGTCCAGACGGTGCCCTCGGCCTCGGCCGGGTCGCCGCCGACGGCCTTGATCAGCTGGGTGCGTTCCTCTTCCTCGGCCACTTGGTCGAGGACGCGGAGGATGGCCGCGCTGGTGCGGATGCCGCCGTTGCCGCCGTCCTCGATCGTGCGCACGGCCAGCGACGAGAGGTCGGTGGGCACCGTGGGGATGAGCTGCCGCGGCGGGACGATCCGCCCCTGCGGCGTCGTCGGGGCCGGCTGGATCGCGGGCGGGCCGCCGGGCAGCGCCCAGCGTCCGGTCAGCAGCAGGTAGAGGACCGCGCCGAGCGCCTTGACGTCGTCGCGCAGCGTCGCTTCCGGCAGCGGACCGGGGAACGCGAGCTTCAGCGCGCCGTTCGGCGTCAGCCGCAGCCGCTGCGGGTGGTCGAGCCCGAGGACGAGCCCGTTTTGATGAGCCTGTTCGACGGCTTCGGCCAGTGCCTGCACCATCCGCGCGGCCGCGGCGGGCGCCACCGGCCGCTGCGCGACGAGGTCGACCAGGTCGCTGCCCTTGGTCCACTCCGCGACGACGACGCCGAGCAGGCCTTCGCTGGAGGTGATGCCGCTGCCGAGGGCGAGCACGTCGAGGACGCGGGCGACGCCGCCGTGGCCGAACTTGGACGCGTGGGTCGCGCGTTCGAGGGTGCGCCGCGCGAGCCGCGCGGCTTCCGGGTCGGCCGGGTCGCCGACCAGCAGGGTCAGCGCGACGTCCCGCTTCAGCTGCCCGTCGCGGGCACGCCAAAGGTGCGCGTCACCCCGCTCGTCCACGCCGAACTGCGCGAGGAGGCGGTAGCGGCCGTCGCCGACCACGCGCCCGGGGGCCAGCGATCCGACCTGGGCCTTGCCCACGTGGTTCGCACCCCCCGCCTGTTCGCTCCGCCTCGTGTCCACCCGCACTCTCCCGTTAGCTCCCCGCTCCAAGGTTACCCAGAATACGACGCGGGAGTCGTCGCCATCCGTACCGGAATCGTTACCCCCGCTTGATCAACCGGGTGAACCTCGAAGTCGCCGGTTTCAGCTCCTCGACCTTCAGGGCCATGAGCACGCCGAACGAGACGACGATCCCCACGATGCCCTGCAGGAAGAGCTTGATCCACGCCTGCAAAGTGGGTCCGAACGTGTCCGGCACGACCTGCCCGGCCACCCAGGCCGCGCCGACGCCGAGCCCGCTGGCGACGACCGTGAAGAGGATCACGCCGATCACCCGCTTGCTGCGCAGGTTGCCCAAAGTGACCCAAAGCCACACCTGCCCGAGGATCGCCCCGACGACGAACGTCAGCGCGTTGACCATCATGACGCCGAGCACGACGTTGTCGGGCGTCAGCAGCACCGGGCACAGGTACAGCAGCGGCACCTTGACCAGCGTCATCACGATCATGATCAGCGTCGGCGTGCGGGCGTCCTTCATCGCGTAGAAGACGCGCATCTGGAGCATGACCAGCGCGTACGGCAGCAGCGCGAACGCCGAGATCGCGAGCGCGTCGCCGAGCCGCTCGGCGGTCTCGATCGTGCCCTTGCCGAAGGTGAACAGCGCGATGCCGATCGAGCCGCCGACCACGGTCATCACCGCGGAGATCGGGACGAGCATCACCGTCGACATCCGGGACGCGTACGACAGGTCGCCGATCAGCTTCTTGTGGTCGCCGTCGGCGGCCGCGCGGCTCATCCGCGGCATGATCGCCGTCAGCAGCGAGACGCCGATGACGCCGTACGGGAGCTGGAAGAGCAGCCAGGCGTTGCTGTACGCGGTCACACCACCGGGTGAACCGCTGGTCAGCACGCGCGTGTTGATCGTGTAGCCGACCTGGCTCACCGCGACGTAGCCGAGGATCCACAGCGCGAGGCCGCCGAACTCCTTCATCTGCTTGTCGATGCCCCAGCGCCACTTGAACCGGAAGCCCGACCGCAGCAGCGGCGGCACCAGCAGGAAGGCCTGGGCGATGATGCCGCCCGTGACGCCGATGCCGAGCGTCAGCACCTTCGGGTCGGTGATCGACGGGTTGACCGTGTCGATGTCCCCCGGCATGACCCAGACGACCATGATCGTGAAGATGACGACCAGGTTGTTGATCACCGGCGCCCACGCCGTCGGGCCGAAGATCTGCTTGGCGTTCAGCACCGCCGAGAGCAGCGCGAACACGCCGTAGAAGAAGATCTCGGGCAACAGCAGGTAGGCGAACGCCGTGGTCAGCGACGAGCTGGCCTTGCCGGAGCCGTCGACGTAGAGGCCGGTGAACGCCGGGGCCGCGAGCACCGCGACCACCGTGCCGACCAGCAGCAGCGAGAACGCCACGGTGATGAGCCGCTGGGTGTAGGCCGCGCCGCCGTCGGGCTCGTCCTGCGAGCGCACCAGCAGCGGCACGACCACGCTGGCGAGGACGCCACCCATCAGCAGCTCGAAGATGATGTTCGGCATCGTGTTGGCGACGTTGAACGAGTCGTTCGCGATGCCCTGGCCGATCGCGGCGACCAGCAGCAGCTTCCACAGGAAGCCGGTGATCCGGCTGATCAGCGAAGCGATCGCCATCCGGCCGGACGCCTTCGCCAGCGACGGCGCCTTGGCCGGGGCTTCCGCACCCGGCTCGACCGGCTTGACGAGCGGCGTCTTGAGCGCCGGCATGACCTGGGTGGCCAGCGCGTCGTACGGGCGCATGACGTCCGGGTCGGCGACCGGCCAGCGCGAGTTCATCGGGACGCCGGCGGTGCGCGGGATGAACCGCGTGGCCTCCGGGTCGGGCGGGCGCTGGGCCTCCTCCTGCCACGGCCGGACCGGCGCGGGACGCCGGGACCCGCGGCCGCGGGGCGGCACCGGGATGCCGGGCGGCGGTGTCCCGGGAGCCGGGTTGCCCTGGGCCGGCGTCGACGGCGGGGCCGGCTGCGGCAGCCGGCCCTGGGCCGACGGCTGACCCGGCGGCTGACCCGGCGGTCCCGGGGGTACCGGCGGTCCCGGAAGCGGCGGCACGGGCTGGACCCGGGTGGGCGCCGGACCGCCGGCGGCGCGCGGCGGCTGCCCGCCACGCGGCGGGGGGCCTGGCGGGGGCTGCTGCGGAGGCGGGCCGGGAGGACCCGGCGGCGGGACGCGCCGAGGGGGGCGCTGCGGCTCGCGGGGCGGGACCTCGTCGTGGACGGGCCACGCGTCGTGCGGGGGCACGTCGTCGCGGACCGGCTGGCCGTCGTGCACGGGCACGTCGTCACGTGGCGGCCGTTGCTCGCGGATCAGGCCGTCGTCGCGGACGGGCCGGCCGTCGTGCGGGGGCACGTCGTCGCGCACCGGCCGCCCGTCGCGGACCGGCCTTCCGTCCCGGCGAGGTACGTCGTCGCGGACGGGCCTTCCCTCACGCACCCGTGCGTCGTCGCGAGGTGCTCGGCGGGGCGGGCCGTCCTCGTGGGCCGGCCGCCTCGGCGGGGCATCGTCGCGGGCGGGCCGCCGGGGCGGAGCGTCGTCGCGTGCGGGCCGGGGCCCGTCCTCACGCGCCGGTCGGCGGGGCGGGCCGTCCTCGCGAATGGGGCGACGGTCACGGACCGTCGCGTCCTCGGGAGCCGGCATCTGGCGGGTGTGGCCGTTGCGGGGCGGCTGGCGGCGGCCGCGCTCCGGGGGAGGCGGCGGCTGCTGGGGCGGCGGCTGGCGGCGGACCGGCTGCGACGCGCGCGGAGGCCCGTCACCCTGTTTCGGGGGCGGAGCGCCTTCGCGCCGAGGACGACTCGCACGCTCGGGTGGTAAGCCCGGCTCTCTCTCCAACGCGCGCCCAATCCTCGGTGCTCGGTCCGGTGCCCGCGGCCCGGTGCCGCGTATGTGCGGACCAAGGGTAATCGGGAACCGCGCAGAACACTCAAAGGCCGAGAGATCAGTCGACCAAGTCGCGACCCGTTCGGGCGTCCTTCACCCGTCGGTAGATGCGCCGGGAGGCGAGCAGAAGTAGGGCCACACCTGCGGCGACGGTCGCGATGATGGTGATCGCGCCGTACTCCGTCGACGTCAGCTCGAACCGCGCGGATGACCCGAGCGGGGTACCGGTGGGCGTGCTCAACGACACATCGACGCTGAAGCGCCCGGCCCGCAGCGCCTCCACCGGGAGGAAGTAGTTCCGGCCGCCGCCGGCCGGGAACGACCAGTCCCGCGCGTCGTCGGCGCGCAGGCCGGTGTTGTTGTTCAAGGTGAACCGGGCGTTGATCCCGACCGGCAGGTCGTTCACCACGTACACCGGCAGCGGCGAGTTGCCGGACGCGAGCGCGATGGTCTGCTGCGGCTGCCGGACGCTCACCCGGTCGCTGATGGCCCCGATCTCGGCCTGCGCGTTCGCGGCCGCCGCGTCGGCGGGCAGGCCCCGCCAGCCGGTGGAGGCACCGCGCAGCTCGGCCAGCCGGACCGGCGCGACGACGTCGTCCGGCTTCACCCGCTTGGTGGGGTCCAGCTGCATCGCGGACGCCATCCCGGTGGCCTGGTCGTCGAGCTTCGCCAGCGTCGAGACGAGGGTGGGGTCGATGGCCGCGTCCGGGTCCTGGCCGCCGTCGCCGACCGCGCCGGAAGCCGCCGGGTCGGCGGACAGCAGCGACGAAAGCGACTGCGCGGTGACCACCCCGGCGTTGAGGAAGTCGCCGACCTGCTGCAGGTACGCCGTGAGCTCGGCGGCCGGGGCGTCCCACCGCCGCGGCGGGGCGACCAGCAGGTGCGCCGGGCGCTCCTGCCCGGCCGGCAGGCCGAGCCCGGCCCGGAAGGCGAGCGCGCCGAGCCCGTTCTGACTGGAGATCGCCCGCTCGGTGTTCGCGGCGACGGTGACCGAGTCGGGCACGCTCGGCACGCCGGTCATGGCCGCGGAGATCAGCGAGTCGGTCGGCTGGGCCCGGACCGCGCTGCCCTGCACGGTGACCCCGCCGCCCGCGCCGGCGGGCGCGAGCTTCGCCGCGTCCGTCAGCACGGTCTTGACGCCGGCCTGGGTCAGGGCGGTGAGCACCGCTTCGTTGAGCGTGCCGTCCGGCCAGAGCACGCCGGTCTGCGGTGTGACACCGGCCAGCTGCTGGATCGTGGCGGCCGCCGCGGCCGCCTGGGCGACCAGGGCGGGATCGCCGGGACGGATCCGCGAGACGGTGTTGAGGTCGGCGTCGGCGAAGGGCAGCGCCACCGCGCACCGGCCGGTCAGCAGGGAGCGCAGCGAGGCCAGCCACGTCTTCGCGGTCTGGACGCCCTTGCCGTCGATGTTCCCGCTCTCGGTGTGCACCTGGTAGCCGCGGCTCATCGAGTCGACGGTGGCCAGCAAGTCCGGGTCGAGCGCGAAACACATCGACTTCGCGAGGCTCGAGTCGCCCTGCACGGCCGTGGACGCGGCCGTGACCAGCGCGTTCAGCCGGCCGTCGGGGCCGATCTCGTCGGCCAGCTTGTCGTCGCGCAGCACCAGCGGCTGGCCGTACGGCGCCGCGTAGACCTGCGGGACGCTGCTGGTCAGCGGCCAGAGCAGCGTCATGCTCGGCGCGCCCGCCGACGAGTGCCCGGCCGTCTTGCCCGGCCCGGCCAGCACCGGCATCAGCATGCTGACCGCGCCCAGCCGGGCGGGCCCGCCGAACTCCGGCGTGCCGTTGACGTTCACCAGCAGCGGGTAGACGCCGGGACGGCCGAACTGCGCCGCCTTCGTCCCGGTCAGGTTCACCGTGATGGTCAGCGGCGCGCTCTGCCCGGGCTCCAGCACGTCCGCGAGCGAGGTGAACTCGGTCAGCGGGGCGTCCTTGATGACGGCGCCCGAAAGCACGTCGTCGATCCCGCGCGACGTCGTCTGCCGGTCGCCGACCTGCAGCCGGACCTGCGGCCGGGTGACCTTCCGGTCGCCGGTGTTGGTCACCGTGCCGGCGACGGTCAGCGTCGTCGTCGAGGACGTGATGACGCGCGGGGCCAGCTGGGTCAGGTCGACGCGCAGGCGCGCGCCCGTCTCCGCCTGGGCCACCGTGGCTCCGGTGAGGGCGGGGACGGCCAGGAAGAGGACGGAAAGGAAGGCTGCGGCGAACCGCTTCACTCGGGGGCTCCCTCAGGGGCGTGCTCGTCTCGTCCGTGGACGTCCGGGCGCGCGAAAAGTTCCTTGAGCATCTGACTGGCCTTCCGGACGAGCTTGCGCTCGTCGGAGTAGGCGAGTTTGGTCTCCAGCTCGGCCAGCGGGACCCAGGCCACCTCGGTGACCTCGACGTCCTCGTCGGAAAGCTCGCCGCCGAGCGCTTCGAGCAGGAAGTGGTGGACGGTCTTGTGGATGCGCCGCCGCTCGGCCACGAACCAGTAGTCGATGGTGCCCAGTGGCTGCAGCACGCGCGCGGAGATGCCGGTTTCCTCCTTGACCTCGCGCACGGCCGTCTGTTCCACCGTCTCACCGTCCTCGATGTGGCCCTTGGGCAGCGACCACAGCAGTCTGCCGTGCCGGTCGAGCCGGCCGATCAGCACCGCCTGTTCGCGCTCGGCGTCCACCACGAGGCCACCGGCCGACGTCTCGTCGACCGTGGTCAGGCGCCTGCCGCGCTGACGCCTGCGCCGCCTGCGCGGCTTCGAGGCGCCGGGGCGGCCGGCTGATCCAGACATGCTGCGATGCTAGAGCAAACGGTTGCCCCGGTAGGCTGGCTCTCCGTGTCCTGTCCGGTGGTGCCTGTAGTAATCGCACCCGAACCCAGTGGGATTTTCGTGAACGACGTGGTCGCCAAGGAGAACGCGGTGGTGGAGCTGATGCGGCTCTCCCCCCTGGCGGACGAGCTGGCCGAGAGGTTCGCCCGGGCCGGGCATCGCCTGTACCTGGTCGGTGGGAGCGTGCGCGACGCGCTGCTCGGCCGGCGTTCCGGTGATCTCGACTTCACCACCGACGCGCGCCCGGACCGGGTGCTGAAGATCGTCAGCGAGTGGGGCGACGCGGTCTGGGACGTCGGCATCGCGTTCGGCACGGTCGGCGTGACCAAGAAGGGCATGCAGCTCGAGATCACGACGTTCCGCGCGGACAGCTACGACCGCGTCGGCCGCAACCCCGAGGTCACCTTCGGCGACAGCATCGAGGGCGACCTGCTCCGCCGCGACTTCACGGTCAACGCGATGGCCGTCGAGCTGGCGACGAAGACGTTCATCGACCCGCACGACGGGTTGAGCGCGCTGCGGGAGAAGGTCCTCGACACGCCGGCGACGCCGCAGGAGTCGTTCGCCGACGACCCGCTGCGGATGCTGCGGGCCGCCCGCTTCGCCGCCCAGCTCGGCTTCACCGCCGCGCCGCGGGTCATCGACGCGATGACGTCGATGGCGAGCGAGATCGACCGCATCACCGCCGAGCGCGTCCAGGCTGAGCTGTCGAAGCTGCTGCTCGCGGACGACCCGCGGCCGGGGCTGGAGCTGCTGGTCGACACCGGCCTCGGGGAACGCGTGCTGCCCGAGGTGCCCGGGATGCGGCTGGCGATCGACGAGCATCACCAGCACAAGGACGTCTACGAGCACTCGCTGACCGTGCTGGCCCAGGCGATCGACCTGGAGAAGTCGCACGAGCCGACGTCCGAGCCCGACCTGATCCTGCGGCTGGCGGCGCTGCTGCACGACGTCGGGAAGCCGGCGACGCGCGAGTTCCAGCCGGGCGGCGGCGTGAGCTTCCACCACCACGAGGTGGTCGGCGCGCGGATGGCCCGCAAACGTTTGCGCGCGCTGAAGTTCTCCAAGGAGATCATCGACGACGTCTCCCAGCTCGTGTTCCTCCACCTGCGGTTCCACGGCTACGGCAAGGGCGAGTGGACGGATTCGGCGGTCCGCCGGTACGTCACCGACGCCGGCCCGCTGCTGACCCGGCTGCACAAGCTCGTCCGCGCCGACTGCACCACGCGCAACCGCCGGAAGGCGGCCGCGCTGCAGGCGACCTACGACGACCTCGAGGCCCGCATCGCCACGCTCAAGGCCAAGGAGGACCTCGACCGCGTGCGGCCGGACCTCAACGGCGAGCAGATCATGGAGCTGCTCGGCCTGAAGCCGGGGCCGGACGTCGGCAAGGCGTGGAAGTTCCTCAAGGAGCTGCGCCTGGACCGCGGCCCGCTGGAGCACGACGACGCCGTCGCCGAGCTGAAGAAGTGGGCCGCAGAGCAGGAAATCGGAAACTTCTGACCAACTCACTGTGAATTCCGTGGAGGGCTGGACCTGACCGTCGCGGATCGGTGATACTCCCAACCTCGGTTCACCGACGTGACCAGGGGGTTGTCCGCGCGATGTCCACCGAAGCGCCCGACCCGCCGAAGCCGGCGACCGGGGGCAGCTTCTTCGTGGCACTGCTGCGGCAGGGCGCGCCCGCGATCGCGACGGCCACCAGCGAGCTCTCGGACGAGATCGGCGACCCGACCCCGATCCACGCGCTGAAGCGCATCTCGAGGATGGCCGGGCCGATCGACCCGAGCCGGCGCGACGGCCTGCTGCTGCGCGCCACCCGGTACGTCGTGCTCATCCCGCTGGCCTTCCGGCTGCTCGCCGTGCCCGGGCAGTTCGGCGTCTACGCCCTCCGGCACGGCGCGACCGGGCTGCTGCCGGTCGGGGTGTTCACCCTGCTCTCGGTCGTGGTGAACCTGCTCGGCTTCCGCTGGATGTTCCGCTCGGCGCCGTACCGCGGCCGGGACGCGGGGAAGATGCTGGCCGCCGACCTCGTCTTCACCGTGCTTTCGCCGCTGGTCCTCGCGCTGACCGTGCCGGCGGAGGGGTACTTCGACGCGCTGGCGGTCAGCGGCGTCCACCTCCTCGGCGAGGCCGGGCTGCTGACGCTCGCGCTCGGCGTCCCCAGCGGGCTCGTCTTCGGCCTCGCGAGCTTCCCGCTGCGGATGCTCGCGAACTGGATCAACACCGGCGGGTTCCGCGTCGGTGCCGCGTTCTCGACGTTCTCGGCGTTGCTCGCCGAGCTCTTCCTGGCCGCCGCCGCGCTGGTGCTGACCGGGCTCGGCACCCGGCTCGCCCTGGCGTACGGCACCCGCAACGGCCGGCTGGCCGAGCGCGCCCAGCAGCACCGGATGCTGCACGACACCGTGCTGCAGACCCTCGAGGCGATGGCGCTGTCCGGGACGTCGAACGCCGAAGAACGGCTGGTCGAGATCCAACGGCTCGCGCGGGCGCAGGCGATGGAGATCCGGCACACGATCGAAACGGCGGCGTCCGACCAGGCCGAGGCCGGTGCGCGGCCGCTGGGCGAGAAGCTCGCCGCGCTCGCCGCCGAGATGGCGCGCGACGGGCTGCGCGCCCAGCTCGTGGTGGCCGAGCTGGACGACGACACGCTGTCGGAGGTCCGGCAGATCGCCATCCGCGACGCCGTGCGCGAGGCGATGCGGAACACCATGAAGCACTCCGGGACCGACCGGGTCGTGGTGCGCGTCGAGGAGCGCGAGGGCGGGATCGCCGTGATCACCCGCGACCACGGCGCCGGCTTCAGCGCGGCCGACCACCCGGCGGGGTTCGGCATCAGCGAGTCGATCACCGCGCGGCTGGCCGAGGTCGGCGGGACGTCGCTGGTCGAATCGGGACTCGCCGGGGGCGGCACGCGGGTGACGTTGTGGGTGCCGTTCTGATATCTCCCGGCTACTGATCCGACCGAAAGCAGGCGGATACGGATCGCGGCTGACACGCCGAACCGACACGTTTCCGCCGTGGCTGCCGGCCGGATCAGTGGCATCGTCACAGCATGACCTCGATCGAGCTGCTCGCCGACGCCCTCGCCGCCTACCGCACCGGTGACCGCGACCAGGCCGCCGAACTCGCTGCCCAGGCGGGCCTCGCCGGCTCTTCGCTGGCCGGTGAACTGCGCACCTACCTCGCCGGCGACGGCCCGGCAGCGGTGTACGACCAGCCGGAGGCGTTCACGGCGTTCATCCGCGGCGGCGGCAACGTCGAGCTGTACCGCGCGCTGAGCGCCGCCCTCGCCGCCCGCTACGACAACGCGAAGCCGGAATCGCTGCTCGACCTGGGCTGCGGTGACGGCCTGGCGGTCGTGCCCGCGCTGGAGCAGGCCACGCACGTGCCGAGCCGGATCGACCTGGTCGAGCCGTCCGCCGCGCTGCTCGACGGCGTCCGGGAGCGGGTGCCGTCGGCGACGTGCTGGCAGTCGACCGCGCAGGACTTCCTGGCCCGGGACGACCTCGGCTGGGACTTTGTCCAGTCGACGTTCGCCCTGCAGTCCATCGAGCCGGAACAGCGCGCCGACGTGCTTCGCGCGCTTCAGCTGCGCACCGGGACGCTGGTGCTCGCCGAGTTCGACATCCCGGAGTACGTCGAAGGGTCGCCGGAGCACCTTCGCTCGCTCGTCGAGCGCTACGAGCGTGGAGTCGCCGAGTACGGCGAAGACGCGTCGCTGGTCGCGCAGGGTTTCCTGCTGCCGGTCCTGCTCGGGATCGTCGACGGCCACGAGCGCACGAACTGGGAGCACCCGGCCGCCGGCTGGGCCGAGCAGCTGGAGACGGCGGGCTTCACCGAGGTCGGCGTCGAACCGCTCGCCGACTACTGGTGGTCACCCGCCGTCCTCATCACTGCCTGCTGAGCGAGCCCGTCTCGAGGTGCTGGGCGAGCGGCCGCGGCAGCAGGTAGGCGACCGCGCCGCCCGGCATCGCGCTCCACGGTGCGGTCACGCCGGTCAGCACCCGCACCGCGCGCTGCACCCGGTAGAGCCGCTTCTCGCGTTCGCGTTCGAACGCCAGCGACGTCTCGACGAACCGCGAGCCTTCGGCGTGCACCAGGTTGCCGGTCTCCGGGCCGAAGCGGACGACCGTCGTGCCCGGCGGCAGCACGATCAGGCGCTTGCCGCGGTAGAAGTTCAACGGCGGTTCGCCGCGCATCGGCAGGATCGGCCAGTCGGCGGGCTGGTCGGACTCCTCCGCCGGCCGCGGCGGCAGCATCAGCAGCACGCCGAGGAGGAACCGGGCCGCGTCACCGAGCGAGGCGAACGCCACCGGCTCGTCGGCCGGCGGCCGCGAGACCTCCCAGCCGTTCTCGGCCCGCCGCAGTGTCCAGACGCCCTCGGCCGGGATTTCCTTGGCGCCGATCCGGTAGGCCGCGGCCGGCACGCCGTGCTCGGCGAGCCGCTGCTGGAGCAGCTCCAGCGTCTCCGCACCCCGCAGCTCCCGCACGTCTTCACCCCGCGCGACGCGGACGAGCGCGCGTTCGTCCGGCAGGTCCGCGGCCGTCTGCGGCGGCCGCGGCCGGCCGAGGACCTCCGCCTCCGCCGTCGCGCGGACGAGGTCGCCGACGAACGGCGGGCGGAACCCGGCCGCCCGGATGTGCTCGACCAGCTCCGGCTCCGGCGGCACCCCGTACTTGCGCAGGTAGTGCGGCACGGCGGCGGGCCAGATCCAAACGCCGTCGGTGTGGAAGGCGTTCGGGACGTCCGGCTTCGCGCCCGGCGCGCCGAAGATGTCCGGCAGCGGCGCCGGCCGGTGCAGCGCGACGGGCGCCCGGAACAGGTAGTCGAGCACGCCGCGGACCTGGTCCGGCGGCACCGGCGGCCGGTTGACCACCGGCCGTTCGCCCTCGGTGTGCGAGTCGGTGGCCCGGGCGAGCCGGAAGGTGACGTCCAGCGGCAGGCCGGCCTTCGCGGTCAGCCACGCCGGCACATGCTTCGGCGCTCGCGGGAAGTTCGCCAGCTCCAGCTCGTAGGCGGCGGTCGACGGCCGGCCGCCTTCGTTGGGCGGCACCCGCCAGGCCGGCTCGCGGTCGGCGTCGAAGTCGAAGTCGAACTGCGACTCCGCGTCGAGCGTGAAGGTGCCCTGGTACCAGGTGCCCACCTCCGGCTGGAACATCGCGGCCCGCAGCCGCGCGAAGAGCCCGCCGAGCCGCGGCACCGCCGGCAACGAGACCGACACGAGGCCGTCCTCGTCGCCGACCGCGCGGACCTCGATCTCGGAGTAGTCGCCGACCTGCCGGAACTGCGCGCCGACACGGGACCAGCCGCCGGGCACCGTGTGCAGCAGCGTCCGGCCGATGGCGCGCAGCAGCGCGTTCTGGTCGCCGGTGCCCGGCTGCGGCCGCGCCTCCGGCGTCTCGGTGAAGTCCAGCCGCGTCTGCCACAGCGCCGTGACCTGCTTCGCCGGCACCGTGACCGAGAAGTCGGTCAGGCCCAGCTGCGCCGCGCGGGCGGCGTCGTCCTTGACCCAGCGCAGGGTCAGCTCCGGTCGCGCGCCCGGCGCGACCTCGAAGACTTCGCCGTCGTACTCGCCGAAGGTGCGCAGCGTGAACGTCGCCGGCACCTCGCTCGCCGGCACGACCCGCGCCGGCCGGTCTTCGAACTCCTTGTCGAAGCCCTCCGGCGCCTCGTCCTCCGGCAGCACGGACAGCAGCACGGTGCCGTCCGTCGTCGAACGTTGCGCGCGGAACGTCCCCTCGCCCCACGTCGCGTACAGGCCGTCCGGGCGTTCGGCCACCTCTACCCGGTAACGCACGTTTCGTCCTCCCCTGACCCCAGTGACACCGGAAACCTAGTCGACCGGGTACCGAGCGAACCACCGGTCGTCGTCCGGCGCATCCGGGCCGAACTCGGTGAGCGCGTCGTCCGCCAGACCGACGATGACATCGCGGAGCTCCAGCTGCCCGAGCCAGCTCTGCCGCAGCGCTTCTTCGCCGTACATCGCGCCGACGAGATTGCCGCAGACCGAGCCGGTCGAGTCGCTGTCTCCGCTGTGGTTGACCGCCGCGAGCAACGCCGTGTCGGCGTCGGCGGTGGTCAGCGCGACGTACACGGACATCGACAACGCGGTCTCGCCGACGTTGCCCTGCCCGAGCGATTCCAGCTTTTCCGGCGTCGGCGGTCCTTGCTCCGCCAGCGCCAGGGCCGCCTCGAACGCCGCGCTCTGTTCTTCGTGACCCGGGTGCTTCACGAGTTCGTCCCGCGCGGCCGCGAGGGCGTCGAGCAGCGGTTTCCCGTGCAGCAGCCCGTGGACGAGCACCGCGAAGCAGCCCGAGGACAAATACCCGCTCGGGTGACCGTGGGTCAGCGCCGCGCTTGCGGCGCCGAGCCGGAACACCTCGGTGAGGTCGTCGGACCACAACGCGACCGGCGCCGCGCGCATCACGCCGCCGCAGCCCTTCGAGTTGTTCACCGGGCGTTCGATCGTGCCCCGGACGCCCGAGCGGCCGTACGCCTCCAGCTCGCCGAAGCAGGTCAGCCCCGGCGCACGGCGGCTGAACAGCTCCTGGTGGGTGACCAGCCATCCGTCGGGTGCTTCGACGTCCGACTGCGGTCCGCGTGCCCGCTCCCACGCGACACCCTGCGTGTGCAGCCAGCGCTGGTAGGCCATCTGCAGCGAGTGCACGACGTCCGCGGAGCCCGTCCGCCGCTGCTGGGCGTGCGCCCGGACCAGCGCTTCGAGCGTGAAGAGCGTCATCTGCGTGTCGTCGGTGATCCGGCCGACGCCGCCGTAAGCCGGGATGAAGTCGGTGATGCCGTCCGGTCCGGCGATCTCGCGGATCCGGTCGATCGAGTCGAACTCGGTCTTCGCGCCCAGCGCGTCGCCGATCGCCCCGGCCAGCAGGCTGCCCCGCAGTCGTGAGCGCAAGTCCGGTCCCTTCGGTTCCGTGGTGAAGCGTCCGCTGGGGTATCGGCGTTCCCAGCGCGGGTGTTCCGCGGTCTCCGTCTGGAGGCCGTTGCGGTTGAAGTACCAGAAGACGTCGCTGGCGACGTCGTCGAGCAGGCCGAGGTCCGGTAGGGCAGCGACCCACGCGGCGGGCAGGCCGGGGACGCCGGCCCGGGCGCCGACGAGCGCCCCGGCGACCGCGCCCGCGACCGGGCCGGACCGCGCGGCGAGCGTGATCGCCGCCGCCGGGTCGTGGCCGCGCTTGGCCGCGGCGAACAGCGCCCGGCCGAGCACCGACCGGACGCTCCGGCCGTCGCCGATGCTCTCCAGCTGGGTGACGTCGTCGGCGTCGCGGTCTTCGCGCAACGCCAGCGTCTCCTCGGCGAGTTCGCCGCCGATCTCCCGCAGCCGCAGGTGGACGGGCAGCGCGAACGTGTCGCGCGTGAGCAGGGCCTGGAACAGGGCAATCAGCAGCTCGACGCCCTCGGTCACCTCGGTTCCGGCGTCCCCGGTCAGCGCGCGGGCGACGTCCTTCGCGTACTGCTCGCCGTCGACGCCGTCGAGGGCGACCGCTCCCGCCGGCGTCGCGGCCAGCGCCGTGGCCAGCAACGTCGAGAGGTCGTCGGGCGCGGGACCCGCGCGTCGCGTCGCGACCGCCAGCCAGCCGACCGGGTCGGGATCCGGCAGCGTGGCCGGCACCTCGCCGGCCGGCACCGGCGGCAGGCCGCGCAGCACGATGTCGGTGTGGAACAGCAGGTGGCGTGTCAGCCCGCCCAGCGTGCCCGCGTCACCACTTCCCAGCGCGTCTCCGATCGCGAAGCCGACGTACGCGCCGACGATCCGGTGCCACGCGAAGCGCGCGGCCAGGGTGCCGAAGGCGGAGAACTTCCCGAACGTCCACGGCACCGGCCGCGGGCGCGCGTCCTCGTCGACGTGCGCGATCAGGCCGTTCGCGGCCAGGTCGGCTGGCCATTCCGGATCCTGGCCCGCGCGCCGCCGGACGCCGTTGCGGTACTGCCAGGCGAACCCGCGCAGGTACCGGACGCAGTCCTCGGGCGAGAGCTCGAAGTGGTGGTCGCGGGCGTGGTCGACGGCGTACCGCAGGTGCCGTTCCAGCAGGTCGGGCGGCTCGACGCCGAACTCCGCGACCAGCGCGGGAAGCGCCTCCGCGACCTCGGACCCGGCTTCCGGCGCGGGCTCGTCGAGCCGGGGCCGCCGTTCGACGGGGCCGGCGTCGCCCAGCTCGGCGGCGGTCAGGCTGCGCACCATCCCGGTGCCGGGGTCGAGTGTCAGCCCGGTCGACGGCCGGTCCGCCAGCAGTTCGCGGACCGTCACCCGCCACCGGTGCGGGTAGCGCCCGGGCACCTTCGCCGAGGAGCTGTAGGCGATGACTTCCCGGCCGTCCGGCACTGGGCGAACCACGGGTTCCCCCTCCGGCGTCGGCACCAGCACTTCGCAGTCGAGCAGCGCGGTCACGAACTCGGCGCGGCTGATCCAGTTCGCACCGAGGTAGCCGAGCAGCTTCTCGGCGTCGGTCGTCGGCACCGGGAAACCGCGCCAGACCGGGCCCGGGCGGTACTGCTCGTTGGCGCGGCGCGGGCCCGTCGGCTCCCCGAACAGCGTGTACTGCGCCCAGCCGCGGATGGCGCGCACCGGGAGGCCGAGGCCGGGAAACGCCTTCTCGTCGAACTCCGGATCGACGTCGGGCCGCCATTCGACGAAGCCCTCGTCGCTTTCAGTCATGCTCCCCATCCTCGCGTCAATGCCGCGGGTACCGCTCGATCCACTCGTCGCCGAGCGCGCTCAGCGCCGAGTGCCGGTCGAAGTGCCAGTAGGCGTCCGAAGCGACGTTCTCGACCAGGTAGCGCAGCTCCAGCTGGTCGACCCACTTCTGCGGCAGCCCGGGGATACCGGTGCGCGCGCCGAGCAGGGCGCCGGCGATCGCGCCGGTGAGCGCGCTCCGGCCGGAGTGGTTGACGGCCCGCAGCAACGCCTGCTCCGGGTAGTTCTCGAAGCCGGACAACGCGGCGAAGGCGCGTCCGAGAACCGAGAGCGTCGACTTGCCGTCGCCGATCAGCTCGGGCATCCGCAGGTCGGGCAGCCCGTGCTCGCCGAAGAACGGCACCGACTCGGCGACCATGTCCTTGATCGCCGTCCACTCCGGACCCTGCTGGTACTGGTTGTCCGGGTTGAGCACCTCGCGGCTGAGGTTCCAGATCGGGAAGCTGAACGCCTCCTTGGTCAGCGCGTGCTCGAACAGCCAGGTCAGGTAGGTCGCGGCAGCCAAGTCGGGCTCGGTCGGGTGGGTGACGCCGGCCAGGTCGCGCACCGCCTGGCGCGCACCGCCGCTCAACCCGCTCCCCGGACCGGCCATGGTCAGCGCCGCGGGCAGTGCCGGGATCAGCGCGGCCGGGCCGGTCATGGGGGGCGCGCCCCCGACAGTGTCTGACTTGGTCGCGAGCTGGTGGTACGAGTTCAGCTCGACGTCGTCGGCGTCGCGGCGGGCGTGCAGGTCCGCGACCTGCACGAGCCAGCCGTCCGCGTCCTCCAGCGGCGCGCCCTGCGTGCGCAGCCAGCGCTGCAGCGCGCCGCGGACCACCCCGGGGAAGAGCTGCTCGGCGTCGCGGGACTCGGGCTGCTCGCGGTGCGGGCTGCGGATCGCGGCCTCGGTGTAGAACAGCAGCCGCTGCGTCAGCGAGCCGATCCGGCCCGCCTGGTCGAACGCCGGCACCAGGTCGGTGACGCCTTCGATGCCGAACTTCGCGTGGATGTCGTGCAGCATCATCCGGTCGACGGCCGCGCCGAGGGCTTCACCGAGCGCGAAGCCGACGTACGCGCCCGTGACGCGCTGCCAGCCGTAGCGGAAGCCGTCGAGGTCCCGCTCGAAGTACTTGCCGAAGGTGTCGAGCCGCGGCGTCGCGCGGCCGGCGTTGTCGTACGTCGGCGCCAGGCCGTTCGCGCGCAGGTCGTTGGGCTTGCTGCGCGGCGGCTCCGGCATCTGCAGCCGCTTCAGCCACGACTCGCCGAGCACGGTTTTCGCGCACTCCTCGGCGGTCAGCTCGTACCCACGCCGCCGCGCCTTTTCGGCCGCGAGCAGCGGCGGCTTGACCGGGTCCGGCAGGCCCATCCGCGACGCCGTGTCGGCCGCGACGCGGATCAGGTCCTCCTCGGCCTCCGGGCAGCGGCCGTGCACGTCGATGCGCGGTTCGTGGCGCGGGAAGCGCTGGACGATCTCGGCGAGCTCGCCGCTGGAGACGTCCTCGATGGTCGTCGGGCCGCCGTTGATCACCAGGTTCGGCGGGTGCTCGAACTCGGCCAGCGTCGCGACGTCGACCTTCCACCAGCCGTGCTCGCGCGAGGGCAGGTGCCGGGTCGAGCTGAACACCTTCAGCTCGTTGCGCTCCTCGGCGAAGTAGAACCGGTCGGTCTTGCCGGTCTCCAGGTCGAGCGGGATGAACACCTCGCACCGGATCAGCCCGATGAGCAGCAGTTCCCGCGTCAGCCAGCCGACGCTGCCGAACGACAGCAGCGTCTCGAGGGTGTTGTCCGGCTTCGGGTAACCGCGGCGGATCGGCCCCGCCTTGTACTCGGGGTTCTCGCGCTCCTCGCCGGTCTGGTTGCCCTCGGCGTCGACCTTCACCCAGCCCGCGACGGCCTGCAGCGGCACGCCCAGCTCACCGAGCCCGGCCTTCACGTACTCGGGGTCGACGACCTCGCGCCAGTTCTCCTGGCCGGGGAACGCCACCGGCACGGACAGCCCGCCGGGGTGCGGGTGCGCCTGCCGCAGCTCGCCGTCCGGCTCGCGGACGACGACCGACGGCGGCGGGAAGATCTCCTTCTCCGGCCGTCCCTCGTCGAGGAACGCGATGGTGTTGTAGGGCACCGACCAGCCCTCGGGGATGCGCAGCACCTTCTCGGTGTCCACCCGGAGCCCGGCGGGACCGGAGACGTCCGGGCCGTGCACCGCACGCAGCCACTGGCCGACCTTGGCAATCGCTTCCGCCGCTTCCACCTACTCGATCCTCTCCAGGCTTCCGTCGGACTCGTGCTCGGCGATCGTCTTCGGCAGCACGAAGGCCACCGCACCACCCGGCAGGTTCGCCCACGGAACCGTGATGCCGGTGATCACGTGCAGAGGGCGTCTCAGCCGGTAGCTCCGCCGTTGCCGCTCACGTTCCAGCGGCAGCGACGTCGTGGCGAACCGTACCTCGCCGTGGTGAACGAGATTGCCGGGTTCCTCGCCGAAGCGCAGAACGACCGTACCCGCCACCAGCCGGGTGATGCGCTTGTTGCGGAGCAGGGTGAGGGGAGGCTCACCCGGAGCCGGGTGGACCGGCCAGTCGTCGAGTTCCTTGGCGGTTTCCAGCGGGGTTTCGTGCCCGGCCGTCATCCGCGCGGGGTGCAGCAACAACGCCCCGAGCAGCTGCTGGGCGGCGTCTTCGAGCCGCTCGAAGTACTTCGGCTCGCGGGGTTCCCCGCCGGTGTACGCGGCGACTTCCCAGCCCTCCGGAGTGAAGTTCAGGCACCACGTGCCGTCGGCCCGCCCGCCGACGCGGTAGGCCTCCGGCCAGACGCCGTGCTCGCCGAGTCTCTGAACCAGCACGATCAGCAGTTCTTCGTCGCCGAGCTGGGGGTCCGGCGTGGTCTCCAGCTCCGCGGCGACGTCACCGCTCGTCTTCTTGACGTCCGCGCGGCTCGGCTTCGGCCGCGGCTTGCCCAGCAGGTCGGCCTCGGCGGTCCGGCGCACCAGCGGCTCGACGTACGGCGGCTGGAAGTGGTGCCGCCGGATGTGCGCGACGAGGTCCGGCTCCGGCGGGATGCCCTGCTCCGCCAGCTGGTCGGCCACCGACGACGGCCAGATCCAGGCGCCGTCGGTGTGGAAGCGCACGTCGCCGTCTTCGTGGACGACGGCTTCCCGCTCGAGGTACTGCAGCACGAGCGGCACCTCGGTGTCGGTCAGCGGCGGCCGCTCGACGTCCGGGCCGCCGGCCTCGGCGTGCCGGAACACCACACCGAGCGGCAGCTGAGCGCGCAGCCGCCACCAGTCGGGGATGTGCTCGTCGGCGCGCGGGAACGCGGCGAGCTCCGCCGGGTAGGCGGCCGAGGGCGGCGCGTCCGTCCACACCGGATCGTCGTCGAGCGCGAAGTCGAAGTCGAAGGTGCCGTCCGGGGTGAGCGTGAACCGCGCCTGCAGCCAGGCGCCGCGGTCCTCGGCGTACATCCCCTTGCGCAGCTCGGTGAACAGCTCGGCGACGGCGTCGGACGTCGTCGCGTTGTGGCCCTGGAGTTCGGTGTGCGTCCCGACCTGCCGGAAGTCGACGGCGGCGGGCCCGGTGGGGTCGGTCCGGAGCTCGCGGACGAGCTTTCCCAGCTGCACCAAGAGAGTGCGCTGGTCTTCGGGCGAAAGTCGATGTTCCACGTGAATCATCGCTCGAACACCGAGCTGAAGGTGAAGGTCGGGGCTTCGCCGGCGTCGCGGCGGGCGAACTCGTCCTCCCACATCTTGAAGGTGCGCCGGTACAGCGACTCGATCAAGGCGCGTTCCTCCTTGGTGATCCGGCGGTTCTCCTCTTCCGCGCCGGCCCAGATCGCGTCGATGGTCTGGTAGAGCGCGAAGATCGGCCCGTCGCCGCGGAGGTAGTTGTGCCGCTCCTCCTCGGTCCGGCGCATGAACCGCTCGCGATCGAGACTCCGGATGTCCGGCCCGTGGTCGAACAGCACGTCGATGACGTGCTCGTTGTCTTCGTCGAACCGGCCGGTCTCCCAGTTGAGGATGCGGCCGGTGAGCCCGCCGTCAGGCGTGCTGTCGATCATGAACGCGTGGTTGTAGTACTCGAAGTAGGACGGCGTCTGGACCATTAGAGACTCCCCTGCAGCGCGTCCCAGAACAGCTCACGTTCGCGCTTGACCAGCCCGTCGATCAGGGCCTGTTCTTCGTCGGTGTACGGCCGGTCTTCGGCCTTCTTGAGTGCCTTGAGGTCACGTCTCACCTCGTACAGCGAGTGCTCGTACGCCGAGACGTCGTCCAGCGCCTTCAAGTGGAGACGCAGCTCGGCGACGTGCCCGTCGATGCGCACGCTCATCTGCAGGTCGCGGTAGCCCGCCGGAGCGGGATTCGCGAAGCGGTCGTCGAAGTCGACGATCTCCAGGCCGGGGTGCTCCGCGATCCGCGCCAACGCGGCGTAGGCGTCCTGCACGCGCTCGAACTGGATCATCGCGCCCGCGAGGTCGACCAGCCTCGACGCGTCGCCGTTGTAATTGGTGTTGATCTTGTCCATTGCCCGGCCTTCAGACTTCGGCCCGGGCCGGAACCCCGCGTGGCCGCCGGTCTCCTCCGCCAGGGGCGGCAGGATCTCCTTCAGCTTGAGGTCCACCTGGGCCGCTTCCCGGTAGCGCTCGGCGAGGTACTCCCGCGTGTAAGCCTCGTCCCCGCGCTTGCTCTGGTCGAACGGTGTCTGCTTGCGGTGCGCGTTCGGGTGCTCCCTCGCCTCGTCGAGTACATCCCGCGACGTCTCGGCCTGCTCCGGCGTGAGCGGCGTCGGGTCGGCGTCCGGACCCACCGGTTCCGCGTCCGGGTCCGGGTGGTGCACCTCGTGCACGGCGTCGGCCAGGATCGGGATGGCCTCGTCGTGCACCAGGAGACTCGCGATCGTCTCCGGCTTGCGCAGCAGCGAGCGCGTCAGGAACTCGTTGGCCGGGTCGTGGAGCAGGTCCACCAACTCCGGGTGCTCGGCCAGCCGTGTCCGGACGAACTCGCCGATCGGCCCGAGGTTCTGCGGGTTGCCTTCGTGGTCCTTGACGATGAGGTCGTTCGTCGCGCCGTCGAGCGCTTCGGCGACCCGCGGCTGGGCGAGCAGCTCGTCGAGCCGGGACTGCGGCGCGCTGCCGTAGCCGCCGTGCTCGGTGGTCTCGGCGTGCTCGCTCTGGACGTGCGCCTCGTCCGGCGTGCCGACGTGCATCAGCTTGATGCCCTTCGGCGGCTGCGGCAGGTGCATGAGGTCGCCGGACTGCGGGTCGATGAACGCGACGCCGTCGCGGGTGTGCACGACCATCGCGACGTGCCCGTACTCGACGCCGTTCGGGCCCTCGTACTTCACCGCGACCACGGCGTGGTGGTCGAGCGGCTTGTCCCGCATCTCGCGGATGACGTCGTCGTAGCTGCCGCGCTCGGAGAACGTCTCGCCGAACCGGCCCTCGAGGTGCTCGAGCGTGCCGCGCGTGCCCATCTCGTGGAAGAGGATCGGCTCGGCCGTCATGTCCCCGCCACGCAACCGGTCCATGTAGGCCTCGGGCGCGCGGGTGCAGTTGGACATGTACCCGTTCTCCAGCGCACCCGGCTGGTGGAAGCCCGGGTTGACCTCGCGCAGGTGCGGGTGCCGGTCCTGGACGTAGGCCGCGCGCTCTGCCGGCGTCGCCGCGCCGGCGTGGATGGCCGGCTCGGACGGCGGGTTCGTCGCCCGCGCCAGGTGTCCGTAGTCCGGCTGGGGCTCGTGGACGACGGGGGACTCGACGTGGCTGTTGAGGACGTCGCTGACCTTGGGGTGTTCCGGCTGGTGGTGCTGCTCGGGCTCGCCGAAGCCGCCGAGCCGTTCCATCAGCGCGGCCTGCTTGCGCCGTTCGAACTCGGCCGCGTTGTGGTCGTTCTCGGCGCGGCGCTCGGCCATCTTCTGCTGCGCGGCCTCGGGGTCGAGGTAGCGCGGGTGGCCGGGGCCGATCTCCTCGGCCTCGATGACCCACTTGCGGCGGCCCTCGGGCGTGATTTCCAGCCGTCGCTCGTGCACCAGCAACTGCGTGCCGGGCGGCGACAGCGACTCACGCTCGGACGGGTTCTCGGCGAGCTTCGAGATGTCGCGGAGGTTGTCCGACCGGACGTGCAGCTCGACGTCGTCGCCGAACTTGCTGCTCGAGAACTCATCGGTCTTGATGGACGCGCTGGAGAAGGAGGGCTCGACGACCACGTCACCGGGGTTGTACGGCCCGGCGACGAGCTCGGCCAGCCGCGGGTCACCGCCGACCTCGAAGGCGCGGATGGTCTCGCCGGACGTGCGCGGGACCTGGTTGAGACCGTCGGTGATGGCGCGGGCGTTCGCCTGCGCGAGGTCGAAGCCGGGGTGGCCAGGGCCGCGGCGCAGCGCCTCGTTGACGTCGTAGGCGTACTCGCCGCGGGTGTAGCCGTGCACCGCGACGGCGCCGTCGTCGGTCAGGCGCAACCCGGCGGCGTCCCGGCGGGCGAGCGCGCGGTCGTGGATGTCCTGGTAGATGCCCTCGTCGCCGACTGCGCGGCGGATGCTCTCGTGGTCGGCCGGGGTCCCGCGGTGGTCGTCGTCGAAGAGGTAGCCCTCGTCGTGCGGCAGCCGTTCGGGCGCAGGGCCGAGGCGGTCGGCGATCGTCGGCGTTTCGTGCTGGCCGAGGGGTAGTTCGCGGATCCCGGTGGCGTCGTGCGGCAGCTCGGCGAGCCGTCCGGTGACGGGGTCGGCGAACAGGACCCCGTGGTCGGTGTGCACGGCGGCGACCAGCCGCTCTTCGCCGGCGTGCTCGAAGGCGACGGCGGTCCGCGCGCCGACTGGACGTTCCCCGAGGTCGCGCGCGACGTCGTCGAAGCTGCCCCGGCTGCTCCACTGCCCGTCGAGGCTTTCGCCCCGGGCAGGCCCGGCGACGACGTCCTCACCGTTCATCCGCCGGTCGAAGGCGGTCATCGACTCGGCGGAGTTGGTCCGGTAGCCGTGTTCGCCCGGGCTGTAGTGGTTGCGGGTGTTGACGGCGGCGAGTTCGGGAACGGCGTCGCGCACGAGTCGCGCGTGTTGCTGCGGAGTCTCGACGGACCCGGCGTGGAGCACGGGCGGGCCACCCGGCGTCAGCGGTTCGGCGAGCCGGGACCAGCCGCCTTCGGGTGCGTTCGTGGCGGGCGCGCGCTTCTCGGGCGGAGGCGGCGCGTCTTCGTCCCCGCCGAGCAGTTTGAACAGGTCACCGGTCGGCTTGAGGTGCGGGTACTCGGCGTAGAACTGGGCGTCCTTCTCGGCCTGTTCCCGCTCGAAGCGTTCCTCATCGGCGCGTTCGGCGGCACGGCGTTCGTTGATCGCGTCCCGGGTATCACTGCGGTACCGCGGATCCCCCGGCGCGATCTCCTCGGCGTGCACGATCCACTGCGGCTGGTCCCGGGCGCCGGGGCGGTTCTCGAAGCCGGGGTGCTCGGGGTGGCCGGGCCCCTTCTCGACCCCGGTGATCTCGAACTGCGACCCGGCCTTGAACAGCACCTCGCGCTCGCGCCCGATGCTGGCCATGGACTCGACGTCCCGCCCGGTCCGGGACTCGATCCGCATCTCGACCTCACCGGCGAAGGTGCTGCGCGGATGCGCCGCGTCGACCTTCGACGAGCTGAGGAAGGAGGGCTCGGTGATGTGCGCGCCCTCGTGGAACCGCCCGAGGAAGGCCTGGAGTCGCGAGGGGTCCCCGTGGAAATCGACCCGCCGCGAGACGGTGCCGACGTGCGGCGGCATCTCGTTGAGACCGGAGACGAGCGCCCCGGCTTGAGGCGCGAGGTCGAGGAGTTCGGGACCCCCGAGCCGGAGGGCCCGGTTGAGCGGCCCGACCATCTCGTGCCGCGTGTAGGCGTGCACGGCGAAGGCGCCGTCGTCGGACATGCCGGGGTGGAACTGGTCCCGCCTGGCGAGCGCCTCGCGGTGGACCTGCTCGTGGCGCCACTCGCCGGTCTCCGAGCTTTGCCGCCCGGAGTCCATGAAGGTGTCCTCGATCCGCGTGATGCCGGCGGGGTCCTGGGTGTGGAACCCGGGATCGTCGAGGTAGGGCTCGTCGGCCTGCCCGGCGGGCTCTTGCCCGCTGACGTGCTCCTCAGCCGCCGCCGGCTCGGCGTCGTCGGTGTGCTCCTGAGCCGGGTCAGCGGCTTGCTCGGCGTCGGGTCGCTCGTCCGTCGGCGGTTCCTGCGGCGCGGCTTGCTCAGCAGGCCGTTCAGGCGCATTCCGCGCGGCCGGTTGCTCGGCTGCGGGCGGTTCGGCGGCCCGGCCTCCCACGGGCGTTCGCTCTGCCGGGCGTCCTTGCTCGCCGACCGGTTCTGTCGGCCGGTTCTGGGCCTGTCCGGCCGCGGGTGGCTGCTGCTCGACCGGCCGTTCCTGAACCGGGGCGTGCTCGGCGGGCTGCTCGACGGGACGCGGCTGGTCGACGGGACCTTGCGGACCACGAGGCAGGTGGTCCTGCGGCGGACCGAACCGCGGCGGCGGAACCTGCGGCGGCCCCACCGGACGCGCCGGACCCAGCCGCGGATCGTGCGGCGGCATCGGCGGACGGCCGGTCGGCGGTGGCGGCATCGGCGGCCGCCCGCCCGGATGCGGACCCGGCCCCTGCGGCCCCCGCGGCTGGTTCGGGTACCCCGCGGGACGCTGCCCCCCAGGCATCCCCGGATGCGGCGGCCCACCCTGCGGCCCCACCGGCGACCGCGGCGGCATCCGCCGCGGATCGTTCGAAGGCAGCCCACCCTGCGGCGGCTGCCCTCGGTAAGAAGGATGCCCACCCTGCGGCGGCTGCCCACCCGGAGACGGCTGCCCACCCGGCGGCTGCGCACCGCGAGGCGACTGTCCACCGTGCGGCGGCAACCCACTCTGCGGCGGCAACCCACCGTGTGCCGGCAACCCACTCTGCGGCGGCAACCCACCCTGCGGCGCCTGGCCTCCCGGCGGCCGTTGGCCACCGTGAAGCGGTTGCCCACCCTGCGGTTGGCCGTTCTGAGGTTGGCCACCGTGCGGTAGCTGCCCGCTCTGCGGCTGAATACCGTGTGGTGGCTGGCCACCCTGTGACTGCCCGCCGAACTGCTGGCCGCCGTGGGGCTGCCCACCCTGCGGCAGCTGGCCGCTCGGCGGCTGAACACCGTGCGGTGACTGTCCACCTTGCGGCTGCCGCCCACCCTGCGGCATCGGCGCTTGCCCACGCATCGGCTGACCACCGGGCGGCATCCGGCGCGGGTCCTGCGGCGGAGTCCGTCGCGGCTGCTCGTGCGATGGCTGGCCGCCGCGGGGGGGCAGCGGGGTCTGCGGTGCCTGGCCACCCGCACGTCCCGGACCACCGCCGCCGTTCGGCATTCCGCCTGGTGGGGGTGGCGCGAACCCGCCCTGGGATGGGCCGCCCTGCTGTGGCGACGGTCCGTTCTGGAACGGCGCCGTCCCCCCATCGGCCGCGAATGGCTGGTTCGTGCCGCCGGTGAAGCCGGCCGCTCCGACATTGTCCTGTGGGCGTCCGCCGGTCTGGCGGCCGGCTTCCGGCGGTGCCATGCCATAGCCGCCGTTCGACGGCGCCGGACTGTGCGACGAGACCGGCGGCGCAGCCGACCCGCCCGGTGACGCCGGCATCCCACCCGTCGAAGGCGCGGATCCGCCCACCGGCTGACTCGGAGCCGGGGGCTGTTGCTGCGGTGCCGGACTGTCCGCGGCCCGCGCTTCGGCCTGCTGCCGGGGCGCCGGGCTGTCGGCCGCCGCCCTGACCTCGGGCTGCTGCGGACGTTCTGCCTGCTGGACGTGGTCAGCACTCGGACGCGGCCCATCAGACTGCCGGGGTGGCTCGACGGACCGGTGTTCCGGCTGCTGACCAGGCGCACTATCCGCGCGTTGCTCGGGTTCGCGACGGCTCTCCGGCTCGGACGACGCCTCGCGCCGCGGCTCCTCGCCGCGCGACTCCGGTTCGGACGACGGCTCTCGCGAAGGCTCTTCACCGCGGGGCTCGGGTCCCGACGACGGCTCCTCGCCCCGCGACTCGGGCTCGGACGACGGCTCCCGCGAAGATTGTTCGCCCCGCGACTCCGGCTCAGTCGACGGCTCCCGCGAAGGTTCCTCACCCCGCGACTCCGGCTCGCTTCGCGACTCGGACTCACCGCGCGACTCAGGCTCACCCCGCGACTCGGGCTCACCTGCCGACTCAGGCTCACCGCGCGACTCAGGGCCGCCCCGCGACGCAGACTCGCCCTGCGACTCAGGCCCACCCCGCGACTCGGGCTCGCTCGGCGACTCAGACTCGCTCCGCGACTCAGCCCCACCCCGCGACTCAGGCCCCGACCCCGAACCCGGCTCCTCCTCCGACCCACCCCCGGACCGCGACTCCCCCGACCCACCGGAGTCCCCATCCCCGGACCCCCCACCCGGCTCCCGAGGAATGTTCGCCTCGTGAACCGAATGCATCTGGTCCTTGGCGCCCCCGACAGCACCCCCCACCGCCCCACTGGAAGCCCCGGTCAGCAACTGCTCCGGCGTCAGCGACCCCAAATCCCCGGTGACCGCCGCCTGCCCAACGGTCTGCGCGACCCCCTCGACAGCCCCCCGAGCCCCCGCTCGCATCGCCGCATCGGCGACCTGCCCACCAGCAGAGTGCGAAAGCCCCTCGGTCGCCCCGCGCCCGATGGACCCGGAAGCCGCGCCGACCACACCGCCGACCGCACCCGAGATCGCCGCGTCCGAAGTCTTCGACCAGTCCCAGCTCTGACGATCGCCCTTGGCCATCTGCAGGCCTTGGATACCCGCGTCCATCCCCAGGTTGATGGCCTCGTTCTTGAGGATCTCCATGCCGATCTTCTTGAGACCCTGCTTGAGCAGCTTCTCCAGCAGTTCCTTCGCGACCTGCTTGAACCCCTGCTGCGCCAGCTTCTCAAGGAGCTGCCGGAACAGCATCTGCACGGTCATCCGCGTCGCGACCTGGGCCGGCGCGATGCCCGCCGTCGAGCCGCCGAACGTCACGGCCGCCGCCGCGATCATCGCCGCGATCTGGGCTGCCAGCACGATCAGGGAGATGATGATCATGTACTTCGTGTACTCGACGTCCAGCGCCGTCTGGTCGCACGAATCCCCGAGGGCCTTGGTGGCGTCGGTCAGCTGCTTGAAGTACGCCTCGTCGCCGTCGACGAACTTCTTCCACTGCTCGACGAACGCGTCGGCGCCGTCGCCGGTCCAGTTGTCGCGGATGCCGGACGCTGCCTGGTTACCGGCCTCCGATGCCGGGGCGATGGCCGCGGACGCCGCGTGCCATGCGTCCCTCAACAAGCGCAGCTTGGTTTCGTCGCCCTCGGGCCAGCTCTCCCCGACGACGATCGGCAGCAGCCACTTGACCGCGTCGGGCATCTCCATACCCACGGGTCATTGCCCCTTGCCGAGCTGCGAAGTCACGTCTTCGTCGGCGCCCGACAGCGCCTTCATCGACTTGGCGACGTTCTGCTGCATGCCGCGCAACCCCTGCACGAGGTTGGCGAAACCCTCGACGGCGCCCTGCGAACCGGGCACGTAGTCCTTGGCGAACTCCTTGCCGGAGTCGTCGTCGCCCCAGCACGCGCCTTGCGCGTCGAGGGCGCCCTGCAACGCCTTCAGCGCGCTGTCCAGCCCGTCCGCCGCCGTGGTCAGGCCGCTCGACGCGCGCAGGACGGCGTCGGGTTCCGCGGTGAACCCGGAGCCCCCATCGGGCATCAGTCGCCCCTCGTCATCCAGGACGACGGCGGCTCCTCGTCCTCGTCACGCGGCGGGCGGACGCGCTTCGGGGCCGGCTTGGGTGCGGGCATCGGCGGCGGCACGGCCTCGTTGCGCAGGATCGAGCCGCCTTCTTCGTACGAGGGCCGCGGCGCCGGCGCCTCTTCCTCGACGAACTCGGGGATCTGCGGCACCAGCCCGGCCAGCGACGGCGCGCCTTCGACGAGGTCCGCGAGGTCGGGCAGTCCCTCGGTGATCGGCGCCATGAGGTCGGCGATCTTCTGCTTGACCTGCAGCGATCCCTGGCGCACCACCGTTTGGACGGTGTTCGCGAGCTGCGCGGGCGTCGTGCGTTCGAACGCGTTCGGCGCGAACTCGAGCTTCGCGAGGTTGCCGCCGGCGTCGATCGTGGCGCGGACCAGGCCGTCGGGGGACTGCACGTGGGCGGTGGTTTCCGCGGCCGCGGCCTGGGCGTCCCGCAGCTGCGTGGTCTGCCGCTCGAAGTTCTCCAGGAGGGTGTCCATCTGGTCCTTCATCGCGGCATTGCGTGCTTCGAGCCGTGCACGGTCGTCGCCCGCGGTGGTCACAGGTGCCCCCGGTGTCCCTCGAACCTACTAATGACTTGCCGTCACCCTAATGCCAATGGAGCAGTGGCCGTGACCGGTTGGGGTGTTTGCCTCAGCGAATCGCGCGCCGTCGCGCCACCACGTACCCGGCTCCGCCGACCAGGTAGCAGACGGTCGCCGCGATGAGCAGGCCCGGCGAGCGGCCGTCGTCCGGCACGACGAGCGCGGCCAGCGAAACCGCCGCCACCTGCGTGATGTTGAAGAGCGTGTCGTACAGCGCGAACACCCGGCCGCGGGCTTCGTCGGCGACGTCGAGCTGGATCGACGAATCGACGCAGAGCTTCAGCACCTGCCCGGCCCCGGTGATGACGAAGGACGCGAGCAGCGCCAGCGGCAGCACCATCGGCAGGCCCAGCGCGGACTGCGCGATCGCGGCGAGCAGCAGTGAACCGAGCACCGCGCGCAGGCGGCCGAAGCCGCGGATCAGCCGCGCGGTCAGCAGTCCGGCGACCAAGATGCCGGCGCCGGCGAGCGCGGCCATCTGCCCGAGCCCGGGCAGGCCGGCGCGGAAGATTCCGTGGTCGGTGAAGTAGTTCCGCATCATCAGCACGGTGACCAGCAGCGACACCCCGAACGACGCCCGGTGCGCGAACAGCGCGAGGAAGCCGGCGGTGACGCTGGGGGCTCGCCAAGCGTGACGAGCACCGTCGGCCAGCCCGCGGGCGACGGCCAGCACGGGGTTCGGCGGCTCGTCGACCACCGTCGGCCCGAGCACCCCGCGCGCGAAACCGCGGGCGATGAACGCCGAGACGAGGGTGCCGAGCACCGCGAACGCCGTGGCCTCGGCTGATCCGACGTTATTGCTGCCGAACAGTGCCCGCAAGCCGATCGCGCAGCCGCCACCGATGACCGCCATGAACGAGCCGAGCGTCGTGGCGAAGGCGTTCGCCGTCACGACGCTCTCTTGCTCCACGACGTGCGGCAGCGACGCCGAAAGCCCGGAGCCGATGAAGCGCGAGATGCCCTCCGCGGCCAGGGCCAGCGCGAACAGGCCGATACCGCCGAGCCCGAAGCCGACGGCGGCGGCCGACGCGACGATCGCCAGGCCGCGCAGGAGGTTCGCGAAGATCAGGACTTTCCGGCGGTCCCAGCGGTCCAGCAGGGCACCGGCGAACGGCCCGACGACCGAGTACGGCAGCAGCAGCGCGGCGAACCCGCCGGCGATGGCCAGCGGATCGGCGCCGCGTTCGGGGTTGAACAGCACGGCTCCGGCGAGACCCGCGCGGAAGACGCCGTCACCCCAGCTGGCGGCGAAGCGCGTGAAGAGCAGACGCCGGAAGTCCGGGTCTTTCAGGAGCTCCCGTGGCCCTCTGCGCGTTGTTTCCGCACCGGTACTGATCGTCACGGGGCCAGGGTAGAGGGCCGGCGCACTCAGCCTCGCCTCTCGGCGGCTATGCGCAGTGTGGCTCCTGCCGGACGGTATTCCACAAAGGCGGTTCTTCAGTGAGCCCGGGGGACACGGAGTGCGCCGACCACTGTTTCAAACGAGGCTGCTGAGGCGATTGTTCCCGAGCCGAAGTAATTCGCCGGGCCAGAGGTGAGATCATGGGTCGCGTGCCAGCGGACGCCGAGGTTGAGCCGGGAACGCTCCTGGTCGCCGCCCCCACGATGGTGGACCCCAACTTCAAGCGGACCGTCGTGTTCGTCATCGATCATCGCGACGAAGGCACGCTGGGCGTGGTCCTGAACCGGCCGAGTGACGTCGCCGTGCACGACGTCCTGCCCAACTGGGGCGGGCACGTCGCCGAGCCGCAGGCGGTCTTCGTCGGCGGGCCGGTCGAGAAGAAGACCGCGCTCTGCCTGGCTGCGCTCCGCACCGGCGAGACGGCGGCGAGCGTGCCGGGCGTGATCGCGGTCCGCGGGCCGGTCGCGCTGGTCGACCTCGACACCGATCCCGAGGCGCTGGTGCCGAAGGTCCGCGGCGTGCGCGTCTTCGCCGGGTACGCGGGCTGGGACTCCGGTCAGCTGGCCGGCGAGATCGAACGCGACGACTGGGTCATCGTGCCCGCGCTCCCGAGCGACATCCTGGCCTCGCCGAGCGGCGACCTGTGGAGCCAGGTGCTGCGCCGCCAGGGCATCCCCCTGGCGCTGCTGGCCACCCACCCGGGCGACCTCCAGCGGAACTAGGCTTCTTCCTTCTTGAAGACCCCGCAGCCGCCGGAGCCGCACGCGCAGCCGGTGCAGCCCGCGGGCGCCGCCGGAGCGGGCGCGGGCACGGTCAGCGCGGCCCGGTTGCCGAGCACTCCGCCGCCCATGACCAGCAGGAGCATGGCGAGCACCCCGGCGAGCGCGGCGGACACCAGGCCACCGGTCGTCGGCATCGCGAGCCCGGCCAGCCCGGTGAGCACGGAGATCGCGCCGCCGGCCATGGTCGGCAGCCCCGCGATGCGGTTGGCCAGCTTGAACGCTTCTTCGCTGCGCAGCGCGGCTTGCGTGCGCACGCCGGTCCCGCCTTCGCGCGTCAAGCGCTCACGGAACCCGAGAAACCCACCAAAGCCGACGAGCAGACCCAGCACGACCGGAACCAGCGCGATAGCGAACACGAGGTCAAGGATAAGCGTGACGTCCTGGCAACCTGGCGGATACCCTGACCGACTGTGCTACAGGCCATGTCACCGCGCGTACTGCCCACAGTGTTGACCGCTGCCCTGATCGGGGGGCTCGTCGCCGCAGCGCCGGCGAGTGCCACCGAGAGTCACCAGCGGCCGCTCCGCCTGCTCGGCGAGCAGATCGTCCCCAACTCCCTGCTGTTCCAGGGCACGGTGGTCGGCGGCCTCTCCAGCATCGACTACGACCCCCGGACCGGCGGCTACGCCCTGATCTGCGACGACCGGTCGGCGATCAACCCCGCCCGCTTCTACACGGCGACCTTCCCGGTGTCGGCGAACGGCGTCGGCCCGGTCACCCTCACCGGCACGAAGCCGCTGCTGCGCCCGGACGGCACGCCGTACCCGCCGCTCACGCAGAACGACCCCTCGAAGCCGCAGAACGAGCAGACGATCGACCCCGAAGAGCTGCGCGTCGACCCGTGGACCGGCGACTACTACTGGTCGCAGGAGGGCGAGCGCACCGCGACGACGTTGATCGACCCGTCGGTCCGCGAGGCGCAGCGCGACGGAAAATACGTCCGCGACCTGCCGATCCCCGCGAACGAGAAGATGACGCCGACGGCGGGCCCGCGTCAGAACCTCGTGCTCGAGGGCATCACCTTCACCGGGTTCGGCTCGCTGCTGGCCAGCGAGGTCGAGGGTCCGCTCCTGCAGGACGGCCCCGAGCCGACGACCACCACCGGCGCGCTCTCGCGGATCACCCTGCAGTCGCGCTTCGGCCCGATCCTGGCGCAGTACGCGTACCCGCAGGAGCCGCTCTTCGCCGCGCCGGTGCCGCCGACGGCGTTCGCCACGACCGGCGTCTCCTCGATGTTGGCCGTCGATCAGGCCGACCCGACGAAGTTCCTGATGATGGAGCGCTCGTTCAGCACCGGCGTCGGCAACAAGGTGCGTGTCTACGAGATCGACACGAAGGGCGCGACGAACGTCCTGAACGTCAAGTCCCTGGCCGACGCGAAGCACGTCAAGCCGGTCAAGAAGCGGTTCCTCTTCGACGCCGCCGACCTCGGACTGTCCACTGTGGACAACATCGAAGGCATGACGTGGGGTCCGAAGCTGCCGAACGGCGAGCGCAGCCTGGTGCTCGTCAGCGACAACAACTTCTCGGCCACCCAGGTCACCCAGTTCTTCGCACTGGCGGTCCCCTCCGAACGGCTTTGACCAGCAAGTTACGATGAAGGTATGAACACGGCTCGGCTGCTCCTTAGCCTGCCGCGCTGACCGGGCCCGGCCCGGCCGGCGCGGCGACCCCTCATGCCCTGGTGGCTGGGGGGTCGAGTTGTTTCTGGAGCGGCTCCGACGGAGGAAAACGGCATGACCGAGACGACAGGGACGCCCACCGACGTCCCGGCGCACCGCTACACGGCCGCGCTGGCCGGCCAGATCGAGCAGCGCTGGCAGGACCACTGGGCCGACCAGGGCACCTTCCACGCGCCGAACCCGGTCGGGCCGCTCGCGGTCGAGGGGCAGCCGGTGCCCAGCGACAAGCTGTTCGTCCAGGACATGTTCCCGTACCCGTCGGGCTCCGGCCTGCACGTCGGGCACCCGCTGGGCTTCATCAGCACCGACGTCTTCGCCCGGTACCACCGGATGATCGGGCGCAACGTGCTGCACACGATGGGCTTCGACGCGTTCGGCCTGCCGGCCGAGCAGTACGCGGTCCAGACCGGGCAGCACCCGCGCAAGACCACCGAGGAGAACATCCGGACCTACCTGCGCCAGATCCGGCGCCTGGGCCTGGGCCACGACGAACGCCGTCGCATCTCCACGATCGACCCCGAGTACTACCGCTGGACGCAGTGGATCTTCCTGCGGATCTTCAACTCCTGGTACGACCAGGATGCGGGCAAGGCCCGGCCGATCGCCGAGCTGGAAGCCGCGTTCGCCGACGGCTCGCGTCCCACGCCGGACGGCCGTGACTGGGCGGCGCTGAGCGCGCCCGAGCGGAAGAGGGTGATCGACGACAACCGGCTGGTGTACATCTCCGAAGCGCCGGTCAACTGGTGCCCGGGCCTGGGCACGGTGCTGTCGAACGAAGAGGTCACCGCGGACGGCCGCAGCGAGCGCGGCAACTTCCCCGTCTTCCGCCGCAACCTGCGGCAGTGGATGATGCGGATCACCGCGTACGCCGATCGCCTGGTCGACGACCTGGACCTGCTGGACTGGCCCGAGAAGGTCAAGTCCATGCAGCGGAACTGGATCGGCCGCTCGCACGGCGCCCGCGTCACGTTCAAGGCCGGCGACGACGCGATCGAGGTCTTCACGACCCGGCCGGACACCCTGTTCGGCGCCACGTACATGGTGCTGGCGCCGGAACACCCGCTGGTCGACAAGCTGACGACCACCGAGTGGCCGTCGGACGTCGACCAGCGCTGGACCGGTGGCGCGGCGACGCCCGCGGAGGCCATCAAGGAGTACCGCGTCGCCGCCTCCCGGAAGTCCGAGCTGGACCGGCAGGAGAACAAGGAGAAGACGGGCGTCTTCACCGGCTCGTACGCGACGAACCCGGTGAACGACAAGCAGATCCCGATCTTCGTCGCCGACTACGTGCTGATGGGCTACGGCACCGGCGCGATCATGGCCGTCCCCGGCCAGGACGTCCGCGACTGGGAGTTCGCCGAGAAGTTCGGGCTGGACATCATCCGGACCGTGCAGCCCTCGGATGGCTTCGACGGCAAGGCGTTCACGGGTGACGGCCCGGCGATCAACTCCGGCTTCTTGGACGGCATGGACGTCGCCGAGGCCAAGAAGACGATCATCGACTGGCTGGCCGAAAAGGGCGCCGGTATCGGCACCGTGCAGTTCAAGCTGCGTGACTGGCTGTTCTCGCGCCAGCGCTACTGGGGCGAGCCGTTCCCGGTGGTCTACGACGAGGACGGCGAAGTCCACGCCGTGCCCGAGTCGATGCTGCCGATCGAGCTGCCCGAGGTCGCCGACTACTCGCCGGTGACGTTCGACCCCGAGGACCGCGACTCGATGCCGTCGTCCCCGCTGGCCCGCGCGACCGACTGGGTCGAGGTCGAGCTGGACCTGGGCGACGGCCCGAAGACCTACCGCCGCGACATCAACACGATGCCGAACTGGGCGGGTTCGTGCTGGTACCAGCTGCGCTACCTGGACCCGACGAACAGCGACACGTTCTGCGCGCCGGAGAACGAGGCGTACTGGATGGGCCCGCGGCCCGGCGAGTACGGCGCGGACGACACCGGCGGCGTCGACCTGTACGTCGGCGGCGTCGAGCACGCGGTGCTGCACCTGCTGTACTCGCGGTTCTGGCACAAGGTGCTGTTCGACCTGGGCCACGTGTCGTCCAAGGAGCCGTACCGGAAGCTGTTCAACCAGGGCTACATCGAGGCGTACGCGTACACGGACGCGCGCGGCGTCTACGTCCCGGCCGAGCAGGTCGTGGAGCGCGACGGCAAGTACTTCTTCGGCGACGAAGAGGTCAGCCAGGAGTACGGCAAGATGGGCAAGAGCCTGAAGAACGTCGTCACGCCGGACGAGATGGCCGAGAACTACGGCGCCGACACGTTCCGGTTCTACGAGATGGCGATGGGCCCGCTGGCCATGTCGCGCCCGTGGGCGACCAAGGACGTCGTGGGCGCGCACCGGTTCCTGCAGCGGCTGTGGCGCCTGGTCGTCGACGAGACGACCGGCGAGCTGCGAGTGTCCACTGAGGACGCTTCCGAAGCGGACCGCAAGGTGCTGCACCGGACCATCGCGGGCGTCCGCGAGGACTACGCGGAGATGCGGTTCAACACGGCCGGCGCGAAGCTGATCGAGCTGAACAACCACGTCACCAAGGTGTACGGCGCGGCCGCGTCGACGCCGCGCGAGCTGGCCGAGCCGCTGGTGCTGATGCTGGCGCCGCTGGCCCCGCACCTGGCGGAGGAGCTGTGGCACCGGCTGGGTCACGCGGACTCGCTGGTGCAGGGCCCGTTCCCGGTGGTGGACGAGAAGTACCTGGTGGAGGACTCGGTCGAGTACCCGATCCAGGTCAACGGCAAGGTCCGCTCCCGCGTCACGGTGCCGGCGGACGCCGCTTCGGACGCGGTCCAGGCGGCCGCGCTGGCGGACGAGAAGGTGGCGGCGCTGGTCGGCGGCGGCGCCCCGCGCAAGGTGATCGTGGTGCCGGGCAAGCTGGTCAACATCGTCTTGTAGCGCGCTGTCGGAAAGCCGCCGGTAGTTCGAGGGTGTTCTCGATTTGATTGAACGGTCAAGGAAAACCGTTCGATCGAAGGAGAACCGGGGATGACCCTCGACGGCAAGGTGGCGCTGGTGACGGGCGGCAGCCGCGGTATCGGCGCGGCCACGGCACTGCGGCTCGCCGAGGACGGCGCGGATGTAGTGCTGACGTACCAGCACAACGGCGCACGGGCGGCCGAGGTGGTCGATAAGATCAAGAACCTCGGCCGTCGCGCGCTGGCGATCCAGGCGGACTCGGCGGACGCTTCCGCGGTGTCGGCGGCAGTTTCGGCGACTGTCGCCGAGTTCGGCCGGCTGGACGTGCTGGTCAACAACGCAGGCGTCGGTTTCGTCGGCGCGTTCACCGAAACTGCGCTCGAGGACGTCGACCGTGTGCTGGCGGTGAACGTCCGCGGCGTGTTCGCGGCGACCCAGGCGGCCGCCGGAGTTCTGGAAGACGGCGGCCGCGTGATCACGATCGGCAGCTGCGTCACGGACCGCGTGCCCGGTCCGGGCATGGCGCTGTACGCGACGAGCAAGGCGGCGATGGTCGGCCTGACCAAGGCGCTGGCGCGGGAGCTCGGCCCGCGCGGCATCACGGTCAACCTGGTCCACCCGGGCCCGACGGACACGGACATGAACCCGGCCGACGGCCCGTACGCGGCTGACCAGCGTGCTTTGACGGCTTTCGACCGTTACGGCTCGCCCTCGGAGGTCGCCTCGGCGGTGGCTTACCTGGCTTCACCCGCCAGCGCGTACGTGACGGCGGCGACGCTGTCGGTGGACGGCGGCCACGCGGCCTAGCCGGAGTAGAGCCCGATCTCCCGGGCGAGGTCGATGAGCATGGCCTCGAACAGGACGTCCGGCTTGGACATCGGGATCGGGTAGTTGCCGAAGACCTCGAGCGTGACGTGCCCGTAGAGCCGGGCCCAGAACTGGATCATCAGGTACGTCACGCCGAGGTCGATCTTCTCGACCGGCACGTGCCGGTCGGACTCGGCGAGCACGGTGACCAGCGACTCCTGGAACGTCTGGAGGTCGTCCCGCAGCTCGTCGGGCACACCGCTGGCGGACGGCAGCACGATGTCGGTCCGCGCGAGCACCCGCCCGGCGGCGGCCAGGAAGATGCGCCCGAAGGGCTCGTCGACCCGGCTCAGAGCGCTTCCCGTCGTCGATCCCACACCCCCGGTCGGCGACGCGAAGACGAGCGTGAATTCCTTCGTGTGGGTGAGCGCCCACCGCCGGAACCCCTTGCAGATGGCGAACAGCTGCATGATCCCGTCGTCCGGCAGCTCGGCGATGTCCTCAGCGAGCTCGTTGGCCAAGTCGGCGCAGACGTCCAGCCGCAGGTTCTCGACGAGGTCATCACGGGATTCGTAGTACCGGTACAGCGCGGGCGCGGTGATCCCCAGCTCCCGCGCGATGGCACGCAAAGTGACCGCCTCCGGCCCCTGCTCGACGAGCAGTTTCCGGGCGGTCCGCCGGATGTCCTGTTCGGTAGCCGCACGCGCGCGACCCCTCCGGGTGGGGTGGCTCATCCGAACAGTCTAGGTCCTTACTACGACAAGTCTTGCATTAACGCGATCTCCGCCGTAACGAAAAGGTGCAGCTCAGGCCCGCGCCTTGAGGTTGGTCAGCACCGTGTCGGCCACTTCGGGTGCGAGGTCGAAGCAGTCTTTGCCTTCGCCGGCGGCCTTGTCGCCGAGCGTCAACCCGGTCGAGAACGCGAGCTCGTCGGTCACCCCGACGACGATGACACAAGCGCGCTTGTCATCAGTGTTGGTGTAGGCGACGGCGGGAAGTCCTTGGATCGCTTCGAGTGGCTGCCAGCGCGCGGCCTTGGGCTTCACGTTCTGGTAAGCCAGCCTGATTCCTTGATCGGATTCCGTCTGATAGGCGACTGTGATGCCTGCTCCTGATCCGGAAGCGCTGCTCCACTGACATAGCGGGCCGAGTTGGGTGTCACTGGGCTTGGCCGGGGTCGACTGCCCGAGGAAGTGTGCGACTTGGCTGCTGGTGAGTGCGCTGTCGCATGGGCTGCCGTCGAGTGCCGTCGTTGGGAGAGGACTCTGCACTTTAGGTACGTCGCTGTCGGCCGAAGCGGTACTCGAAGGTGCGGTCGTGGTGGTTGCCGGTGCCTTTGGGGTGCCGCTGCACGCGGAGATCAGCAAGCAGCCTGCCATGATCGCGGCCATGGTCGTTGTGGATCGCTTCGTCATTCGAGGGCCCCGCTTGTCTTGTTCGTGCCGTCTGCCGCTTGCTGGTCGGCCGCCTCGACCATCCCGAGTGCCTTCTGCAAACGCGTGATCAACTCGGACAGATAGTTGTACTGGTAGTCGAGATGGCCTTGATAGAAGCGACCGGTTTCGTTGACACCGTTCGGACCGACGACAGCATCGGTGCTGGCCGGCTCCTGAGCGGGCGGTGTCGCCTGCGACAGCACCTGCGCGGCGTCGCGCTGCTGCTGGATCGAAAGTCGCAAATCCGTCGCCTTCTTGAGCATCGCCCGCATCTCCGAGCTGCTCATCGCGAACCCCTGCCCACCGGCCGGCCGCGACGCCCCACTCGGCATGTCCGTCGCCCAGAAGCCGAGGCCGCTGAAGATCGCGCCTCCTGGATCCGTCATCGTCCTCCCCCTAACCCGTTCAGCGTCGCGTACAGCACAGCCGTCAGCGCTCCCCGGGTCCCCGGCTGAAAACTGACCATCCGCTCACGCGCCGGATACACATACGTCAGCACCCGCCCAGCCCCGGCGACGTCCACGGCCGTGATCGGTGCACTGCGCGAACCCCGGCTGACCGCGTAGCACTGGTGCAGCCCCGTCCGCTCGGCCGCCATCAGCCGTCGCGCCCAGACCAGGGGGTCGCCGCCGCGATCCGCGGTCGGGTCGTCGAGGTCGTACGACTCCTCCCGGCCCGAGAACCGCGCTTCCGGGATCGACACCGGCGAAATCCGCGCGGGCGGCACCGGCGGCAACACGTCCACCAGCGACTCCGCGATCCGCGACGGCTCCACGACGTCGATCCGGACCGTGTCGCCCTTCCGGATCAGCCGGAGCGCGTCCGGGCCGTCGGCCGCGACCAGGACCGTGCCCGACTCGTCCGCCGCGATGTCGCCCAGCCACGCCGTGAACTGGTGGGCGCCCTTCGCCAGGACGCGCAGGATGTCGCGGAATTCGCGCGTCAGCGTGCCGCCCGCCGCGAGCCGGAGCGAGGTGAGGACGTCGAGGACCTTCTCGTCGAGCCGCTTGCGGGTCTCGTCGCCGAGCCAGAGGTTGTCCACGCCGAGGACCGCGGGCGGCGGGCCGTGCCGCTCCCACTCCCACGCGGTGAGCAGCGCGGCCTTGGGTAGGAAGATCACAGCCCGATCACCGGTGGCACGGTCCGCTCGTCGGACCCACCGAAAATGCTCTCCGGGTCGGCTTCCACCAGGTACGACGCGCGCTGGTGCTCTTCGTCCTCGGGCTTGCCGCCCTTGGCGCCCTGGCCCATGCCGCCCATCCCTGGCGAGCCCGGCTTGCCCGCCGCGCCGCCGCGGACCCCGCCGGTCGCGCCCGGACGTCCTTCGCCCGGCACGCCTGCTCCGGTGGACGCGCCGGGGCCGCGGGCGCCCGGCCCGGTGCCGCCGCTCGCGCCGGACGACGAGCCCGGCCCGAATCCGCCGCTACCAGGGCCAAAGCCGCCACCAGGACCCAAGCCGCCGCCGGAGCCGGGCCCGAACCCGCCGCCGGGACCCGAGCCGGGGCCGAATCCGCTGCCCGGTCCCGTCCCCGGTGGCTGGTAACCCGGCGGGTACTGCGTCGACGGCGGCACGTAGCCCTGCGCGCGAACGCTGTCGTCCACGCCAGGCGTGATGGAGCCCGGCGGCGTGACGTGCCCCGGTGGCGGTGGCTGCACGACCGGCGGGTGGACCGCCGGCGGCGGCTGCACCTGCGCGCCGATCGACCGGTCGTCGTCGCCCCCGTGAGTCCGCTTCTTGGGCGGCGGCTCGACGGGCTTCTTCGGGTCCTGCACCGTGAACTCGCCGCCGGTGTACTCGCGGAGCTGGCCGTAGTCGATCGTCCGCGACGCGGTGTTCGTGTCGGACTGCTGCGCGTACGAGCTGTACCGCTCGACGTTCTCCGAGGCCTTCCGGTTGTATTGGTTGATCTTGTCTTCGGTGTCGGTGTCCCACGGCGTCGCGACGTCCCAGGCGCTGCGCGTCGGCGGTTGGTCGGTGACGTCCGGGTGCAGCGAGTTCTTCATCTGGTGGAACTGATCGATCTGCGCCTGGGACAGCGTCGAGTTGCGATCGAGGGTCGTGGACGCGGACACCGCCGACGCCGTCAGCGGCTGAAGACGTTCCCGGGCCGCGTCCGAGGCACCGCCGGTCCACGCGGATTCGAGACCGGAGGTCAGCTCGCGCGTGCCCTGCTCGAGCCGGCGTTGGTAAGTCGACTGGTCGACACCCGCTTGGTGCACCTTCTGCAGCGACTCGGTGCCCGGCCCGCTCATCACGGCTTGGACCAGCTGCCCCGGCGACAACCCCGCGGTCTGCGGGTTGTCCGCGCCGGTGCCGGTCCGCGAACCGATGTACGCACCCGCGACCGCGCCGAGCGGCCCACCCGCGAGCAGGCCGACGCCCGCGCCGTTCAGGACCTTGCCGAGCCCCTCACCACCCGACTGGACGGCGTGCGCGATTTCGGACCCGACGTGCTTGGCAGCGTCGAGCATGTCGCCGAACAACCCCACCGAACCACGCTCCCCACGCGTTCGATCTCCCCCCTTGCGTCACGGACAATACCCCACCGGTTACTCGCCGTACGAAGAATCGACCAGAACAGGCGGCCGCGACGGGCTTCGTCACAAAGAGCCGAACCACCCGCGACTGTCGGTGCCATGTGCCACACTCGGTCGCCGTACGGCTACTGACGTGAACAGGGGAGGTTCGCGTGACGAACCCTGAGCAACTGCTGGCGGGTTTCGACGCCAAAATCGCCGAGGCCAAGCAGCGGGGCGACCGCATGCAGGCCGAGATGGCCGCGATCTCCGTGTCCGAGCGCAGCCAGGATGGGCAGATCGCGGTCAAGGTCAACCACCTCGGCAACCTCGTCGGCCTGGAGATCGGGCACGGAGTGCGGGAGAAAGCGAACCTCGCCGACGAGATCCTGCGGACCGTCCAGCGCGCGCAGAGCCGGCTGGCGGGTGCCGTCCAGACCGGGATGCCGTCGATCGCCGGTACCGAAACCATGACCGAGCTGGTCGGCCGGCTCCACCGCGAGTACCCGGAGCCCGAGCCGCAAGGATTCGTGGACGGCGGCTACGCGGCCCCGGCCGACGGCTCGCGCTTCATCGCGGAGGAGGAGCCGCCACTACCGGCGAAGCCCAAGCCGAGCTCGGCCCCGCCGCGCCGCGAACCCGAGAACGGGGTCGACGACGACTACTTCAGCGACGGCGACTACCTGCGCTGACCACGGGAACGAGGGAGGGAAGACGTGAACAACCCGCAGCCGGACATCCGGATCAAGCCGGAGCAGTTGCTGAACCACGCGAAGAAGCTCGAACCGTTCGTCGATCGGTTCGCGAAAACGCTGGACGCGGCCGCCCAGGTGGTCGACCCGATGGCGTTCGGCCTGATCGGCCAGGCCTGCGGCCTCGGCGCGCTGTGCGGCGTCGCCCAGACCCTGGGCAGTGACTCCATCGGCCAGGCGAAGAACGTGGCCCAGGAGCAGATCGACCGCGTCCGCACCTGGTCCCAGCACGTCGATTGGTACGAGCAGGACGTCAAGGCGAACTTCGAAGGAATCCGCCTTGACTGAGAACGCTTTGGTGACCGACGCCAAGAAGAAGGTCGACGAAGGGTCCTCGGCACTGGAAGGCGCCGGGATGGCGCAGGACTTCTGGGACGCGGCGACGAAGGCGGCGGATGGCGACTGGACGGAAGGCCTGCTCAACCTCGGCTTCGGCGTCGCGGGCGTGGCGGAGTTCCTGCAGGACCCGATCGCGGGCCTCGCCGGCATGGGGCTCGGCTGGCTGATCGAGCACGTCGAGTTCCTGCGTGCCCCGCTCGATTGGGCGACCGGGAACCAGGAACAGCTCGACGTCATGCAAGAGACCTGGGGCAACATCAGCGACGAGATAGACGCGGTCGCCAAGGACCTGCTCGAGACGGTGAAGGCGGACAGCGCGGAGTGGACGGGCCAAGGCGCGGACGCCTACCGCGCGTTCACGGCCGAGCTCGGCGACATGTACTCCGGCGTCGCCGGCGGCGCGAAGGCCATCTCGGTCCTGATCGACGTCTGCAAGAGCATCTTGAACGTCGTGCGCAGCGTGCTGCGGGACCTGCTCACCGAATGCATCGGCAAGCTGATCAGCATCCTCATGCGGTACCCGGGTCCCGCCGCGCCGGCCGGTCTGGCCGGCGAAGGCACGGTCGAGATCGTCAAGACCGGCGAGCGGATGGCGGAGTGGCTGCGAAAACTGATGCGTGCCTTCGAGAAGGGCATCAAGCAGTTCGACGATCTCAGCGGGCTGTTCAGGAAAGTCGGCGGAAAGCTGCTCGAAGCCTTGCAGGACGCGGCTCGCGCGGCTCCGGGCATCTTCAAGGACGGGCTCAAGGAGCTGCCCAAGGCACTCGGTGAAGAGGCCGGGAAGGAGGCGGGGAAGAAGACGGCGGGCGCCTACGACGAAGCCGACAAGGAGTACCGCGAAAACCACTACAACGAAAAGAAGCCCCCGGCCGCCGAACCGGTTTTCCAGCAGCAGGGCACCCAGCGCATCTCCGGTTCGATCTAGCCGCCGTGGTGTCGACGACTCCGGGTGAGCCGGAAACGGCGGTGGTGCGGGTCCGGCTGCCGATCCACAACCCGCCGGCCGAACTGAGGATGGCCGTCGGGTGCATGGCTTTCTTCGGCGTCGTGTTCGCCGTCCTGGCCGGGCTGCTGGTTTGGGCGCGCAGCGAAGATCCGGTCGTGTACCTGGTCGCGCCCGCGCTCGGCCTGCTGGCGTTGGTGTGCTTCTGCTTCAGGCCGATCCTGCGGCGGTACATCCGCCGCAACGGCGCGATGGTGACGGCCAGGGTCGAGTTCGGCCCCGACGGGTTCCGGCAGCCGCTCGAAGACAAGACGACGCTCGTTCTGCCGTGGGACGACGTTCGCCGGCTCGTCTTCCGGGAAGGTCAGCCGGGCGGCCGGATCGCTCTCGCCGTTTCGCTGGTGGACGACGACGCGATCCGGAACCTGAACCCCGATTGCCGCCACAAGTCGGAAGACGGCTTCATCCTGTCGTCGGCGATGGCCAGGGAAGAGGCCGAGAAGGCGTTGGCGGCGATCGAGCGCTATCGCCCCGGGCTCGGCCGCTGGACGTCTCAGAACGTCCGGCGCGGTGGCTTCGGTGTGCCGAACCCGGTGAAGCGGCTGGTCAAACGCTGGCGTGCCGACCAGCCGGGAAGGCTCGTCCACGCCGGCCAAGCGTCCGCCGTCCGGCTGGCGTTGCTGTGGACGGCTTGGCTGGCCGTCATCGCCGACTTCGTGGCGCCGGCCTTCTACGACATCCCGGCGGGGATTCCGTTGCCGGTCGCTGTGGTGATCTGGGTACTGCTCTACCTGACGCGCTATCGGGGTGATTTCGGCGAATTCGCCCTGACGGCCGACGCGATCACCTGGCGACCCAAGGAAGGCGCCCCGGTAGTGGTGCGGCGCGCCGACCTCGCCCGGCTGAGTGTCGAACCCTCGGCGAAGACGGCCACCCGCCACTACGTCTCCGTCCACGCGATTCTCCGTGACGGCGAGGATCGGCAGTTGGCAGGAAAAGTCTCTCCGGGCGCCGGAAAACACGTGCTGCAGCTGGTGACCGCGTGAACTTGAGCCTCGTCGTAGCGTGAACCGCCGGCCGGAAGGGCGGGGCGCCGCCGGCGCCGATCACTCGGGGGGCTACGTGATCGGCGCCGGCGACCTGATGCCCTGTCCGGCTCTCGCCGGTCGGGGCAGCGTCATCACGTCTCGCGTGATGACGTACCTGGAGAGCGGGACTGGTCCGCATAGTGACGGCCGGGGGAATGGCATCCCCCGATCGAGTGACGGGCATCCGCTGCTCGCATGATTGTCGCACTCAACGCCGGATAAGTTACAAAAACCTTCACTTTCCTCCCGCGCACCCTTCCCGACCTGGTCGGACGGCTTTCGTGGCACAGTGCGGGGATGAACTCCGACGTCCTCGTTGTGGGATCCGCCAATGCCGACCTCGTCGTCGCGGTGGACCGGCGGCCGGCAGGTGGCGAGACGGTGCTGGGCGGTGACACCGTGCTTTCGCCGGGTGGCAAGGGCGCCAACACGGCGGTCGCGGCGGGCCGGCTCGGGGCGGATGTCGCGCTGCTCGGCGCCGTCGGCGACGATCCCTACGGCCGGCTGCTGCTCGATTCCCTGCGCGCTGCCGGTGTCGACACCGGACTGGTCCGGACCAGTGACCGGCCGACCGGCATCGCCTACATCACTGTCACCCCGGACGGCGAGAACGCCATCCTCGTCTCCCCCGGCGCCAACTCGAGTCTCGAGCCCGGCGACGTCGACGCTGTCTTCGACGGTGTCGAGATCATGGTCGCCTCGCTCGAGGTGCCGCTGCCGACCGTCGAGCACGCCGTCGCGCGGGCCGCCGAAAAGGGCGTCAAGGTACTGCTGAACCTCTCGCCGGCCGCGGAACTGGCCCCGGAGACGCTGGCCAACCTCGACGTCCTGCTCGTCAACGAACACGAGGCCGCCTGGCTGACCGGGCCCGGCGCGGACTTCCGGAAGCTGCTGGACCTCGGCCCGCGAGCCGCCGTCGTCACGCTCGGTGCGGCGGGTGCGGTCGTCGTGGAGAAGGACAACAACACCGAAGTCGAGTCGCCGGCGGTCGAGGCCGTCGACACCACCGGTGCCGGGGACGCGTTCGCGGGCGCGCTCGCGGCGTCGCTCGCCGACGGCGCCGACCTCGTCTCCGCGGCGAAGCGCGCAGTGCGCGTGGCGGCCTTCAGCGTGACGCGCCACGGTGCGCAGCCGTCCTACCCGACGGCAGCCGACCTGGGGGAATGACCGTCCGGGGGCGCGTGTTGCACCTCACATGGGCGACTCTTTCGGCTCGGCCTGGTGGCGCGGCTACGCCGCTCAACTGAAGGCGATCGCTGAAGCGCGCCGGCCCGACCACCTCGCGATCATGCCGCTCGGCGAAACGCTGAAGGCGCTCGGCAAGCAGACCGAGGTCGATGAAGGCGTCTACGACGTCCCGCTGGAAGGCATCGTCGGCACGGTCGCCCGCGCCGGCGACTTCGACCGCGAGTTCCGGCCGCGCAACCGGGCGTTGCGCGACCGCTGGGACCGCCTGACGCGCACCTCGGCCGACCTCCCGCCGGTGCGGCTCGTGCGCCTGTCCGACATGTTCTTCGTCGACGACGGTCACCACCGCGTCGCCATCGCGCGCGCCCGCGGGGCCACGACCATCCGGGCGCGGGTCCGCTGGATCAGCACGGTCGCCTGCGCGCTGCGCTGCCTGACGCTCGCCGACCTGCCGTCGAAGACCGCCGAACGGATGTTCCTCGAGCGCGTCCCGCTGCCGGACGACGTCCGCCTCGGGCTGTAGCTCGACGACCCGGCCGACTGGTTCCGGCTCGCCGACTCGGCCGAGGCCTGGGGTTTCCGCCGTATGCTGGCCGGACGGCCGGTGCGCAGCCGCGGCGAACTGGCCGAAGCCTGGTGGCACGAGGAGGTCCGGCCGGTGCTCGAACAGGTACGTGAGCGAGGCTTGTGCCCGCCACCACGAGATATCCAGACGTATCTGAGCTATGGTCTAGACCATGTCTGAGTTCGATGCCGCCTCCGCGGGGAAGAGTGCGGGGACCCTTTCCGGGGTCGCCGTCAGCCCCGGCCGTGCGAGTGGTCCCGTCGTCCGTGTCGCGGAGCCGCTGGGCGAGCCCGCCGCCACCCCCGCCCCGGCCGACCCCGCCGCCGAAGCCGCCCGGATCACACCTGCCGCCGCGATCGTCGCCGGCCGGCTCGAGAAGCAGGCCGAGACCGCCACCGGCGAAGCCGCGACGATCCTCATCACCACCGCCGCGATGGCGGCCGACCCGGCGCTCGCGTCGCAGGCCGAGCAACTGGTCAAGACGCAGGGGCTGCCCGCCGCGCGAGCCGTCCACCAGGCCGCCGAAGGCTTCGCCGAAGCGCTGGCCGCAGCGGGCGGGTACATGGCCGAACGTGTTCGCGACGTCCGCGACGTGCGCGACCGGCTGGTCGCCGAGCTGCTCGGCATCGCGCCGCCGGGGGTGCCGGAGCTGGCGTCGCCGAGCGTGCTGGTCGCGCGCGACCTAGCCCCGGCCGACACCGCGGGCCTCGACCCGGCGAAGGTGCTCGCCCTGGTCACCGAAGAAGGCGGTCCGACCAGCCACACCGCGATCCTGGCGCGGGCGCTGGGCATCCCGGCCGTCGTCGCCGTGCGCGGACTGCTGGCGCTGGACGCCGAGGCGCTCGCCGTCGACGGCGACGCGGGCACGGTCGAGGTCGCGGACCCGTCGGCGCCGGTCGTGGCGGCGACGAAGGCGCAGCTGGCGGAGTGGAACGGCACGGGCGCGACGTCCGACGGCCACCGAGTGAAGGTCTACGGCAACGTCGGCTCCCCGGCCGACGCGCAGGCCGCGGCCGACGCGGGCGCGGAAGGCGTGGGCCTGTTCCGCACCGAGTTCTGCTACCTGGACGCCTCGGACGAACCGTCGGTGGCCGAGCAGCGCGCGGCGTACACGGCGGTGCTCTCGCCGTTCCGCGGCAAGCCGGTGATCGTGCGGACCCTCGACGCGGGCGCCGACAAGCCGCTGGCGTTCCTCTCGCCGGAAGCCGAGCCGAACCCGGCGCTCGGCGTCCGCGGGCTGCGCGTGGCGTTCGACCGCCCGGAGATCCTGGACCGCCAGCTCGAGGCGATCGCGGGCGCCGCGGAAGATTCGGGCGCCGACGTCTCGGTGATGGCTCCGATGGTCGCGACGGTCGAGGAAGCCGCCTGGTTCGCCGAACGAGTCCGCGCGGCGGGCATCGCCCGGGCGGGCGTGATGATCGAGATTCCGGCGGCGGCGCTGAGCGCCCGCGAAATCCTCGAAGCGGTCGACTTCGTGTCGGTGGGAACGAACGACCTGGCGCAGTACACGTTCGCGGCGGACCGCCAGCTCGGCGCGGTGGCGAAGCTCAACGACCCGTGGCAGCCGGGTCTCCTGCGACTGCTGAAGCTGATCGGCGACGCGGCCAAGGCCGTGGGCAAGCCGGCGGGCGTCTGCGGCGAAGCGGCGGCGGACCCCAGGCTGGCGCTGGTCCTGGCGGGCCTCGGCCTGACGAGCCTGTCGATGAACGCCCCGGCGATCCGCACGGTCGGCGCGAGCCTGGCTTCGGCGACGCTGGCGGGATGCGAGGCGCTGGCGGAGGCGGCGCTGGCGACCTCGGACCCGGCGGCGGCGCGGGCGGCAGCTCGCCCCTGACCCGTGGTCCCGGGGGCGCCCCCCCACTTTCAGTCTATCGGTCATCACCGACAGTGCTGACCTGTGCGAATCTGAGAGCGCGGAGTTGTCCCCAATGCACGAGGGGTGTGGACAACCTGACGCATAGCCGTGAAGGCCGCCGCGGGAAGGCGGCCTTCACGGCTTTCCACAAAAGACCCGACCGGTTGTCGATTCCGGCTGCTCCCGCTCGACGAAGTGGTGAAAGCACCACTGAGCCGAGAGGAAGCAGCCATGACCACCACCGCCGAAGCCCCGGTCGGAATCCCGGCCGAAACCGTGCGGGCCGGGCGCCGGGAGTGGATCGGCCTGGCCGTGCTGGCCCTGCCCACCCTGCTCGTCTCGCTCGACGTCTTCGTCCTCGTCCTCGCGCTGCCGAAGCTCGCCGCCGGCCTGCACGCCGATGGCACCGAACAGCTGTGGATCATGGACACCTACGGCTTCATGGTCGCCGGGTTCATGGTCACCATGGGGACCCTCGGTGACCGGGTCGGACGGCGGAAGCTGCTGCTCATCGGGGCCGCCGCGTTCGGCGTCGCCTCCGTCGCCGCTGCCTTCTCGACCAGCGCCGGCATGCTCATCGCCGCGCGGGCCGTGCTCGGGATCGCCGGGGCGACGCTCGCTCCCTCCACGCTCTCCCTCATCGGGACGCTCTTCAAGAACCCGCAGCAACGCGCCCAGGCCATCGGGATCTGGGCCGGCTGCTTCACCGTCGGCGCCATCATCGGCCCGATGGTCGGCGGACTCCTGCTCGAGCACTTCTGGTGGGGCTCGGTCTTCCTCCTCGGCGTTCCCGCCATGGTCCTGCTGCTCGTCATCGGCCCGAAGCTGCTGCCCGAATACCGCGATGAGCAAGCCGGCCGCGTCGACCTGCCCAGCGTCGCCCTCTCGCTCGGCGCGATCCTGCCCGCCGTCTACGGCGTCAAGGAACTGGCTCGCGACGGCGTCCACCCGGTTCCGCTGGCAGCGCTGATCGCCGGCCTGGCGGTCGGCTACGTCTTCGTGAAGCGGCAACGCGTCCTGCAAGATCCCCTGGTCGACTTCAGCCTCTTCGCCGCGAAGGCCTTCCGCACGACGCTCGGCGGGATGCTCCTGTTCAGCATGCTCGGCGGCACCACGATGCTGTTCACCGCGCAGTTCCTCCAGGTCGCGCAGCACCTCTCGCCGGTCGGGGCCGCGCTCGGGCTGCTGCCCGGGATGGCCGCCTCCACCGTCAGCTTCACCGCCGCTCCCGCCCTCGCGCGCCGGGTGCAGCCGAACGTCCTGATCGCCGGCGGGGTCGCCCTCGCCGCGGCCGGCATGGTCATCCTCGCCCTCGTCGATCCCGCCGCCGGGCCGGCGTGGCCCGCGCTCGGGCTCGCCGTCACGTCGCTGGGCGTCGGCCCGATGGTCGCGCTCGGTACCGATCTCGTCGTCGGCTCGGTTCCGCAGCGCAAGGCGGGCGCCGCCGCGTCGCTGGCCCAGACCGTCAACGAGTTCGGCTACGCCCTCGGCATCGCGACCGTCGGGACCCTGGGCAACGCCGTCGTCCGCACGCACGGTCTCCCCAGCGGGCTGCACGTCGTCGCCGGGCTCGCCGCCGTCGCGTTCACGGGCCTCGTCTGGTTCGTCGCGAGGAACCTCCGGGCCGCCTGAAAAGCGCGAAGGCCTCCCCACCCGATGCCTGGGTGGGGAGGCCTTCTTGACGCCGGGGGCAGAGGGGCCCCGGCTAGCCGAACAACCCGCGCCGCGGGTGCCGGATGACCAGCGAACCGCCGTGGACCCGGCCGCTCAGCACGAAGCGCGGGTTCCCCATGTGCCCGTTGCTGCGCGTCTTGTCCTCCAGCGAGCCGAACTTGACGTCGGTGATCGAGTTGACGTCGACCGCCGCGTGCTCGGGGATGATCACCTCGACCGAACCCCACTTGGCGTCCAGCTCGATGTGCACCACCGGCGACTGGACCTGGGCCTCGGTGAAGTCGAGCTTCGTCGAGCCGTACTTGTTCCGCACGACCATCTCGGGCGGCACCACCCACGGCCCGCTGCGGACCAGCGACGAGTACTTCGCGTTGAGCTCGAAGCGCCGTCCGGAGGGGTACTCGCCGCCGTAGCCCGGCGGCGGAGCGGCCGCGTAGGACGGCGCCCCGGCGACCGCGGCCGCGGGGTGGTAGAGCCCGGCGAGGTCGGCCAGCACGGCGTTCAGCTCACCGCGGGTCCGCGACGCCAGTGCGCGGTCGGTGCGTTCGGTGAACTCGTCGAGGTCGATCATGCCGCGGCCGATGGCCTTCTGCAGCACCCCGACGACGTGCTCGCGCTCGTCGTCCGACACCCGAAGATCGCGTTCGCCCAACGGCTTGGTTTCGGTCATCGGTTCCGCCGCCGCGGTCTCTTCCTCGCCCATGCTTACGATGGTAGAACCGGATTTCACCAGGGAGATCGGGGGAAAACCCTGAACGGACCCGGATTCCGCGGCGCCGCCTTCTGCGCGGCGCTGGTTCTGCTGTCCGGCTGCACGGGCGAGACTTCGCCGCCGCCGAGCCCAAGCGCCACGAGTACGCCGCCGACGACTCCGCCGACGCTGCCCGAGGGGCTCGCCGGCGTGCCGGCGACCGGTGGCATCGGCATCACCGCCCTCGTCCCGACCACCGGCCCGACCCTGTTCGACGCCGACCGCGGACCCGTCGCCACGCCGCCCGGCTATCCCGGCGGCGATCTGGGGATCAGCGTGATCCGGGTCGGGACGCACGCCGTCCTGACGGCCTACCCGACGGGCACCGGCAGCGACGACCCCTTCGAAATCCTCGTCTACACCGGTCCCGCGAGCCCGCCGCGCTCGCTCGGCCGCGCCTGGTCGGTAGCCCCCGCCGTCGACGGCGACAGCGTGTGGGTCATCCGGCAGGACGCGCCCGACACCTGCCGGCTGCAGCGCGTCTCCCTCACCGGCGCGGAGTTCGGCCACGGCCAGTCCGCCAGCTGCCACACCCAGGTCCGGGCCGGCACCCCGCACGGCCTGCTGATCACCATCAACTCCGGCGCCGCCGAGTCGACCGACGCGCTGATCGACCCGGAGTCCGGCCGCACGGTCCAGCAGGCGCCGCGCATCCTCGGCGTCGCCGGCGACCGGATGCTCCTCGACGGCCTCACCGAGTTCACCCTCGTCGACCTGCGGGACAACAGCCGGCGGCAGCTCAGCCGGCCGGTGGTCGCGAGGACGCCGACCGTCGTGCCCTCCCGCGACGGCGGTATCTGGGCCGTCGACTTCGCCAATCCCGCTTACCGCGGGACCAGCACCCAGACCCGCGACCTCTGGCTGCTGCGCCTGGACGGGCCGGACTGGGAGCACGTCGCCGCGATGCCGTTCATCACCGAGCACCTCAAACGCGGCGGCGGCTTCGACTGGTCGGCGAACGGCGACCTCGTGCTCGCCGACGGCGTCCTCGCCGCCTGGCACCCCGGCGAGCCCCGGTGGCGGCTGGGCAAGGCGGCGCTGCCGACGACCGACTGGTCCGGCTTCGCGGTGCTGCCCTGAGGACTACTCCTCGTCGAGGCCGTGTTCGATCGCGTACCGGGCCAGCTCGACGCGGTTGTGCAGCTGCAGCTTCCGCAGCGTCGACTGCACGTGGTTCTCCACCGTGCGGTGCGACAGCACGAGCCGCTCGGCGATCTGCCGCGCGGTCAGCCCCTTCGCGACCAGGCGCAGGACGTCGGTCTCGCGCTCGGTCAGCCGCGGCGGCTCGGCGCCTTCCGCCGGTGCGTCGGCCATCCGCCGGTACTCGCCGAGCACCAGCCCGGCCAGGCCCGCGGTGAACACGGGGTCGCCGGCCGCGGTCCGGTGCACCGCGTCCACCAGCTCCGCCGCGGACGCCGACTTGACCAGGTAGCCGGACGCGCCGGCCTTCACCGCCTCCAGGACGTCCTTGTGCTCGCCGCTCGCGGACAGCACCAGCACCTTCGTCGACGGCAGCGCCGACGTGATCTCGCGGGTGGCGTCCACACCCGAGGTCGTGCCGAGGTTGAGGTCCATCAGCACGACGTCCGGCTGGACGGTGCGCGCGATCCGCAGCGCCGCGTCGGCGTCCGGGGCGGTCGCCCGCACGTCGAAGCCGTGCTCGGTCAGGTCGCGGGCCACCCCGTCGCGCCAGATCGGGTGGTCGTCGACCACCATCACCGAGATCCGCGGCTCGTCGCTCATTGCGCACCCCTCGTGCTCGGCACCCTGACCTCCCACTCCGTGCCCCGGCCGGGCCCGGTGTCGAGGGTCGCGCGCCCGCCGAGGTCGCGCACCCTCCCCCGGATGGATTCCACCACGCCGAGGTGCCCGTCCGCGGCCGCTCGCTCGAGAACGCCGTCCGGAATGCCCGGTCCGTCGTCACGAACGCTGACCACGACCTCGCCGCCGAGGTCCTCCAGCAGCACCCAGGCCCGCGCTTCGGGGCCCGCATGCTTCTCCACGTTCGAGAGCGCTTCGCGGGTCACAGCGACCAGTTCGTCGGTGACGTGCGCCGGCAGCTCGACGTCGTCCGCCGGGGTCGAGACCTGCACCGACGACGTCGCGAGCAGCTGCAGCGCGGTGCGCAGGCTCGCCGTGCCGCTGTCGTTCGGCGCCGGCGGTTCGGTCGTCACCAGCGACCGCAACGCGATCTCCTGCTCGCCGGCCAGCTTCGCCAGCTCGGCCGCTTCGCCGCCGACCTCGTTGCCGCGCTTGCGGACCCGGGCCAGCACCTGCAGCACGCTGTCGTGGATCGAACGGGCCAGCCGTTCCCGCTCGGCCGTTGCCGCTTCCTTCCGCAGCGCCTGCTCCAGCCGCGCCGCGGACCGCCGGCCCATCGTCGCGGCCATGCCGACCAGCAGCCCGGCGGCGGCGAGCAGGACGCCGTCGCGGGCGACGTCGAGGTCGAACTTCTCCCGCGCCAGCCCGGTCGCCACGCCGAGGACCAGCCCGGCCAGCACCCCGCCGCCCGCCCCGAAGCGCGCGCCGGCGGCGACCGCTGGCACGGCCGCCCACACCGTCGTGATGAGGGGGACGTTCAAGACGAACTGCACGTCGCTGAGCACCCACGGCGAGGTCAGCAGCAACGCGGTGGTGAGCACGAGGTCGAAGACCACCAGCGCCGGCGGCCGCGTCCGCTCGCGCAGGTAGAGGAAGCTGCTGACGACCGACCACACAACCATCACGCCGAGGATCGTCCAGGCCAGCCACTCACGCTGGTAGTGCCCGCTCTGGACGATCACGGTGCCGCAGGCGAACGCCCAGGTGAGCACGCGGAACGCGAGCACGCCACGCCACATCGGCGTGATCGGGTCGGGCGTCCGCGTCGCGGTCATTCGTCCTCTTCGCCGCGCGTGGGGACCTCCGCCCCGGGGGTGCCCGGCTTCGCGTCGTTCGGCTGCGCGGCCTGGTCCTTCAGGACGTTCACCTCGGCCGGGTCCGGGTCGGTTTCGTGCAGCAGCGACCGGACGCCGGCGTTGAGCACCGCCAGCAGCGGCACGGCCAGCAGCGCGCCGGCGATCCCGCCCGCGACCAGGCCGGCGGTGATGGCCAGGACCACGGCCAGCGGGTGCAGCTTCACCGCCCGCCCGAGCAGCAGCGGCTGCAGGATGTGGCTCTCCAGCTGCATCACGCCGATCACGATGGCCAGCACGATCACGGCGCCGATGAACCCGTTCGTCACCAGGGCGATCAGCACGGCGACGCCACCGGTGAGGACCGCGCCGATGATGGGGATGAACGCGCCGATGAAGACCAGCGTCGCCAGCGGGATCACCAGCGGCACGCCCACGATCCACAGGCCGACGCCGATGCCGACGGCGTCGACCACGGCGACTGCTGCCGTCGCCCGCACGTAGCTGACCAGCGACGCGAACCCGCGGCGCCCGGCGACGTCGACGCGGTTGCGGACCCGGCGGGGCACCGCGCGGACGAGGAACGTCCAGATGCCGTCGCCGCCGCTGAGGAAGAAGATCGTGATGAACAGCGTCAGCAGGAAGCCGGTGAGGATCTCGCCGACGGTGCTCGCCGTCGTCAGCGCGGTCGTCGTGATGGACGCCTGGTTGTTCTGGATGAACCCGATGGCCTGGTTGATGAAGTCCTGGATCTGCTCCTGGCGCAGGTGCGGCGGGCCGTTGAGCAGCCACTCCTTGATCTGGTTGAGGCTGTCGTTGAGCTGTTTCTGCAGCTGCGGCAGGCCGGAGGAGAACTGCGTGATGACGAACGTCAGCAACCCGCCCAGCACGGCCAGCCCGGCGATCAGCACGATCGCCGTCGCCAGCCCGCGCGGGAACCTCACCGCCACCAGCTTCTGCACCGCCGGCGCGAGCAGCGCGGACAGCAGCAGCGCGATGGACAGCGGGATGATGACGACGGACAGGTAACCGATCACCCAGACCACGGCGTACAGCGCGGCGACGATCACGATGAAGCGCCACGCCAGCGCCGCGCTGATGCGCAGGCCCCGGGGGATCACCCCGGTGATGTCCTCGTGCTCCGGCAGGAACGGGTCTTCGCGTCGCGCGTGGCTCACCGCCACACCGTACTGGCTGTGCGTCCGATTCGGCCGCTTTCCCGCGGCCGCGTCCGGCACCGATCACTGCCAGGCGTGATCACCCGCCGTCAGGCCGGGCTACACAGTGTGTCGTTCACACGATGGGGGCATCAAGTCGTGTCGAAGGTGCGCGGCGCCTCCCGGATTTGGTTAGGTCGCTTCCGCAACGGCTTGTGGCCGATCGATCACCCGGTACGAGGAGAGCACGAGTGGCGGACACCGCGACGAACGAGGGGCAGGGCGTCAAGCGCGCCGGCCGTCTCGTGTCGCGTGCGCTCCTCGTCCTCGGCGGTGCGGTGGCCGGTACGGCCGCCGCGTGGCTCGTCTCCGGTGCGACCGCTTCCGCGGACACCGTCGAGGTGGGCGCCGCCCCGATCGCCGCGGCCGCGACCGGCAGCATCGGCGACGTGCACAACGGTGCTTCGAACGCGGCGACCGATGTCGCCGACTCGAGCTGCCACCAGGACGCCACGACGTGGAGCGAGCCGTGCGCCCGCACCCTCGGGCACGAGGTTTCCGAGCGCGTCGGCGACTCGGTCTCGGACGTCGCCGAGGACGCCGTCATGAGCCCGGCGCACCGCACCCTCGGCGCGGTCGAGCACATCGTCCGCAAGCCGCAGGACACCCGCCAGGTCCTCGAGCAGACCATCACCCCCGAGCCGGCCCACGACGTGTGGCAGCTGCTCGACCCGGCCGGCCACGGTGACCTGGTTCAGCTCCCGGGGCTCGCCCCGGTCGAGCAGGAGCCGGTGACCACGGGCCTCGGCCAGACCACGGACACGGTCGCCGTCTCGACCGTCCAGCTCCCCGCCGCGCTGCGAGCCGCGCTCGCGATGCCGACGGGTGTCCAGCACGTTGACGGCATCGGTGCCGCGGGCAAGTCTCGCGATTCGCACCGTGACCTGCCGTCGCCGCTGGTTCCGGTGCAGCTTCCGGTCGCACCGTCCGTTCCCACCGCCCCGGGTGGCAGTACTGCCCCCGGTGGTCACCTCGACGGCTTGAACTTCGGCGTCCCCTCGTGGGTCTCCGCTGCCGTCAGCGATGCCGCCGCCAGCGCTTACCGCGGCGGCCTGCGGCACACGCCGCGCACCCCGGGCACGCAGCCCGGTGTCACTCCTGACTGAACACCTCCCTTCACGGGTCGCTGACGCGCCCGAGTCCGTCTTCGTCTGACGGCTCTGCGTCCGCGGATTTCCCGTGACACCTCCCTGCGGTGCGCCCGCTTTCGAAGTCACAGCGCGCCCGCATGAAGTTCCTTCCCCCTCGGGTGCGTCTCGGACCCCGTTTCGAATTCGACGAGCGCACCCCCATAAGCCCGCAAGGGAACCCGAAATAAAGGAGAAAAACCCCATGCAGACGTGGGCAAAGCGCGGACTCCAGACCGCACTTGTCACGGGTGGGTTGCTGATGCTGGGTACCGGCATCGCTTCGGCTGACGAGAACGTCAACCCCGACGCCCCGGCCTCCCCGCTCGACCTGAACGTCACGGCTCCCATCCAGGAAGCCAACAACGCGGTCGGCACCCCCTTCGGCCAGCTGGACCTGCCCGCCGGGCAGACGGAGCTGAGCACCAAGCCGGTCACCAACGCCGCGAACGAGGCTGCCAAGCAGCTCGACGAGGCGAGCCCGATCAGCCAGAGCACCCTCGGCGGTGCCACCAAGGCCGACGGCGCGGGCGCCTTCACCCCGGGGCACAACAACCTCAAGGGCAACAAGGTCACCGGCGACGTCGTCGTCCCGATCCAGATCGTGGACAACGCGGTCGGCGTGATCGGCGACGCGAACGTCCAGGGCGGCAACCACACGCAGACCTGGGACCACAACCAGGACATCGCGACGACGGGTGACGGCTCCAGCCTCGCGGGCAACGCGGTCGCCCTCGACTGGGCGCTCCCCGTGCAGATCGCCGGGAACGGCGGCGGCGTCGCCGGCGGCACCGGCCGCGTGACCGGTGGGTCGGCCAGCCAGAGCACCACCGAGACCGGCGACGTCGACACCGACGGCGACGGCTCGGCCCTCTCCGGCAACGTGGTCGCGGGCCAGCTCGCCACCCCGGTGCAGGTGACCGGCAACGCCGCTTCGTACCTGCTCGGCAACGGGCAGAGCCACGGCTACTCCGCCGACACCGTCGCGACTTCCGGCGGGTCCCTGGCGACCTCCGGTGACGACAGCGCCGGATCGGGCAACATGGTCGGCGCGCCGATCGCCCTGCCGGTCAAGTTCAACTGCAACGCCGGCGCCGTGTGGGGCTCGCTCGCCCACGCCGGTTCGTGCACCAACTCGGCCGACGCCACGGCCGGGGACACCCGCACCGGCAGCCTCGGCATCCCGACCTACGAGGAGACGAGCGGCAACGGCTCGTTCCTCGGCGGCAACGCCGGCGCCGTCTCGCTGTCGCCGATCGCCAACGTGGCGGGCGTCGCCGGGTCGTGGATCGGCAACGCCACCACCGGTGCCCCCGAAGCCGGCAGCTCCTCCAGCACCGTCGACTCGGGCGGCTTCGTCAAGACCGCGGGCGACAAGTCGGCCGCGGCTGGCAACGTGATCAACCCGTCGGTGGCGCTGCCGGTCGAGGCCTTCGGCATCGGCGGCACGTACATCGGCCAGGCGATCGCGGCGCACGACAACACGACCGACGCGAACGCGGGCGACGGCAGCTACACCAAGGGCAACGAAGCTGTCCTCGGCGGCAACATCGTCAACACCCAGGCCGCGGGCGCGCCCGAGGTCTTCGGTATCGGCGGCAGCCACATCGGCAACGCGTCCGGCACGGCGACCGAGGACAAGACGGTCACCGCCGGGAACTACGACGGCACGCAGGGCAACGACTCGTCCGGCTCGGGCAACGTCGTCCAGGTGCCGGTCGGCCTGCCCGCCGAGGTCTTCGGCGTGGGCGGCTCGTTCATCGGCCAGGGCTCCGGCTCGGCCGACGAGACCAAGGTCGTCTCAGGCGGCGGCGGTGGCAGCACCCACGACGACAACGGCTTCCTGAGCTCGAACCTGGGCACCGTGCCGGCTTCGCTGCCGGTGCAGGTCGCCAACATCGGTGGCGCGTTCGTCGGCCAGGGCCACGGCAAGGGCTCGACCGACACGACGTCCAACGCGGGCGGCGACGTCACGGCGAACGGCCCCGCGGGCGCCGGCGCCGGCAACATCATCGAGGCCCCGGTCTCGCTCCCGGTGCTGGCCGCCGGCAGCGGTGCCGCCCTCGCGGGCATCGGCACCGGTGAGAACGACAACATCACCGACTCCTCGGCGGGCGGCGACGCCCTCACCGACGGGCAGGACGGTGCCCTCGCCGGCAACATCGTGAAGGCCCCGATCGCGGGTGCCGCGCAGCTGTTCAGCGACGGTGTCGCGGGTGCGGCCCTGGGCCACGGCCTGGGCACGAGCGACACGATGTCGCAGGCGGGCGGCGACGCCACCACCAACGGTGACCGCGGCAGCGTGGCCGGCAACATCGTCGGCGTGGACGCGCTGCCGGTGGCGCAGGTCTTCGGTGACGCCGTCAGCGCGGCGGGTGTCGCCAGCGGCACCGGGATCAACACGACGTCCGTGCAGAACGCGGGCGACGACACCACCTCGGGTGTCGAGGGTGCCATCTCCGGCAACATCCTCGACATCCCGGCCACCGCGATCGCGCAGCTGTTCGGCGACGCGGTGACCGTGGGCGGCGTCGCGCACGCGGTGGGCGACAACACGCTGACCACGCAGAACGGTGGCGAGGCCGTCACCGAAGGCGACGGCTCCGGCCTGTCGGGCTACAACTTCTACCACGCGTTCGCGCTGCCGGTGCAGATCTTCGGGGTGCCCCTGGAGCTGCTCGGCGTCGCGACCGCGGACGCCACGGACATGACGAGCATCGACGAGGCCGAGGACGCCATCGCGTTCCCGGTCGACGGTTCGGAGATGGCGGCCGACGAGCTGCCCTCGCTGACCGGGCTCGCCAGCGGCCTGCCGACGGCGGGGCTGCCCACCCAGGGCCTGCCCGCGCTGCCGACTGCGCTGCCCACCCAGGGCCTGCCCGCGCTGCCGACTGCGCTGCCCACCCAGGGCCTGCCCGCGCTGCCGACTGCGCTGCCGACCGCGCTGCCCACCGCCGCCCCGATCGGTGCCGAGCGCGCCGACGTGCCGTCGGTGACCAGCCCGCTGGCCGGGCTTTCGCAGCTGTCGCACCTGCCGACCCCCGGTGGCGTCTCCGGCGTCCCGGCGCTGCCGAAGCCGGCCCTGCCCAACACCGCGGCGCTGCCCGCCGTGACCGGGCTGTCGGCGCTGGGTGGTGCCCTCCCGGGCCACAGCACCGAGCGTGCGGACCTGCCGACCGCGGGCCTGCCGATCGCGCTGCCGGCTCTGGGCGCCCTGCCCGGCTCCGAGCGTGCGGACCTGCCGACCGGCGGCCTGCCCGTCGCGCTGCCGGCTCTGCCCGCCCTGGGTGGCGTCCCGGCTCTGCCGGTCGCCCTCCCGGTGACCCCGGCCCTGCCGACCGCGCTGCCGGCCGCCCCGGCCCTGCCGGTGAACGCCAAGCTGCCGGTGCTGGACAGCGCCGCCCCGGCCGCTCAGGTTCCGGCGATGTCGGGCCTCGACTCGACCGGCTTCCTCGCGAAGCTGCTGGGTCTGGTCAAGCGCAAGTAGTTCGGTGACGCCGGGCGGGTTCAGCCAGAACCCGCCCGGCCCCCAACCCCCGGCAGGCCCTCCACGCGCCGCGAGGTCTCCTCGCACGGAGTGCCTGACGACCGAAGAAAGCTCTCCTTCCCTGGAGAGGACGAGCCCCAAGAGCCGAACCCGGCTCTTGGGGCTCGTTCGTGTTCCGGGGTGTCAGGAGAACTGCAGCGAGCGCTTCGCCAGGCCGTGCCAGAACCCGTCGATCACCGTGCGGCCGGACTTCTCCTCCGCGGTCGCGCCGAGGGAGACGAACAGCGGCGCGAAGTGCTCGATCCGCGGGTGCGCGAGCGCCGCCGCCGGCGCCTTGTGCCGGAAGTCGAGCAGCGCGTCGACGTCGCCGCCGCGCACGACCTCGTCGCCCCAGTGGTCGAACTCGGCCGACCACGCGGGCGGCGTCCCGTCGGTGGCGCGGGCCATGCCGCTCAGGTTGTGGGTGAAGAAGCCGCTGCCGATGATCAGCACGCCTTCGTCGCGCAGCGGCGCGAGCTTGCGGCCGAGGTCGAACAGCTCCTGCGGGTCGAGCGAGGGCATCGAAACCTGCAGCACCGGGACGTCGGCGTCCGGGTACATCTCGACGAGCGGCACGTAGGCGCCGTGGTCGAGGCCGCGCTCCGGCGCGTCGTGCACCGGCGTCTCCGTCGAGCGGAGCAGCTTCCGCACCTTCTCCGCCAGCTCCGGCGCGCCCGGCGCCGCGTACTGCACCTGGTAGTAGCGCTCGGGGAAGCCCCAGAAGTCGTACACGAGCGGCACGGTCGTCGTGGCCGCGATGGTCAGCGGCGCCTCCTCCCAGTGCGCCGACACGACCAGGATCGCGCGGGGCCGGGGCAGGTCCGCCGACCAGGCGGCGAGCTGGCGGGTCCACGTGGTGTCGTCGGCGAGCGGCGGCGCTCCGTGGCTGAGGTAGAGGACCGGGGTGCGAGTCATCGACGGCTCCAGTATTTGAAAGTTCAACTACTAGGATACCTGACGCCGGCGGCTCCCGGGATATTCCTCTAACGGGCCTCGAGGTTCGCCGCGCAGCGCTCCAGGGTGCGGATCGTCGTGCGGTAGTCGTCGTCGCTGATCCCGTCGGTCACCACGGCGCGGAACGCTTCGACGCGCTGCTCGACGCGGACGTGGGCTTCGCGGCCCGCTTCGGTGAGTTCGCCGTCTTCGGCGACCCAGCCGCGGGCTCGGAGGTCGGCCACCTTGGTGGCCATCGACCCCTCGGTGGCGACGAACGGCGCCAGTGCCGCGTCGACCTCCTCCGGCGTGCGGGCGCCGAGGGCGATCGTGTTGAGTACCTGCCAGTGCCGGCGGCTCAGCGAGTCGGCGCCGAGGGCCTGGGCCAAGGAAGATTCGAGGAGCTCGTGGACGTGGCGAAGCCATCAGCCGAGGGGTTTCATGAAGACTCCGATGATGTCGAGGAACAACTACATGTAAAGATACATGTAGTTCGGAGGGTGGAGCAACCATGACGGACGCGGTGGCCGATGTCGAGCGAGGGATGATCGCGATCCGCCGCAGCCAGCAGCGGCGGGCGCTGAGCCGGATCGGCAAGGCCCGCGGCCAGGGCGCGCACGACCCGGTGCACGAGCTGCTCGACGTCGTCGAAGAGCTCACCGAACGCGGCGAACCCAGCACGGTGACGGCCTTGAGCGCGGCGATGGGCGTCGACCAGCCGCGCGCGAGCCGGCTCGTGGCGCGCGCTGTCGAGCAGGGGCTCCTGCGCCGCGAAGCCGATCAGCGCGACGGACGGCGTGCGGTGCTCGTGCCGACCGAGGCCGGCCAGGCGCACCTCGACGAGCTGCACGCCTTCCGGCGCTCGGTGTTCGCCGAGGTCATGGCGGACTGGCCGGACGAGGACCGCGCGAACTTCGGCAGGCTCCTCACGGCGTTCGTCCGCGGGTACAGCGCTCTCGGCTAGTCGTGTGAGAGGTCCACGAAGCGGCTGTAGTGCAGCTGGTGCGCGACGGTGATCGTCGCCGTCGGGCCGGCACGGTGCTTCGCGATGATCAGGTCCGCTTCGCCCGCGCGCGGGTCGTCGCGCTCCCACGCGTCGGGGCGGTTGACCAGGATGACGAGGTCGGCGTCCTGCTCCAGCGAGCCGGACTCACGCAGGTCGGACAGCATCGGGCGCTTGTCCGTCCGCTGTTCCGGACCACGGTTCAGCTGGCTGATCGCGATCACCGGGACCTCGATCTCCTTGGCCAGCAGCTTCATCTGCCGGGAGAACTCCGAGACTTCCTGCTGCCGCGACTCGACGCGCTTGCCGGACGTCATCAGCTGGAGGTAGTCGAGGACGACGAGCTTCAGGTCGTTGCGCTGCTTCAGCCGGCGCGCCTTCGCCCGGATCTCCATCATCGTCATGTTCGGCGAGTCGTCGACGAACAGCGGCGCCTCGGACACCTCGCTCATCCGGCGGGCCAGCCGCGTCCAGTCGTCGTCGGACATCTTGCCGCCGCGCATGTCGGAGAGGCGGATCTTCGCCTCGGCCGAGAGCATGCGCATGACGATCTCGGTCCGGCTCATTTCCAGCGAGAAGATGACGCTGGTCAGCCCGTGCTTGATGGACGCCGACCGGACGAAGTCCAGTCCCAGTGTCGACTTGCCGACACCGGGGCGGGCCGCCACAATGATCATCTGTCCGGGGTGCAGGCCGTTGGTCAGCTCGTCGAAGTCGGTGAACCCGGTCGGGATCCCCTGGGACTGGCCGCCGCGCGAGGCGATCGCGTCGATCTCGTCCATCGTCGGCTGCAGCAGCTCTTCCAGCGCGACGTAGTCCTCGCTGGTCCGGCGCTCGGTGACGTCGTAGATCGCGGCCTGCGCCCGGTCGACCACCTCGTCGATGTTCGCGCCGTCGGCCGCGGCCGCGCCGTAGCCGTACTGCACGATCCGGGTGCCCGCCTCGACCAGCCGGCGCAGCACCGCCTTCTCCGCGACGATCTCCGCGTAGTAGCCCGCGTTCGCCGCGGTCGGCACCGTCGCGATCAGCGTGTGCAGGTAGGGCGCGCCGCCGACGCGGCCCAGCTCGCCCCGGCGTTCCAGCTCCGCCGAGATGGTGATCGGGTCGGCCGGTTCGCCGCGGCCGTAGAGGTCGAGGACGCAGTCGTAGATCGCCTGGTGCGCCGGGCGGTAGAAGTCGTCGGGGCCGAGCGCCTCGATGACGTCGGCGACGGCGTCCTTGGACAGCAGCATGCCGCCGAGCACGGACTGTTCGGCCGCGATGTCCTGCGGTGGCTGGCGGTCGAACCCGCCGCCGGAGCCGGGGTCGCTCGGACCCGGGTCGGACTCCGCGTACATCGGACTGCGGTCGTCGGTCAGCGCCACCGCCCCGGACACCTCCTCATCGTGTCGAACACTCGTTCGAGTATGCCGGATCTTCGCTCTCGAAGCACGCGGCCGGCCCGCGCCGGCCTGTTCCGGATGCCTCTCCCGATGATCGGCGAGAACGTCATCCGGCTCTCAGAGGCGCGCCGTGCGCCACCGTGAGTACAGGCCCGAGCGGGCACGCTAGATCCCCCGGAAGGCCGAAGGCAATTCCGGATGGGGACCCTTCTGTGGACAACCTGTGGATGAATGGGGGTAACCAGTCACAGGTGCCGCGAGAGCTGTGGACAAGTTGGGGACAGGCGTGATCGGCTTCGACAAATCCGCAGGCCAGAGGTTGTGAACAAGGTGTGGAGAACTTCCCGGAAACTCGTTCGGCGTGTCGCGTGAAGTCCGTTGTTCGGCGTGTCGTGGACCAGCCGGAGACCATTGACCCGCACGGCCTGTGGATGAATATCACTGTGGGTAGAGCCACCACCCGGTGGGCTGAACGGCCGACAAGTCAGGCTGCGGTGAGCCGGCCCTGTGCGCTGCGTAACCGCTCAGCGAGAACGCGCTGGTCGGCCGGGGTGAAGGCGATCCGGTTCTCCCCGCGCCCCGGAACCTCTTCGGTCAGCCACCGGCCTTCCGATGTATCGATGTAGTTCACCGGGCGTTCGATGCGGTGCCAGGCGCCGCTGCGGCTGCGGGCCGCGACGTAGAGGCTGCCGCTCCCCATTCGGCGCAGCGCCAAGATCCGCCGGAGCTCGTCGACCTCCTGTGAGCCCTCGGCCGGACGGTCGCTGCGGAGCACTGCGAATCCGCCTTCGTCGCCGCGGGCGGTCCCCTCGATCTGGCTCTTCGGCACGGCGAGCGGTGTCCCGCGCCCGGGAGCCAGCTTCGGGATATGGCCGAGGAAGCCGTCGAGCAGCTCGTGCGGCTGGATCGACTCCAGCACCACGACGTCCAGCTCCTCGTGCTTGGCCAGCACGAACGCCTCACCGCCGGCACTGCCCGCGAGCAGCCGGTAGCTGACCGGCTTGCCCTGGTACCCGCCGTCGATCCAGCCGTAGTACTCCAGCTGCGGCCGGGCGATGGCTTCGACCGTCGCGACGAACCCGGGGTGCATGCCGCGCGGGCCGAACAGCCCGGCCTTGCCGAGCTCGGCGTTGACCCGCTCGTCCTCGGTGCGCTGGGCCTCGTCGCTGTACCAGGCCGGCTTCTCCGACAACACGGTGTGCGGCTCGCCGCCCCGGCGCCGGATCAGGTTGATCAGGGTGCCGGTCGTGATGGTGACCTGCCTGTCCAGCACCGCTCTTCCCCCAGTGAAGATCGAGATCAGCTTGGTGAACCCGCGAAAGCCGGGCGCGCTCATCTTGGCACGCACCCGGCGATCCGGCGTGCGCTACTCGCCGATGACCGGCGGTGCGGTCAGCTCGTCGCTCCCGAAGATGTCGTTCGGGTCGTCGCCGAGCAGGTACTTCGACGTGCGTTCCTCGTCGCCGCCGCCCTGGCCCTTGGCGCCGTGGCCCATGCCGCCCATCCCGCCCATCCCGGTGGAACCGCCGCGTCCGGCCGCCGCGCCGCCCGCGCCCATCGCGCCGCCGCCGGCACCGAGGCCGCCCCGGCCCGCGCCCGTCCCGCCGGCGCCACCCGGCATGGCCGCGCCGCTCGAGCCGCCGGGCCCGAAGCCGCCGCCGCCCGGGCCGAAGCCCGCCGTCGGGTCGCCGATCCCGCCCGAGCCGCCAGGGCCGAACCCGCCGCCGCCTCCGCCACCGGAGAAGCTCGGCGAGCTCCCCGGGCCGAAGCTGGGCACGCCCGGCACGTCCGACGGCGAGAAGCCCGACGAGTGCGTGCCGTCGGTGAAGTTCGGTGGGGTGTAGTTGCCGCCGCCGGGCAGCTTCGACGGGTCGTAGCTGCCGCCGGGGACCTTCCCGGGGTCGAAGCTCGGCACCTTGGACGGGTCGTAGGCGCCACCCGGGACCTTCGACGGGTCGAAGCTGCCGCCGGGGGTGGTCGGCTGGCCACCGAAGGACGGGACACCACCCGGCCCCGGCATGTTCACGCCGCCGGGACCCGTGCCGGTCCCGTTGCCGTTCCCGTCGCCATTTCCGTTGCCGTCGCCGTCGCCCGGCTTCTTCTTGCCGTCCTTGCCGTCGTCGACGTTGACGTTCTCCTGCTGCCCCTTGAGCGCGGAGTACGTCGGCATCTTCTGGCCGTTGTCGTTGCTCGCCTTGTAATAGGTGTTGAAGGCGTCGACGTTGGCCTGGCCCTTGGCGTTGTAGTCGCGGATCGCCCGGTCGGTGTCGGTCGTCCACGGCGTCACCGCGTTGAGCAGGTTGTTCTTCGGCGGGTCCTTCGGGACCTCCTGCACCTGCGCGTGCACCGTGGTGAACGCGTTGTTCTGCTCGCCGAGGTACTTGTCGGACTCGGTCAGCTTGGTGCCGGAGTCCTCCATCCACACCCGCAGCGGGTGCGCGCCCGCGTTCTGCGCCGCTTCCGAGCCGCCGCCGGTCCAGGCCGCGTCCATCTCCTTGGCCAGGCCGTCGATCGTGCTGAGCCGGTCCGAGTAAGCGCCCTTCAGCCGGCTGGCCGCCGACTGCCCGTTCTGGATCGAGCCGGTGCCGGGGCCGGTGGTGATCTGGTGCCAGATGTCGTAGCAGTCGATCTTGCGGTCGCCCTGCTGCGACGTGTGGTCGTCCGAGTGCGTGGTCGCCATGTTGTACGCGGCGAACCCGCCGAGCAGCACCAGTTCCAGCATCTCAGCCCTCCTTCAAGGTCTGGATCATCGCCTCGGCCGCCTTCTCCGCGTACGGGCACGGCTGGGTCGCCCCGGGGCCGTTGCCGATCTGCGTGAAGACCTGGACGGCCTGGGTGTCCGTCACGCCCACCAGCAGCTTGCACTGCCCCTGGGCGCGGAAGTCCTTGGTCGCGGCGTACACCGCGGGGTAGCCGGAGACGTCGGCCGGCTCCCAGTACTCGTACTGGTCCTTGCCGCCCTTGGCGTAGAGGTCGTAGATGCCCGCGAGCCCGTCGGTGTTCGGGTCGGCCGCGATGTCGATCCGGCTGCTCCGGGTCTCGTCGGCGGTGTAGATCCACGCGCAGGTCGCGCCCGCCGCGCTGGTGCGGGGCGTGCCGTCCTCGAGGCCGAGCGTCGAGCGCTGCGAGGACGAGAGGACCGAGCACGGGCCGGACTTCAGCTTGGCGGGGTCGAGCGGGCTCGACACCTTGGGCGCGCCGTCGCCACCGCCGCCGGCGGTGCTGGTGGCGGAGTCCGGCGTACCGGACGTGGCGGCCGGGTTGGCCGTGCCGCCGGTCGTGGTGCTGCAGCCGGCCAGGGCGAGTGCGGCGAGGGCGAGCCCGGGCAGCACGAGACGGCGGTTCACGCCTGCGTCCCCGCCTTCGAGATGTCGCCGGTGTGGTCCGCGTCCGCGGCGGTGATCTTCTTCTTCGCGTCGAGCAGGGCCTGGATGTAGTTCTTCACGTATTCCTGCATCTTCTGGTTCTGCTCGAGGAACGCCTTGCCGGAGGGGTTGGCGAGCTTCTCCCAGTCGCCGCTCGCGAACTCCTTGCCGGGCGCCTTGACGTCGGCCATCAGGTTGGCGTCGGCGGCATCGTTCTGCAGGTCCGTCTGCAGGTCCTGCCACTTCTTGATGACGCCGTCGATCTTGTCGGCGTCGAACGTGAAGCCCCCTCCGCCGGACGGCGCGGACATGTTGACCTCGTTACCCATCCGAGTGCGCTCCCTTCGCGTCCCGCTCCATTGTCCTACGACGACGCCCGTGTGTCCGGGGTTCCCCCGAAACGCGTGAAGGCGGGCCGCCCCCACCAGGGAGCGACCCGCCTTCCACGACGTACTTGCCTACTGCTGCGCGGCCGAGGCCTTGACCTCGAGCCGCACGTCGACCTTCACGTCCGGGTGCAGCCGGGCGCCGACCGAGTGCTTGCCCACGGTCTTGATGTGGTCGCGCAGCTCGATGACGCGCTTGTCGAGCAGCGGGCCACCGGCCGCCTTGATCGCGTCGACGATCTCGCCGGCGGTGATCGAACCGAAGAGCTTCTTCGAGCCCTCGGCCGCCTTGCCGGTGAGCTGGATGGCGCCGAGGCCCTCCAGCGTCACCTTGATCTCCTTGGCGTGGTCGAGGTCGCGGATGCGACGGCTCTCCTGCGCGCGCTGGATGGTGCGCACGTTCTTCTCCGCGCCCTTGGAGGCCACGATCGCGTAGCCCCGCGGGAGCAGGTAGTTGCGCGCGTAGCCGTCCTTGACCTCGACGATGTCGCCGGGGCCGCCCAGGTTGGCCACGTCCGTGGTGAGGATGATCTTCGCCATGTCAGTGCCCTCCCTTAGCGCGCGGTCGAGGTGTAGGGCAGCAGCGCCATTTCGCGGGAGTTCTTGACCGCGATGGCGATGTCACGCTGGTGCTGGCTGCAGTTGCCGGTGACGCGACGGGCACGGATCTTGCCGCGGTCGGAGATGTACTTCCGCAGCAGGTTGGTGTCCTTGTAGTCGATCAGTTCCGGACGGCCCTTTTTCTCGGCCTTGCAGAACACGCAGACCTTCTTCTTGGGCTTGCGAATGGGTGGCTTGGCCACTGTCTACTCCTGGTAATTCAAATCTTGTGGATGTGTACGAGATCAGAAGGGAGGCTCGTCGGAGAAGCCGCCGCCGCCACCGCTGCTGGCAGCCGGGGCCGAACCCCACGGGTCGTCGGCGGGTGCACCGCCGCCGCCACCGCGGTTTCCGCCGCCACCGCCGCCGCCGAAGTCACCGCCGCCGCCGCCACCGCGGCTGACCTTGTTGACCTTGGCCGTGGCGTAGCGCAGCGAGGGGCCGATCTCGTCGACCTCGAGCTCGACGACGGTCCGCTTCTCGCCTTCCTTCGTCTCGAACGAGCGCTGCTTCAGGCGGCCCTGCACGACGACGCGGGCGCCGCGGGTCAGGGACTCGGCGACGTTCTCCGCCGCCTGCCGCCAGATGTTGCAGCGCAGGAACAGTGCCTCGCCGTCCTTCCACTCGCCCGACTGCTTGTCGAGCGTGCGGGGCGTGGACGCGACGGTGAAGTTCGCGACCGCCGCACCGGACGGGGTGAAGCGCAGCTCCGGGTCGGACGTCAGGTTGCCGATCACCGTGATGACGGTGTCTCCAGCCATCGGGAATACCCTTCGGCTCAGGCCTTGACGGCGGCGGGCTTGGCCGCGGCGCGCTTGACCTCGCGACGCATGACCTTGGTGCGGAGCACGGTCTCCTGCAGCGAAAGCTGGCGGTCCAGCTCCTTCACCGCGTCCGAGGACGAGTTCAGGTCCAGCAGGGCGTAGATGCCCTCCGCGTGCTTCTTGATCTCGTACGAAAGCCGGCGCCGGCCCCAGACGTCGACCTTCTCCACGGAACCGCCGGTAGTGCGGATCACGTTGAGGAAGGTGTCCAGCGTCGGAGCGACAGTGCGCTCGTCGAGCGTGGGGTCCAGGATGACCATTACCTCGTAATGGCGTGACACAACCACTCACCTCCTATGGGCTCGCGGCCACGGACTGTCCGTGACAGGAGGGTTTGTCCAGGTAAGAGTACCTGGGGGTGTCCCGAGGGGCGGCGGCCGGGTCAGCTCGCGCGACGCAGGACCCAGGTGCGGACGAGTCCCGCGGTGACGCCGGCGAGCACGATCACCGCGAGCAGCATCGGCAGCTGGACGTCGTTCGACGAGCTGGGCGAAGCCAGCGACTGCGCGTTGCCCGCGTCGCGGATGTCGGCACCCTGGCCGCTCTGGGCGCCCGTGTCGCCCTGCGGCGCGGAGGCGTCACCGGGGAGCGTGCCGTCGGCCGGGTAGTGGACACCCGGGGCGACGGCCGTGCCGGCGGTCGCCGTGGGGATGCCGCCGTAGTCGCGCATCGGCGCGGTGCCAGAGCCGGCCGCGTTGCCCGGGTTCAGGTTGGAGAGGTTGCCGGCTGTACCGCCGGGGGCGGTCCCGGTGCCGCCCGCCGTGGTGCCGGTGCCGCCCGGCTGGCCCGGCGTGCTCGGGGCGACGTAGTTGCCGGCCAGCAGGGTGAGGTTGCAGCCCTTCGCGACCGTGCTCTCGACGCTGTTCAGGGTCTTGTTCCAGTCGAACCCGAGGCCCCAGGTGCCGGAGGCGGCCAGCGCGGTGCGGACCGCCTTGCCGATCGCGGCTCCGGTCGCCTCGCCGCCCGCGGAGTTCGGCACCTGGCCCACCAGGATCGCGTGGTTCTTGGCGATGGAGTCGCCCGCCCAGCTGCCGACCGCGAGGGTGCCGGCGTTGTTCGCGCCGTTGGTGACGAGGGTCTTGACCGAAGCTCCGTCGATCGCCACCTGGTCGCCCATCTGACCGGTGACCGTGCCGGTGCAGCTCGCGCTCACGACCTGCTGGCTCGCCGAGGCCGTGCCCGTGGAAAGGAAAGCGCCGCCGGCCACGAAAGCGGCAACGGCGGCGACGGTCAGGGTCTTCCGCACGAGCACAGTCCTCCAGGAATCACGGGGGCGTCGTTCCAGGCAACAGCACCATCAGGTGTACCAGGATCAACGACGAAGATACGTGAAAGATACTCGGCAGTCGGGTCAATTCGCAGCGGCCATTCGGCGGAGCACCCACGTCCGCACGAGGCCCGCGCTGACTCCGGAGAGTGCCAGCACCGCGATCAGCAGCGGCAGGTTCGACCCGTCCGTGAACCCGTCGGTCGCGGACGGTAGCGCTTCGGCCTGCCCCGCCGTCTGGATGCCGGAGTTGCCGGTCGCCGCGTTCTGGTCGGGCCCGGTGAGGCCGTACTGCGGCGCGTAACCCGGGATCTGGCTGCCGTACCGGATGGCGGGCGACGGCGTGAACAACCCGGCCGTCGCGAACGGGATGCCGCTGTAGTCCCGCATCGGCGCGTAGCCCGAGCCGATGCTGAACGGGAAACCGCCGAACACCGGGCTGCTCGAGAAGCCGGGCAGCAACGGGCTGTTCGCTTCGGGGATCGGGGTGGCGCCCTGCGGGGTCCCACCCTGCGGCGCGCCGCCGGTCCCCCCGGACGGCGGGGTCTGCTGGTTGCCACCCGTACCCGGCTGTGGTGACTGCTGCTTGCCGCCGCCGTTCACCGCGCCCAAGCCCTGCTGAGCGCCACTGGTCAGGCCCTCGACGCCCTGGTTGATCGCGCTCGCCGCAGGAGCGCCCACGCCGGGCAGCGGTGAGACGACGGTGTTCACCACGTTCACGGTGACCTTGCAGACCGTGTTGAGCAGCCCGCTCACGGTGGAGGTGAGCACGGTGGTCGCCTGGCCGACGATGCCCAGGTCGATCGGCAGCGGCAGGCCGAGCAGCGTCCCCTGGATCTTGTCGCCCGGCTTGGCGTCCACGGTGCTGCCGCACGGGACCGTCTTGGTCTCGCCCGCGGAGGCGGTGCCGGGCATGCCGAGCACAGCCGAACCAGCGAGGACGAACGCCGTCGCGCCGACCGCCGTTGCCCTCCGTGTCCGATCCCGCATGCTCGCCGCCCCTTGCCTCGTCGCCTCTGCCCAGGACAACGACGTTAAGGCAGCACGGTGACGCCCGCTCGCTCAGAAATGTCCGGCATTCGAGTGGAAGCGGGCGTCACCTTCGGTGAGATCAGGCGGGCGTGCGGCGGATCCAGACTCGGACGAGGGCCGCGGCGACGATCGCCAGTGCCAGCACCGCGAGCAGCATCGGCAGCTTCGCCGGCGGTGTGACGCCGGGGAGCGCCTCGGCCGTGCCGGACTTCTGCTCGTCGACCGTCGGGACCTGCTGACCGGGGATGACCTGCGCGATCACCGGCGCCTGGATCAGGCTGCCCGGCAGCAGGGCGGAGTTGGTGAAGATGCCCGAGATCGCGTCACCCGGCAGGGCGGCGTTGCCGGGACCGGTGGTCACCGGGCCGGTGCTGTCGCCGGGCGGGGTCTGCCCCGGCGGCGTCTGACCGGGCGGGGTCGGCGGTGCGGGCGGCGCGGGCGGGTTCGGAGCCGGCGGGAGCGGCAGCGGAGGCAAGTCGAGGCCCTGCGTCACGCCACCGACGGTGTTCACGACACCCTGCGCGGTCGGGCAGACGGCCTTCGCCGCCGCGTCGCCGACCACCGGCACGTCGCCGATGCCGAGCGCCCGGACCGTGTCGCCCACCGGAAGCGTGAGCAGCGGGGCCGAGCCGTTCGTGTTCTTCGCGCTGGAGTCGAGGCCGACGGTCAGCCGGTTCGGGGCGTTCAGCGGGGCGCCGGCGTCGAGGACCAGGCCGGTCTTCGCGTCGCGCGCCTGGCCGTTCTGCAGGGTCGCCGAGCAGTCGCCGCCGAGGGTCGGGCTGGGGTCGGCGCTCGCGACGCCCGGCAGCGCCAGAGTGGCCGAAGCGGCGAAGGTGAATCCCAGAGCGGTGATCCGGGTGAGCTGCTTCCCCATCGATGCCCTCCGGCAGTCGGACCAATCTGGATCACGGAACGCGCTCACGGTACTCCACGAGCGTCACCAACCGGTCCCACAGGGGAAAGAAGTACCCGGAGTAGCGTGCTCGGCATGCTGATTGGCGCCCATGTCCGTGACGACGACCCGTTGACCGCGGTCGCCGAGCGCAAAGCCGACGTCGTCCAGTTCTTCCTCTCGGACCCGCAGGGCTGGAAGGCCCCGAAGCCACACCCCCATGGGGAGGCCATCGCGGCCGACCCGGTCGAGGTGTTCATCCACTCGCCCTACCTCATCAACGTGGCTTCCCTGAACAACCGGATCCGGATCCCGTCCCGCAAGAACGTCACGCAGCACGCGGACGGCGCCGCGGCGATCGGCGCGAAGGGCCTGATCGTGCACGGCGGGCACGTCGGTGACAACGACGACGTCGAGGCCGGCCTGGACAACTGGCGCAAGCTGTTCGAGCGCGAGCAGGAGAAGGGCGGCTTCAAGGTCCCGATCCTGATCGAGAACACCGCCGGCGGCGAGAACGCGATCACCCGCGACCTCGAGGTCATCGCCCGGCTCTGGGACAAGGTCGGCGAGTTCGGCGCCGGGTTCTGCCTGGACACCTGCCACGCGTTCGCCGCGGGCTGGGACCTCGCGACCGCCGTCGGGAAGGTCAAGGCCATCACCGGCCGGATCGACCTGGTGCACCTGAACAACTCCCGCGACGAGTTCGGCTCGACCCGCGACCGGCACGCCAACGTCGTGGAGGGCGAAGGGACGATCGACCCCGAGGCGCTGGTCGCCGTCGCCCGCGAGGCCGGCGCGCCGGTCATCGTCGAGACGCCGGCCGACGGCCAGGCCACCGACATCGCCTACTTGCGCGAACAGCTGGGTTAGGCGGCGACGGCCTTCCGGCGGCGCCGGACGGCGTTCGGGACGATCGCGTCGCGGGCGCCGTCGAGGAAGCCGCCGGCCGGGTCGTCGTCGCCGGCGGCCCGGACCAGGTCGGTGCCCGGGCGGTAGATCTCGCGCACCACCAGCACGCACAGCGCGGCGACGGCGAGGTCGCGGACCACGACCGTGCCGAGGAACCAGCCTTCGGGCAGGCCCTTGTGGTCGACGCCGAGGTAGTAGAACATCCGCGGCACCCAGACCAGCGCGTCGAGCAGCATCCAGCCGAGCAGCAGCCGCCACCGCGGGATCGCCAGCACCGCCAGCGGCACCAGCCACAGCGAGTACTGCGGGCTCCACACCTTGTTGGTCAGCAGGAACGCGGCCACGACGAGGAACGCGAGCTGGCCGACACGCGGCCGTCGCGGTGCCGCGAGCGCGATGTACGCGATGCCCGCGCAGCAGGCCAGGAACAGCACGGCCACCGTCAGGTTCAGGTACGCCGGCGTCTGGTTCTTCTGCAGCACGCCGTCGAAGCCGGCCCAGCCCGTGGCGTAGGAGATGACGTTGTACAGCGAGTCCGGATCCATCGGCCGCAGCGTGCTCATCCGGAAGAACTCCCACCAGCCGCGGGTCGCGGTGAGGATGAACGGCGCGTTCACCGCCAGCCACGTCACGACGGTGGCGAGCGCGGTCTTCCAGAACGGCGTGAGCTTCCCCGCGCGCAGGCACAGCACGAACAGCACGCCGAGCAAGAACAACGGGTAGAGCTTCGCCGTCGCGCCCAGGCCGAGCAGGAGCCCGGCGAGCAGGGGCCGCTTGCGCGCCCAGGCCAGCAGGCCGGTCGCGGTGAACGCGGTCGCGATCGCGTCGAAGTTGGTGAACGCGTGCACCAGCACCAGCGGCGAAATCGCCACCAGCACCATGTCCCACGGTCGGCGTTTCATCGTCCGGCCGGTCGCCCAGACGGTCACCAGCCAGGCCATCGCCAGGAAGAGCGAGGTGAGGTCGAAGTAGACCGCGACCGGCAGCCCGCCGGGCAGCCAGCCGCTTTCGGCGACGTTCTCCCAGCCCGCCGCGAGCTTCGCGCTCGCCCACTGGAAGAGGCCGGTGAACACCGGGTACTCCATGTACCGGGTGTTGTTCTCCGCGGTCTGCGAGCTTTCCTTCCACGACGTGTAGTACGGGAAGGTGCCCGGCCGGTCGAGCCGCTCGGAGCTGTAGAGCGGCACGATGTCGGAGTAGCACATCGCGACGAACGGGCGGCCCGCGCGCCAGTCGAGCTGGGTGGCGCCGCTGGAGTCCTGGTACTGCTGGATGCAGGAGCCCTTGCCGAACCAGCAGAGCATCAGCGCGAGCGTGGCCAGCAGCAGGCCGACGCGCTGCGGCGACCAGAACCAGTGCCTGCCGACCGCCGCGTGCTCGCCGAGCGGGCCGCCGATGGGTCTGGTGACCGCCGTCGCGAGGGGCTCGTTCCAGCTCGGGACGACCCGTTCCGCCCGGGTAAGCGTCACGGGGCCGGGGTCCGGCTCGCGCGTGGTCTCCTCTGGCACGAGTGCGGATGTTAGCGGTCGGCGCCCGCCACCGAGGTGAAGGCGGTGATCATGCCGGATTCGCGTAGTACGAGGCCAGGACCTCCGCGGCGGCTCCGCGCGTGACGATCTCTTCGCCGAAGGCGTCCTCGACGACCTCGATGCGCTGCCAGTGCGGCAGCGGGAGCAGCTCCTCGAGCCGCTCCGAAACGGCGTCACGGTACGTGCCAGGTTCGTCCCGCACGGCGCGTCCGGCCAGCACGATCCGCTCCAGGTCGAGCACCTGCACGAGATCCGCGAGGCCGATCCCGAGGAAGCCGGCGGCGGTCCGGGTGTCGGGCGCCTGCTTGGCCATGATCTCGACGCAGCCGCGCCGCCCGCAGGCGCAGACGGGCCCGTCGTAGGCGATCGTGGTGTGCCCGAACTCACCCGCGTTGGTCCGCGGGCCGCGGTAGAGCCGTCCGTCGATCAGCAGGCCGACGCCGATCCCGGTGCCGACGAGCACCACCGCGGTCGCCGTGGGCTCGCCGTGCGGCCAGAGCTGGGCGAACGCGGCGGAATTGGTGTTCTTGTCGAGCGTCACCGGCAGGCCGGTGCGCTTCTCGAGCAGGTCGCGCAGGGGGACGTCGTGCCAGCCGGGCATGTTCGTCGCGTCGCGGACCAGGCCGGCGAGGTGGTCCAGCGGGCCGACCGCGCCGAGCCCGAGGCCCAGTACGTCGAAGCCGTCGGCGAGCTCGAGCGCGGCGGTGCCGATGGCCTCGACGGCCTGCTCGGGGGTGAAGCCGGCCGGGAGCGGGCCGCCGGCCGTCTCCTCGACTTCGCCGATGAGGTTGGTGCGCAGCACGCGGTACTCGTCGCGGTCGAGGCGCGCGCCGAGCGCGTGGCGGGCGCCGGCGCGGATGGTCAGCTGCGTGCGGGGCTTGCCGACCCCCGTCGACGGCTGGCGCTGTTCGTCCAGCAGACCGGCGTCGAGGAGCTCGGGCACGATCTTGGAGACGGCCTGCTGGGTGAGCCCGGTGCGTTCGGCGAGCTCGACGCGGCTGAGGCCGCCGGCGCGCAGGATGTGGGTGAGCAGCAGAGCACGGTTGTGCTCGCGCACGTCGCGCAGGTTGACCCCGGTGTCCGCCATGGAAAGGATCTTCCCACGCCTGGTCAATAACGCAACAGTGTTGTTTAATGGGCCGCATGAGTGACTTGCGCGTGGGCATCCTCGGGTACGGCATCGGCGGACGCGTCTTCCACGCGCCGCTGGTCGCCGCGACGCCCGGGCTGACGCCGGCGGTGATCACGACGTCGGGCAACGCCACCCAGGCGCGCACCGACCACCCGGGCGCGGAGATCGTGCCGGACGCCGACGCGCTGTTCGAGCGGGCCGGCGACCTCGACCTCGTCGTGGTCAGCACGCCCAACCGCACGCACGTGCCGCTCGCGCTGCGGGCGATCGAAGCCGGCCTGCCGGTGGTCGTCGACAAGCCGTTCGCGCCCACCGCGCTGGAGGCCGAGCAGGTCGTCGCCGCGGCTAAGGCGGCGGGCGTCGGCCTGACCGTCTTCCAGAACCGGCGGCTCGACTCCGACTTCCTCACCGTCCGGAAGGTCCTGGAGTCCGGGAAGCTCGGCGAGGTGTTCCGCTTCGAGTCCCGCTACGACCGCTGGGTGCCGAAGCCGAAGGACAACTGGCGCGAGTTCGGCGACCCGGCCGAGGCCGGCGGCCTGCTCTACGACCTGGGCGCGCACATCGTCGACCAGGCGCTGCAGCTGTTCGGCCCGGTCACGCAGGTCTACGCCGAGGCCGACCGCCGCCGCGCCGGTGTCCAGGTCGACGACGACGTGTTCGTCGCGTTGAAGCACGCCAACGGCGTCCGGTCGCACCTGTGGGCGTCGGCGCTCTCGGGCACCCTGAACCCGCGCTTCCGCGTGCTCGGCGACCAGGCGACGTTCACCAAGTACGGCCTCGACGTGCAGGAACCCCAGATCAAGGCGGGCATGCGCCCCGGTGACGACAGTTGGGGCGTAGAGCCCGCGTCGGACGCGGGCAAGATCGGCGTCGGCAACGACCTCAAGACGGTGCCCACCGAGACCGGCCGCTACGAGCAGTTCTACGCCGAGGTGCGCGACGCGCTACGCGGCGAAGGCGACTTCCCGGTCGACCCGGAATCGTCGGTCGAAGCCCTGCGCGTGATCGAGGCGGCGCACCGCTCGGGTGTCGAAGGAACGGTCATCAAGCTCTGACCCCCAGTCTGGCCGTGACGCCGGTGTCCCCCAGCGCCGACGTCACGGCCTCCTTCGGCCGCGTTGCTGGTCCTGCAGCTCCTGGAGCCGTTGCTGGAACTGACGGAACTGGTCGAGCTGATCGGCCTGCTGCCGGTTCCCGTTCCCGGGCGGCCGTTGATCGCGCGGGTCCTGCTGGTTCTGCTGGTCCGGTTGCCGCGGCTGCTGGACCTGCACCTGCACCCGGTCCTGCGGCGAGCTGATCGCGGACACGCGGTCGAAGCGCTCGCCCGGCTTTCCTGACATGTACAGCTGCATGAACCGGTCCCAGATCGGCCCCGCGAGCGTCGAGCCGAACAGCGGCGCGCCGTTCGGGCCGCGCAACGCCTTGTCGCCGTCGCTGCCCACCCAGACCGCCGCCGACACCGAAGGTGTGTAGCCCACCATCCAGGTCTGCGAGTTCGCGTTCGCCGCCGACGCCGGTTCGTCGTTCTGCGGGGTGTGTTGCTGCGTACCGGTTTTCCCCGCGCACTCGTGGCCGGCCGGGCAGCTCAGCCGGGAGAACTGGATCACCGGGGCCAGTGCCGCCGTCACGTTCCCCGCGATCTGGGCGCTCTTCTGGGCGTCGTTGTCCGCGAACGCGTCGGTCGAACGGTCCTTGGCTTCGTACGCGGTTTCGCCGTTCGCGTTGGTCACCTTCTGCACGAAGTGACGGTCGCGCTGGACGCCGCCGGCTGCGAACGTCGCGTAGCCCGACGCCATGTCCGCCGCGGTCACCTCGGTTCCGCCGCCGCCGATGGAGATGTTGTTGTCGCCGGTGAAGAGCTTGCTGCGGCCGCCGTTGTCCGACGTCCGGATGCCCGCTTCCTGCGCCGCTTCGGCGACTCCGGACGGCTTCGTGATGTTGAGGACCATGTCGTAGAACACCGTGTTCGTGGACCGCTGCATCGCCTCGGCGACCGTGCACTGCTGTGAGCAGCTGCTGCTGTCGCCGGCGTTGCGGATCGGCAGGTCGACGCCGGGGAACGTCCGCGGTGACGTGCCGTCGAACCGCGCGTCGAGGCCGCGGCCGAGCTTGAGGAACGCCGCCAGGTCGAACGGTTTCATCGACGAACCCGGGTTGTGCGGCTCGTCGGCCCAGTCGCGGCCGGCCTGGTCCTCGCCGTTCGGGCCCTTCACGATCGCGTCGCCGCCGTAGTACGCGAGCACGCCGCCGGACTTCGGGTCGACCGCCACGAGGGCGTTGAGGATCCGGTCGTCGGTCTGCCCGTCCATGCCCTCGGCCACGGCTTTCTCGGCCGACTGCTGGGCCACCGGGTCGATGGTCGTGAAGACCTGGAACCCGCCCGAGTAGTACTGCTTCTCGTCGATGCCCTGCGCGGCCAGCTCGGCCTTGACCTTGTTCTTGATGAACGGGTTCAGCGCGCCCGCTTCCCGGCTTTCGCGCAGCGGGATCGGCGCCGGGAACTTCGCTGCGGCGCGCTGGGCCGGCGTCAGGTAACCGTTCTTCAGCATCCGGTCCAGCGCGGTGTTCCACCGGCTCGTCGCGACAGCGGTGTTCTCCGAGCGGCCCGGCTGCTGGATCAGCCCGGCCAGCAACGCCGACTGCGAGTAGTCGAGCTGGCCGACGTCCTTGCCGAAGTAGGCCTGCGCGGCGGCCTGGATGCCGTAGGCGCCGCGGCCGAAGTAGATGATGTTGAGGTAGGCGGTGATGATGTCCGCCTTCTCGTAGGTCTGGTTCATCTTGAACGACTTCGCGAGCTCGACCCACTTGCGCGTCAGCGTCGGGTCGTCGTCGCCGGAGGCGTTCTTGATGTACTGCTGCGAAATCGTGGACCCGCCGCCGGACCCGCCGGTGACCTGGTTGTACGCCGCCCGCAGGATGCCGCCGACGTCGAAGCCCGAGTTGGTCTCGAACGACGCGTCCTCGGTCGCGATCACGGCCTTCTTCACGACGTCCGGGATCTGGTTCGGCGCCAGGATCTGCCGGTTGCCGCCGGTGGGGACGTCCTTGCCCATCTCGGTGCCGTCGCTGTAGAGGTAGGTGACGGCCTGGCCCTGCGCCTGCGCGACCGTCTCCGGCGAGGGGACGTCGACGGCGAAGTAGGTGACGAGGAACGCGACGGCGGGGACGGCGAAGAACAGCCCGGCGACCACGTAGGCGATCCGCCGGACCCGCCGCCACCGCCGTTTCCGCAGGTCCCCGTCGGTGAGCGGACGCGGGCGGCGCGGCGGCTGCCCGGGGCGCGGCCGCAGGATCGGCACGGTCGGCAGGTCGTCCGGCTCGGTGCCGTTGTGCGCGTGGTGGGTGATCAGCTCCGGCTCGGTGCCCAGCAACCCGGCGCGGGGCACCGGCCGCCGGGTCCGACGACGACGTGGGTCGGGCCGCCGGCCGGGTGACGTGCGGTCGTTGTTCACGGGCCGTCCTCCACGGTGGGCTGCGGACGCAGTCCTCTCGAAGGGACACGGACCGCGGCCCACCGTGGTTCACCCCGGGGCGGCTAGTTCTCCGGCTCGTCGGACTTCGTGGGCGTTTCCTTCGAGGTCGGCGTCTTCGTGTGCTTCGGCGTGCTCTCCTGCGAAGACGACTGGTTGTGGCCGTGACCGTTGTCGTTGCCGTTGCCGTTGCCGTCGTCGCCCTGGTCGCCGTCGCCGGGGTTCTCGCTCGTCGGGGTCGCGTCCGTCGTCGTGGCCACGTCGGACGACGGCGGGGGCACCTCGCCGCCGATGCGGTCGACCTTGTCGAACCGCTCTCCCGGCTTGCCCGTCAGGTACAGCGACAGGAACTTCTGCCACATCGGGCCGGCGATGGTCGAGCCGTAGATCGGCGAGTTGTTCTTGCCGTGCAGCGGCTTGTTGCCGTCGCCGCCGACCCAGGCCGCCACCGAGACCGACGGCGTGTACCCGACCATCCACGTCTGCGAGTTCGCGTTCGCCGCCCAGGACGGCTCGCCCGCGACCTTCGTGTGCTGCTGCGTCCCGGTCTTGCCGGCGCACTCGTGGCCGGCCGGGCACTTCAGGTGCGAGAACCCGATGACCGGCTTCAGCGCTTCGGTGACGTTCCCGGCGATCTGGCGGCTCTTGTCGGAGTCGCTGTCGAACGCCGATTTCGCGTCGGTCGGAGCTTCGTAGGCGACTTCGTTCTGCCCGTTGGTCACCTTCAGCACGAAGTGGCGGGCCCGCTGCTCGCCGTTGGCCGCGAAGGTCGCGTACGCCGAGGCCATGTCGAGCGGCGTGATCTGGGTTTCGCCACCGCCGAGGGAGATGTTGTTGTCCTTGGTGGAGATGATCGACTGGCCGCCGTCGTCGTTCTTGGTCTTCACGCCGGCTTCCCGCGCCGCGTCCTTGACCGGTTCCTGGTGGGTCTGGTTGAGGACCATGTCGTAGAACACCGTGTTCGCCGAGCGTTCCATCGCCTCGGCGACGGTGCACTGCTGCGAGCAGCTGCTGCCTGGACCGGCGTTGCGCACGACACGGCCGTCGAACGTGCGGTTGTTGGAGCCGTCGAACGTCGCGTCGAGGCCCTTGCCCATCTTGAGGAACGCCGTCAGGTCGAACGGCTTCATCGACGAGCCCGGGTTCTGCGGCGTGTCCGCCCAGTCGCGCCCGGCCTGGTCCTGCCCGTTGACCTGCACGATCGGCTTGCCGCCGTAGTAGGCGAGCACGCCGCCGGTCTTCGGGTCGACGGCGACGAGCGCGTTGAGCAGGTTGTCGTCCACCTGGCCTTCGAGTGCCTCGGTGGCGGCCTGTTCCGCGGCCTGCTGCGCCTTCGGGTCGATCGTCGTCTGCACCTGGAAACCGCCGGAGTAGTAGCGGTCCTCCGGGATGTCGTGCGCGGCCAGCTCGTCCTTCACCTGCTGGACGACGAACGCGGGCGGCGCGCCGGCCTGCTGCTTGCTGTCCTCCAGCGGGATCGGCGTCGGGAACTGGGCCGCCGCTCGGTCGGCCGCGGAGATGTAGTTGTTCTTCAGCATCCGGTCGAGCGCGGTGTTCCAGCGGTCTTGCGCGACCTTGGGGTTCTCGGACCGGCCCGGCTGCTGGATCAGCCCCGCCAGCAGTGCGGCTTCCGAGAAGCTCAGGTCCTTGGCTTCCTTGTGGAAGAAGGCCTGCGACGCCGCGCCGACCCCGTACGCCCCACGCCCGAAGTAGATGATGTTCAGGTACGCGGTGATGATGTCTTTCTTCTCGTACGTCTGGTTCATCTTGAACGACTTGGCCAGCTCGGTCCACTTGCGCGTCAGCGTGGGCGCGTCGTTGTCGGTGGCCTTCTTGATGTACTGCTGCGAAATCGTCGAACCACCGCCGGTACCGCCGGTGGCCTGGTTGAAGACCGCGCGCAGGAGGCCGCCGACGTCGAAGCCGGAGTTGGTCTCGAAGGAGTCGTCCTCGGTCGCGATCGCCGCGTGCTTCATGACGTCGGGGATCTGCTCCGGGGTCAGCAGGACCCGGTTGCCGCCGCGCGGGACGTCCTTGCCCATCGGCGAGCCGTCGGCGTAGAGGTAGGTCACGGCCTGGCTCTGGTTCTGCGCGACCTCGGTCGGCGACGGCACGTCGACCAGGAAGTACGTGATGACGAACGCGATCGCGGGCAGCACGAAGAACACCCCGACGAACCCGTAGCCGACCCGCCGGATGATCTTCCAGCGCCGCTTCTTGCGCTGCTCCGGCGTGAGGACCGGCTTGCCGTCGGCGTCGGGCTCGACGTCGTCGTAGCCGGTCGGCTCGTCGTACGCGTGGTGCGTCATCAGCTCGGGGCCACCGCTCATCGGCGGCGGCTCGGGCCGGTACCCGCGCGGTGGCTGCTGCGGCCGGCCGGACGGCGGGGGCACCGGGCGTCGCGGGCCCTGGCCGTGCGGGCCCTGAGGTTGCGCGGGCCCTCGACGGCGTGGATCGGGACCCTGGCCCGGCGGCCAGGAGCGGGATCGATCGTCGGGCACGGGGCAGTCCTCCAGCAATCGTGGGCGGCGACAGTCGCCACCCCCTCTTGGAAGGGACGCGCGAGAAACGCGGGGGTTGCCGAAACGATCTTCCTGAAACGCTTCAGGGCCCTCCGCGTGTTCGCGAAGGGCCCTGAAGGAGGACGTTTCTAGCCGGGCCCGGCGCCCGGTGGCTGGGCGACCCCGCCACCACCACCCGAGGGGTTGCCGAGCGGGAACGTCGGGGTCTCGCCCGGTCCGGGCCGCGTGGGCCGGCCGGTCCGGGTCGTCTCCGAGTCGGTTTCCGACGGCTCGGTGCTCTCGGACGACTCCGGGGTGGTCGGTGTCGTGGTGACGCTCGGGGTGTCCGACGGCTTCGACGGCGTGGTCGTCACGTCGTTGACGTCCTTGCCGATCGCCTGCACCTTGTCGAACTTCTCCGCCGGTTTGCCCTTGAGGTAGAGGTTCATGAAGTTCTGCCACGTCGGGCCGGCGATGGTCGCACCGAAGATCGGCCTGTTCTTCGGGTCGTGCAGCGGCTTGTTGCCGTCGCCGCCGACCCAGACCGCCGCCGACACCGACGGCGTGTAACCCACCATCCACGTCTGCGCGTTGCGGTCGGCGTACGCCTTCGGGTCGTCGGCCTTCGCCGTGTACTGCTGCGTACCGGTCTTGCCCGCGCACTCGTGGCCGCTCGGGCACTTCAGCTTCGAGTGGTCGATGACCGGGACCAGCGCTTCGGTGACGTTGCCCGCGATCTGCTGGCTCTTCGACGCGTCGTCGGCGAACGCCGGGTTGGTCTTGATGTTGTTCTCGTCGAACTCCACCTCGTCCTGGTTGTTCGTCAGCTTCGAGACGAAGTGCTGCTCGTGGTACGTGCCGCCGCTGGCGAACGACGCGTACGCGGCCGCCATGTCCTCCGGCGTCACAGCCGTGCCACCACCACCGAGCGAGATGTTGTTGTCGTCGGTGTAGAGGACGCTCTTGCCTTCCGGCGAGACCTTGACCCCGGCTTCCTTCGCCGCTTCCGCGACCCGCGACGGCTTCGTCACGTTCAGGACCATGTCGTAGAACACAGTGTTCGCCGAGATCTCCATCGCCTTCGCGACGGTGCAGTCCTTGCCGCAGCTGGCGCTGTCACCCGCGTTCCGGACCGTGCGGCCGCCGAGCACCCGGTTGTTCGAGCCGTCGAACGTCTCGCCGAGGCCCTTGCCCATCTTCAGGAACGCCGTGAGGTCGAACGCCTTCACCGACGAGCCCGGGTTTCTCGCCTGGTTGGCGCGGTCCTGGCCGATCTGGTCCTTGCCGTCGGCGTCCTTCACCAGCTCCGGCCCGCCGTAGTAGGCGATGACGCCGCCGGTTTTCGGGTTGACCGCCACCAGCGCGTTCAGCAGGTTCTCGTCGGTCTGGCCCTTCATGCCGTCGGCGGCGGCCTTCTCCGCGGCCTCCTGGGCCGCCGGGTCGATCGTGGTGTAGATCTTGGCGCCGCTGGAGAACAGCTTGTTCTCGTCGTAGCCCTTCGCCGCCAGCTCATCCTTGATCCGCTGCTGGAGCTGGTAGGTCATCTTTCCCGAGTTCTGCTCCTTGTTGGCGTTCTTCGGGATCGGCGTCGGGTACTGGAAGGTGGCGCGCTCGTCGGCGCGGAGCCACTTGTTGGCGACCATCTGGTCCATCACGTACGCCCAGCGCTTCTGGGCGTACGCCTGGTTCTCCGAGCGGCCCGGGCCCTGGATCAGGCCGGCCAGCAGGGAGGCCTCCGACGCGTTGAGGTCCTTGGCGTCCTTGTTGAAGTAGGCCTTGGCGGCCGCCTGGATGCCGTTCGCCCCGCGTCCGAAGTAGACGATGTTCAGGTAGGAAGTGATGATCTCTTCCTTGGACTGCTGGTTGTTCATCTTGAACGACTTGGCCAGCTCGGTCCACTTGCGGGTCAGCGTCGGGGCGTCGTTCTGCGTCGCCTGCTTGATGTACTGCTGGGAGATGGTCGAACCACCGCCCTGGCCACCGGAGACCTGGTTCCAGACCGCGCGCAGGATGCCGGTGACGTCGAAGCCGGAGTTGGTCTCGAACGTCGCGTCTTCCGCCGAGTACACCGCGTGCTTGACGACGTCGGGCACCTCACCCGGCTTGAGCAGCTGGCGGTCACCGCCCGGCGGCAGCTCCCGGCCCATCACCTGGTTGCTGGCGTCGTAGTAGGTGATCGGCTGGTTCTGGAGCGACTTGATGCTCTCCGGCGTCGGCACGTCGACCAGGAAGTAGGTGATGACGAACGCGATCGCGGGGACCACGAAGAACAGCCCGACGCAGGCGTACGCCACCCGCCGGATGATCTTCCACCGGCGCTTCTTGCGCTGCGCCGGCGTGAGGACCTTCTTGCCCTTTTCGTCGAGCTCGGCCTGGGGCTCGACGTCGTCGGCGAACTCGTTGAAGGCGGCAGCGTCGTGATCGTCGTAGCCGTCGTCGTACGGGTCGCGGCCGATGTCGTCGGTGCCGTTGTGCGCGTGGTGCGTGATCAGGTCCGGCTCACGCCCGGGCGCCGGCACCGGCCGGTTGCCGGCGGGCTGGCGGAAGCCCTGCGGCGGCGACCCCGGCGGGCCCTGCTGGGCGCGCTGGCCGGGCGGCGGGACGGCCCGGCGGGGCGGCATGCCCTGCTGACCTTGCTGACGCGGGCGCTGCGGCCGTCGCGCCGGCTCTTCGCCGGGCCACTGGGGGCCGCCTTCGTCGCCGGACGGCCATTCGGGCGACCCGCCGCCGCGCGGGTTCCCCCGCGGTGGCGTGCCGCGCTGCGCCGAATCACCGCGTGGGCGGCGGGGGGCTTCTTCGCCGGGCCACGCCGGACCGGGGTCTTCCCCCGGCCACGGGCCTGACTGGGCACGGCGAGGTGCATCTGGCTCCTGGCCGGGCCAGGAGCGGTTGCGGTCGTCGTTCACGAATGGGCCTCCCAGACCGGCGCTCGGTGTCGCGCCGTTCTGCGCTCTTCAGCGGTTGTGATACAGCTCACCGGCCTGCGGTCTTTCGCGGACCGTCGGCCGGTTCCCCCGTGCCGAGGACGTAGGACCGGACCAGGTGGTTCCAGTGGCACGCCCGGCACACTTCGACGTCGTAGACGGTGAACTCGGCGAACGAGCCGGCCATCCTGGCCAGCTCTTCGGGAGTCCTCGCCGAGCCCGCGACGTGCTTGAGTTCGTCACCGTAGACCCAGGACACCAGGGTCAGCGGTTCCTGGCGGCAGATCGGGCAGGGCTGGTCACCGGCCCGGCCGTGGAACTTCGCCGCCCGCAGCAGGTACGGGCTCGCGTCGCAGGCTTCATAGCCGCCGACGCGCCCGGAGCGGACTTCGGCGAGCAGCGCACGGCGCTGCAACGCGTAGTCCACGACCTGCCGCTGGTTAATCACCAGGACAGAGTACGGGCTGTTCCTGTGTCGTCCACGCCCCCTAGCGCGGCCGGTGGCCGGCCCGGCGGGGACACGCCGGACGTTCGATAACTCTCCGGTGAATTTCGCCCACTCCAGAGTGAGCAGGCCTGTTGGCTTCGCCACTTCGATGTATCGCCGCGATATAGTGGCTGGGTAGGTTGGATCGAGGCGATCATTCGGAGCAACGTCGGTCGGCTCGGTTTGTTCCCGGAAGGGGGGCGGTGTGCTGGAGTTCGCGATCCTCGGTCTTCTGCACGAAGCGCCCATGCACGGGTACGTGCTGCGCAAGCGGCTGCACGAGACGCTCGGCACGCTCCGGACGTTCTCGTACGGCTCGCTGTACCCGACCCTGCGGAAGCTGCTGCGGGCCGGATACCTGGTCGAAGAGCTGGACGAGGCCGACGACCGGGCGTGGTCGCGGCGCGGGCGGCGGGTCTACAAGCTCACCGCGGAGGGCAAGGAGCGCTTCGGTGAGCTGCTCGGCGACGCCGGGCCGCAGACCTGGGACGACGAAGGATTCGGCGTCCACCTGGCCTTCTTCTCGCGAACCCCGGCCGACGTGCGGATGCGGATCCTCGAGGGCCGCCGCCGCCGCGTCGAAGAACGCCGTGAGGGCATGCGGGCGGCACTGGCCAGGGCCGAGGAGAAGATCGATCGCTACACCCGCGAGCTGCACCGGCTGGGGCTGGAGACCAGCGAGCGGGAGGTGCGCTGGCTCAACGAGCTGATCGCGCACGAACAAGCCGAACGGCAGGGTCCGGAGACCTGAGCCGGACGGCCGGGCCGCAGCGTCGCGGCACCAGACCTACTGAACAGACACGGATTGAAGGAGAAACCCCCATGGGCGAGAACCGCCGCGTTCGGGTGGCCATCGTGGGCGTCGGCAACTGCGCGGCGTCGCTGGTCCAGGGTGTCCAGTACTACCGCGACGCGGACCCCGCCACGCGGGTCCCGGGTCTGATGCACGTCGACTTCGGCGGCTACCACGTCCGCGACATCGAGTTCGTCGCCGCGTTCGACGTGGACGCCAAGAAGGTCAGCCGCGACCTCTCGGAGGCGATCTTCGCGTCCGAGAACAACACGATCAAGATCGCCGACGTGCCGCCGCTCGGCGTCACCGTCCAGCGCGGTCACACCCACGACGGCCTCGGCCGCTTCTACCGCGAGACGATCGAGGAGTCCGACGAGACCCCGGTCGACATCGTCGCCGCGCTGCGCGAGGTCGAAGCCGACGTGCTGGTCTCCTACCTCCCCGTGGGCTCCGAGGTGGCGGACAAGTTCTACGCCCAGGCCGCGATCGACGCCGGCGTGGCGTTCGTCAACGCGCTGCCGGTGTTCATCGCCTCCGACCCCGAGTGGGCGCAGAAGTTCACGGACGCGGGTATCCCGATCGTCGGCGACGACATCAAGTCGCAGGTCGGCGCCACCATCACGCACCGCGTGCTGGCGAAGCTGTTCGAGGACCGCGGCGTCCAGCTCGACCGGACGATGCAGCTCAACGTGGGCGGGAACATGGACTTCCTGAACATGAAGGAGCTGGAGCGCCTCGAGTCGAAAAAGATCTCGAAGACCCAGTCCGTCACCTCCCAGATCGACCGCGACCTGGGCAAGGCCAACATCCACATCGGACCGTCGGACTACGTGCAGTGGCTCGACGACCGCAAGTGGGCCTACGTCCGGCTCGAGGGCCGCGCGTTCGGCGACGTGCCGCTGAACCTGGAGTACAAGCTCGAGGTGTGGGACTCGCCGAACTCGGCGGGCATCATCATCGACGCGGTGCGTGCGGCGAAGATCGCGCTCGACCGCGGCATCGGCGGCCCGATCCTGTCGGCGTCGTCCTACTTCATGAAGTCGCCGCCGGAGCAGTACGACGACGCGACCGCCCGCGACGCCGTCGAGAAGTTCATCCGCGGCGAGCTCGAGCGGTAAAGCAGTCCCCTGTCGAAGGCCGTCACCGCTGGTGGCGGCCTTCTTCGCGTGGTGCACACTGTGCCGATCTTTACCCATCCGACCACAGTCACGGCCGATTGGCTTCGGAGTGAGGGTTACGTGTTGCGCAGGGGGCGGCCTACTTTTGGCCGGATGGCTAAACCGGTGGGGCGGGGTGGGCGTTGGCGGGGTGTGAGTGCGAGCGTGGGCGAGAGCGCGCCGGGGGATCTGGGCGCGCCGACGTTCCACGACCTGTTCCGGGAGTACTTCGCCCAGATGACCCGGCTGGCCCACCTGCTCGGCGCGGACGACGCGGAGAACGTCGCGCAGGAGGCCTTCGTCAAGGTCCACCAGCGCTGGGACTCCCTGTCCGACCACACGCGCGTCGCGGGCTACCTCCGCACGACCGTGGTGAACATGTCCCGGTCGCGCACGCGGCACCTGCGGGTCGTCCGGCGCACGCCGCAGGACCGACCGCCGGACGAGCTGTCGGCCGAGGTCAGGGCGGTGGCCAACTGGGAGCACGAACAGCTGCGCGGGGTGCTGGGGAAGCTGTCCCGCCGGCAACGCGAGGTGCTGGTGCTTCGCTATTGGCTGGACTTGAGCACTGCGGGCATCGCGGAGACGTTGGGGATCTCACCGGGCACGGTCAAGGCGACCACGCACCACGCGATGGAGAATCTGCGCAAGCACCTGGGGGACGAACCGGGAGGTGAGCGATGACCGACCTCGAACGCAAGCTGGCCGAGACGCTGCGTGAGCAGGCGGGCAAGGTCACGCCCAACCTCGACGCGGCTTGGGTGGAGCAACAGCGCCGGCAGCGCCGGCCCCGGCGGCGGCGCCTGACCGTAGTGGTCGCCCCGCTGGCCGCGGTGCTGGTGGTGCTGACGAGTGTGCTGCTGGCCACCCGGGTGAGCACGGCGCCCGCCCCGGTCGCGCCCGCGAAGCCGGGGCAAGACCTGGTGCTCGCCAAGCCGGCGTACCAGCCGTTCGACCACATGCTCACCCGAGGTGACAAGGCGCTACTCACGGAGTTCGCCGGCCAGACCGACAGATGGCAGGCGTGGGCCTACACCGGCAAGGCGCCGAATGGTCCCGACCGGGAGTTGTTCTGTGTCGCGGCGATCCCCGTGGGCGAGGACCTCACCTCGACCGCTCCGCAGTACGGGACGATGTCCCCGCAGTGCATGGCGCTCCTCCCGGATGGCGGCAAAACCGTCCTGGCCGGATACGTCGGCGAGACCGGTGGGCCGTTACCCCCCGGCAAGGCGGTCTACCTGCTCTCATCGACGATGGAGCATCTGCGGCTTTACAACGCGCGGGGTGACCTGAGTCAAGGCACGCTCGTCGACCGGGTGGCTTCTTCGTACCAGGTGTTCCTGGCCGATGTCGTTCCCGGCTCGCCGCCCGTGCGCGCCGAAGTCAGCTGAGCCCGAGCGCCCCCGGCAAGTCGGTGATCTTCTCCACCACCGCCGCGGCCTGCTTCAGCACCTCCGGGTCCGGCGGGAAGTGCGGGTTCGGCACCGCGTAAACCGCCATCCCCGCCGCCAAAGCCGACCGAAGCCCGTTGGTCGTGTCCTCCACGGCCGCACACAGCTCGGGCGCCACTCCCAGCAACTCGGCCGCCCGCAGGTACACATCCGGCGCCGGCTTCCCCGCTCCGACCTGCTCCGACGACACCGCCGCCCCCACCGGCAACCCCGTCACGTCGAGAAATCCCTTGATCAGGATCACCGGGGACGAGCTGGCGATCGCCACCGGCCACCGCGCCGACACCTGCCGCACGACCTCGACCGCGCCAGGGATCAACGGCGGTTCCTTCGCATACCGCGCGGCCATCCGCTTGACCACCAAAGTCGCGATCTCCGGCGGCGAAAGCCGCGCCCCCAGCTCCTCGACCAGGTAACGAGCCCACTCCGGTGTGCTCATCCCCTGCTGGGCGCGGGTCGCCTCGTCGCGCCACGTGCCGCCGTGCTCGGCGACCACCGCGCGGCGCACCTCGTCCCAGATCCGCTCCGAGTCCACCAGTACGCCGTCGAGGTCGAAGATCACCGCGTCCATCCCCCGAGCCTAGCCTGTGAGCCGAGTTACTTAGCTACCCTTACTAATTTTTGTTAGCATAGCTAAGTGACTTCCGCGATCGCCGATCTCGCCCACCGGCTCCGGCCGCTGGTCTTCCGGCTCTACCACCAGGTGCGCCGCCAGACCCCGCAGCTGACGCTGACCCTCACGCAGGGTTCGGTGCTGAGCGAGCTCGTCAACGGCGGGCCGCGGCGGATGAGTGCGCTGGCCGAGTTCGAGCGGGTCAAGCTGCCGTCGATGACCGACGTCGTCAGCCGCCTCGAACGCCTCGGCCTGGCCACCCGCACGCCGGACCCCGCCGACCGGCGGGCGGTGCTCGTGGACGTCACCGACGAGGGTCGTCGCTTCTACGCCGAGATGGTCGCAGCCCGCGAAGAGTTCCTTCGCGAGCGACTGATCGCGATGGACGACGCCGACCGCGCTGCGATCGAGGCCGCCCTCCCGGCCCTCGCCAAGTTGCTCGTTGACACCAAGAAGGAGGAACTGATCAGCGATGAGCGCTGAACACCACTCGAGCCTGCTGGACGCCGTCAAGGGCCAGCCCAAGCAGGTGTGGATCACCGCGTTCGCCGCGGTCATCGCCTTCATGGGGATCGGGCTGGTCGACCCGATCCTGCTCTCCATCGCCAAGGGCCTGGACGCGACGCCGTCGCAGGTCACGCTGCTCTTCTCGTCGTACCTCGGCGTCCAGGTCATCGCGATGCTGGTCACCGGCGCGGCGAGCGCCAAGTTCGGCCCCAAGCGCACCGTCCTCGTCGGGCTGACGCTGATCGTCGCCGCCACCGCCCTGTGTTCGGCCGCCGGCTCGATCGAACAGCTCGTCGGGCTGCGCGCGGTGTGGGGCCTCGGCAACGCGTTCTTCATCGCGACGGCGCTTTCGGTGATCGTCGGCGCGGCGACCGGCGGCCAGTCCGGCGCGATCCTGCTCTACGAAGCCGCTCTCGGCGTCGGCCTTTCGGTGGGCCCGCTGCTGGGCGCGCTGCTCGGCAGCATCTCGTGGCGCGGCCCGTTCCTCGGCACCGCGGTCCTGATGGCGGGCGCGCTCGTGCTGTGCGCGGTGTTCCTCAAGAGCGACAAGCACGAGAAGCGCGATCCGATCAAGCTGCTCGACCCGATCCGCGCGCTGAAGCACACCGGTCTGCTGCGCACTTCCGTCGCGTCGGCGCTGTACACCGCCGCGTTCTTCGCGGTGCTGGCCTGGTCGCCGTTCGTCCTCGGCTGGAGCGCCATCGCCGTCGGACTGATCTTCTGCGGCTGGGGCCTGTGCGTCGCCGTCGCCGGGGTCGCCCTCGCGCCGCGGCTGGCCGCCAAGCTCGGTGAGCGGCACGCCGCCGCGGCCGCCGTCTTCGGCTACGCCGTGCTGATGCTGGTCCTGGCCGTGCCGAGCAAGCCGGTACTGGTCGTCGGCATCATCGTCTCCGGGCTGGTGTCCGGACTGCTGAACACGCTGTTCACCGGCACCGCGATGTCGATCAGCGACGCGCCGCGCCCGGTCGCCAGCGCGGGTTACAACTTCTGCCGCTGGCTGGGTGGCGCCGTCGCCGCGACGCTCGTCGGGCACGTCGCCGAGTGGTTCGGCTCGCCGCAGGCGCCGTTCGTCGCTTCGGCCGTGCTGTGCGTGATCGCGGGCGGTCTGCTCTCGCTGCGGGAGCGCAAGACCGACCCGCACACGGTGCCGAAGGAAGCGGCGCTCGTCGGCGAAGAGTTCTGACGAGGCCGTTCGGAGTAGCAGTACACCCGCCGTTCACCTGTATGTCGGGAATGGCTGGTTTGGGAGGCTTACGGTCGGTTCGTTCCCGAACTCCCACCATGGAGGCCTCGTGCCCGACCGTCTGCTCCCGCTGTTCCCCGCCCACCCCGGCGGCCGCTCCCCGATCACCTGCGAATACCGCTGCGGCAACGCCTGTGCCCACCCCGAGCCGAACGAGTCCGGGAACGAGTACTTCGGCGACGTCGTGAAGGACATCTCCCGCCGCGGGGCCTTCAAGGCCGGCGCCGTGATGGCCGCCGCCGCGGGCGGGTTCGCGGCGCTCTCGGGGACCGCCGCCGCTTCGCCCGCGCAGAAGCCGGGCCCGCGTCCGGTGCCCGGCACCGACTTCGACCCGGTCCCGCCGAACAAGCTCGACGCGGTCACCGTCCCCGACGGCTACGCGCAGCGCCTGGTCATCCGCTGGGGCGATCCCGTGCTGCCGGGCGCGCCGAAGTTCGACTACACCAAGCAAACGGCGGCTGCGCAGGCGAAGCAGTTCGGCTACAACAACGACTTCGTCGGCCTGATCCCGCAGGACCCGCTGGGCCTGACCAACCTGCTCGTCGTGAACCACGAGTACACCGCCGAGGTGCACCTGTTCCCGGCCGACCAGTACGACCCGGCGAACCCCACCGAGGAGCAGGTGAAGATCGCCTGGGCGGCGCACGGGCTGTCCGTGCTGCTGACCCGCCGTGACCCCGTCCACGGCGGCCTCGAGGTCGTGCCCAGCCGGTACGGCCGCCGCATCACGCTCGACACGGTCTTCGAGGTCCGCGGCCCGGCCGCCGGTTCGAAGTACCTGAAGACGTCGGCCGACCCGAGCGGGCGCAAGGTCCGCGGCACGCAGAACAACTGCTCCGGTGGCGTGACGCCGTGGGGCACGGTGCTTTCCGGCGAGGAGAACATCCACCAGTACTTCGCCAACTCCGAGAAGATCACCGATCCGGTCGAGGCCGCGCGGCTGAAGCGGTACGCCATCGGCACCGGCGCCAGCACCCGCAAGTGGGAGCGGTTCGACAAGCGCTGGGACGTCGCGCGGGAGCCGAACGAGCCGAACCGGTTCGGCTGGGTCGTCGAGATCGACCCGAACGACCCGACGTCGACGCCGATCAAGCACACCGCGCTCGGCCGTCTCAAGCACGAGGGCTCGAACATCAAGATCACCGCGGACGGCCGCGTCGCCGCCTACACCGGGGACGACGAGCGGTTCGAGTACATCTACAAGTTCGTCTCCAAGGGCAAGTACAAGCCGGGCAAGAGCGCCCACGCGCGCCGGCACAATTCGGCGCTGCTCGACGACGGCACGCTGTACGTCGCCCGCTTCACCGGCGACAGCCCGGGCGAGATCGACGGCACCGGCAAGCTCCCGGCCGACGGCGAGTTCGACGGCGCCGGCGAGTGGATCCCGCTGGCGAGCGGCACCAAGTCCTTTGTGGACGGCTTCACCGCGGAAGAGGTCTACGTCTTCACGCGGCAGGCCGCCGACAAGGTCGCCGCCACGAAGATGGACCGGCCCGAGGACATCGAGCCGAACCCGGTCAACGGCCGGATCTACGCGGCGCTGACCAACAACTCCGACCGCAGCGCGGCGGGCAAAGCCGGCGTCGACGAGGTCAACCCGCGCGTGGCCAACAAGAACGGGCAGATCCTGGAGTGGGAGGAGGCCCGCGGCGACGCGGCGTCGACGAAGTTCTCCTGGCGGCTGCTGCTCGTCTGCGGTGACCCAGCGGCGGCCGACACCTACTACGGCGGCTTCGACAAGAGCAAGGTCAGCCCGATCTCCTGCCCGGACAACGTCACCTTCGACCGCCACGGCAACCTGTGGATCTCCACCGACGGCAACGCGCTCGGCTCGAACGACGGCCTGTTCTCGGTGCCGGTGACCGGGCCGGAACGCGGGCACGTCAAGCAGTTCCTCTCGGTGCCGGTCGGCGCCGAGACGTGCGGGCCGGTCGTCACCGACCACCTGGTGCTCGTCGCGGTCCAGCACCCCGGCGAGAACGCCGCGAGCTCGGCGAACCCGACGTCGCACTGGCCCGACGGCGGCACCGCGCAGCCGCGGCCGTCACTTGTTTCGGTGTGGAAGAAGGGCCGCTTCGGGCTGCCCGGCCGCATCGGCGAACGCTGACGCACCAGGCCCGCACCGGCCGAGGTTCACTCTTAAGTGGATGGTTCTCGACCGGTGCGGGCCCGGGCACCGCGCCATAGTCGAAGCATGGTCCGTTCGGCGCGCGTGGTGGCAGTGACGGTGGTGGCGCTGTCCGCGGTGGTGGTGCCCTCGGCGACCGCGGACCCCGCGCCCGCGTGCGGCGGGATCGCGGCGAACCCGAGCGTCGAGGAGACGGCGCGCAACGGCGCTCCGGACAGCTACGTCTTCACCCCGGCCGCGCCGGTCCCGCCCGGCACCCCGGCAGCGAAGGCGCCGAGGTTGCTCACCGAGCAGGCCTTCGCCGTCGACGGGCAGCGCTCGGCGGTGATCCAGACGCCGGACGGCAGGGCCAGCACCGCCTATTCGACCGAGAAGTTCGTCCCCGGCGGCGTGTACACGCTCAGCGTGTCGACCGGCTCGTACGTGCCGGGCGCGGGGCCGGCGACGGGCCTGCGCTTCTTCGACGTGAACGGCGCCCAGGTGCAGGAGACCAAGCTGGTCGCCGGCCACGACGCCGGCGACGGCCGCCTCGCGAAGCAGGACTTTCCCGCGGCGACCGCCCCGGCGAAGGCGGCGGCGGTGAAGTTCTTCGCCACGACGAGCGCCGAACGGCTGCGCTGGGACTGCGTCGACCTGCAGCTCGCGGCGTACTCGGTGAAGAAGGAAGTGCAGAACCCGGCGACCGGCGCGTGGGGCCCGTTCGCGACGGTCACCGCGGGCGAGACCGCGCACTACCGCGTCACGGTGACGAACGAAGGCACGCAGGACCTCACCGGCGTCACCGTCCAGGACCCGTGGTGCAGCGGGACGTTCGAGCCGTTCGCGCTGGCCGGGGGCGCGACCAAGCAGCTGACCTGCGACCACCCGAACCTGACGGTCGCCGACACCGGGCACGTCAACACGGCCAAGGCGACGGGTGTGAAGTACGAGGGCGGCACGCTGGGTGACAAGACGGCGTCGGCGACGATCACCGTCCAGCCGCCGCCCGCGATCGCGAAGATCGGCGACTTCGTCTGGAACGACCGCAACCGCGACGGAATCCAGGACCCGGACGAGCCGGGCGTCGCGGGCGTCAAGGTGACGCTGAAGGACGGCGCCGGCGGCACGGTCGGCACCGCGACCACCGACGACAAGGGCAAGTACGGCTTCGAGAAGCTGAAGGACGGCACCTACCAGGTGTGCTTCGCCGTTCCTGCGGAGTTCACGGTGACCCGCGAAGACGCGGCGGCCGACGACCGCGACTCCGACGCCGGCCCGGACGGCTGCACGGCACCGCGCACCCTCGGCGGCTCGGAGCGCGAGGACTTCACCGTGGACCTGGGGCTGGCCCCGCCGACGAACCGGATCGGCGACTTCGCCTGGGTGGACACCGACGGCAACGGCCTGCAGGACGCCGGCGAGCCGGGGTTGGCCGGGGTGAAGGTGACGCTGAACAACGGCACGAGCGTCGTCACCGGCCCTGATGGTGCTTACGCCTTCACCGGTCTCGAAGACGGTAGCTACCAGGTGTGCTTCACGGCCGAGGGCAAGCACCTGACGCCGAAGGACGCGGGCGACGACGCGAAGGACTCGGACGCGGACCCGGCGACGGGGTGCGCGGAACCGCGTTCGCTGGGCAAGGACAAGCGCGACGACCAGACGGTGGACGCCGGGTTCGCCACTACGGTGGGGGCATGACGGATCTTCCCCTCGCCCTCGTCACCGGTGCCTCGCGCGGGATCGGCGCGGCGGTCGCCCACCAGCTGGCCCCGACCCACCGCCTCCTCCTCGGCGGCCGGGACGCGGCCGCGCTCGACGCGCTGGCGAAGGAGCTTCCGGGCGCGAAGGCATGGCCGGTCGAGCTGACCGACCCGGCTTCGCTCGAACGCGCTGTCGCGGGGATCGGCTCGCTGGACGTCCTGGTCCACTCGGCCGGCGTCGCGAAACTCGGCCGCATCGAGGATGCGGATGCCGCCGCCTGGCGTGACAACTTCGAGGTCAACACGCTGGCCGTGGTCGAGCTGACCCGCCTGCTGCTGCCCGCGTTGCGCGCGGCCCGCGGGCACGTGGTCGTGATCAACTCGGGCGCCGGGTTGAACGCCCGCCCTGGCTGGTCGCCTTACGCCGCCAGCAAGTTCGCCGTCCGCGCGTTCGCCGACGCCCTGCGCGAGGAGGAGCCCGAGATCCGCGTGACGTCGGTCTACCCCGGCCGCACGGACACGGAGATGCAGCAGGAGATCTTCAAGGGCGAAGGCCGCGACTACGACACGTCACACCTGCTGAAGGCGGACTCGGTGGCGACCGCGGTGGTGACGGCGGTCTCGGCCACCCCGGACGCCCACCAGACGGAGGTCATCCTCCGCCCACGCTGACCAGGCCGGCCCCCGCCCTTCCCTGGGGGGCGTGCCCATGCCCAGTTTACCGGCGGTGGCGGACAGAACCGGCTCGCCGAGGCTTGCGGCCCGGAGTTGTCCACATCCGCACGAGCCTGTGGATCAAGCCCGCAGCCGGGCGGCGGTCTCGGCCACCCCAGCCTGGACCTTCGCCCGATCGACGCGAAGCGACTCGCCGTCGGCGACGACCTGTTCGCCCGCGACCCACACGTCCCGGACCCGCCGCGACCCGGCCGCCCAGACGAGGTTCGACAGCAGTTGCACGTCCGGCACGTCCACGCCGCACGCGAACGCCGGGTCGTCCAGGTCGATGTGCACCAGGTCGGCCCACCGGCCCGGCTCCAGCGCGCCGATGTCGTCGCGGCCCAGAGCCGAAGCGCCGCCGAGGGTGGCCAGCAGGAACACGTCCGCCGCGGTCAGGATCGTCGAGTCGCCCGTGGCCAGCCGGGCGAACATCGCCGAAAGCTGCAGCTCTTCCCACAGGTCGATGTCGTCGTTGGACGCCGGGCCGTCGGTCCCGAGGCCGACCGCCACGCCGGCCGCACGCAAGTCCGCAACACGCGCGATGCCCGAAGCGAGCTTCGCGTTCGAGCCCGGGCAGTGCGCCATCCCGACGCCGTGCGCCGCGAACAACGCGATGTCCGCGTCCGACAGGTGGATCGCGTGCGCCGCGAGCACCCGGCCGTCGAGCATGCCCAGCTTCTGCAGCAAAGCGGGCACCGAGCCGTGCACCTCACGGACCGCAAGATCCTCGGCAGCCGCCTCGGCGACGTGGATCTGCACCAGCGCACCGCGCGAAGCAGCGGACTCGGCCGTCGCGCGCAGACCCTCTTCGGAGAGCATGTACGCCGAGTGCGGGCCGTAACCCAGCTCGATGCGCTCACCCGGGCCGAAGCGGAGGCCGTCGGTGTCGATCCAGCGCTCGATCGCGGCCAGCTGTGCGCGCCAGTCGAGACCCGGCAGTTCCATCACCGGCGGCGCGACCAGCACGCGCCCGCCCGTAGTGAGGACCGCGTCGACCAGCTGCTCGCCTTCGAAGTACATCTCGGCGCTGGTCGTGACGCCGTGGCGCAGCATCTCGACCGAGCCCAGCAGCAT
>NZ_JBFBAG010000018.1:0-61667 GCF_040682155.1 Amycolatopsis sp. NPDC051371
GGGTGGCCGGTGGCCGGGTCGTGTTTGATAAACTTTTTAATAACCCTGTTTCTCACTCACGACCGGTGACGTGCGGCGGCGTTGTCCAGCCGGGGGAGAGGTCGGTGGACGGCTCGGGCGCGCCGAAGACCGTCCGGACCGGGAGGACTCCCGCCCAGGCGGCGTCCGCGTCGAGGTCCTCCGGCTCGTCGTCCGGGCCCTCGGCGCGCATCTTCACCGACGCTTCGGCGAGGTCGAGGGAGAGGACGCTCACCGCCGCGAACTCCTTCGCGTTGACCTCGCGCGCGTGCTCCCACGAACCTGGCGCGAGGTGGTCGGTGAGCACCTTCAGGCCGTGCATCTTCGCTTCGGCGTCGACGACCGGCTTTGCGCTCCCGAAGATGACCGCGCTGCGGTAGTTCATCGAGTGGTTGTTGACCGATCGCGAGTAGACGATGCCGTCGAGGAGCGTGACGGTGACGCAGACGTCGAGGTCGCTTGACGCCATGCGGAGGCTGGACGCGCCGGTGGAGCCGTGCAGGTAGAGCGTGTCGCCGTCGCGGCCGTAGCCGGTCGGCAGGACGATCGGCGCGCCGTCGCGGACGATGCCGAGGTGGCAGATCAGGCCCTCGTCCAGGACGTCGTAGAGCGCGGAGCGGTCGGTCACGGCCCGGTGCTTCTTGCGGCCGAGCGTGGTGCGGGGCGTGGTGGACAGCATGCGACCAGCGTCTCCCAGTGCAGTGGCATCGGAAAACGGCCACTTCTCGTACACTTGGGAAGTCCACTTGAGGAGGTCCCGTGACCCACGCCGACACCGCGCTCCCGGTGAGTCTCGACCGGGACGACGCGACGCCGCTGGCCGTCCAGCTCGCCGACGCGTTGCGGGAAGCCGCCGCTTCAGGCCACCTCCGGGGCGGCGACCGGCTGCCGTCGACGCGGGCCCTGGCCGGGCGCCTCGGCGTCAGCCGCACGGTGACGTCGGCGGCGTACGAGCAGTTGCACGCCGAGGGGTGGATCGCCGGGCGCCACGGCTCTGGCACGTACGTGACGACGCCGCCGTCGTTTTCGGCTTCGGAGGTCCCGGCGCCTGCTGTTCCGGCGTTCGAGGCCGAAGCGCCTTCGCTGCTCGACCTCGGCCCCGGCACGCCGTGGGCGGACGGCCTGGACCGCGCGGCCTGGCGCCGGGCGTGGCGCGCCGCGGCCGACCCGGACCCCCTGGTCCGCGCGCACCGGGCCGGGCTGCCGGAGTACCGCGCGGCGGTGTCGGAGCACCTGCTGCGCCACCGCGGGCTGGCCGCCGGTTCGGTGCTGGCGACCGGCGGCACGACGGCGGCCGTCGTCGAGCTGGCCGCGGCGGTGCTCGAACGCGGGGACGTCGTCGCCGTCGAGGAGCCCGGGTATCAGCGTGCGGTGCAGGCGTTCCTGCGGGCGGGCATGCGGGTGGTGGGCGTGCCGGTGGACGACGAGGGGCTGCGGCCGGACGCGATCCCGCCGGGCGCGCGGGCGGTGTACTGCTCGCCGGCGCACCAGTACCCGATGGGCAGCCGGCTGAGCGCGGCGCGGCGGGTGGCGCTGGTGGAGCGGGCGCGTTCGTCTTCCATGCTGGTCATCGAGGACGACTACGACGGCGAGCTGCGCTTCGACGTGGCGCCGCTGCCGATGCTGGCTTCTCTGGCACCGGATGTCGTGGCGCACTTGGGGACGACGTCGAAGATCCTGACGCCGACGCTGGGTGCGGGGTGGATGGTCGCGCCGGAGGCGATCACGTCGGCGGTGCTGGCGTACCGGGATTTGACCGGGACGCGGCCGTCGCCGGCCGGGCAGCGGGTGTTGTACGAGTTCGCGCGGAACGGGGATCTGGGGCGTCACCTGCGGAAACTGCGTCGTGAGATGGCCGAGCGGCGCACGTTGCTGGCGGGGGCGTTGGCTTCGGCGGGGGTTCCGGTTCGCGGTGATGACGCGGGGGCGCACCTGGTGGTGCCGTTTTCGTCGGCTGCGGTGGAGGCTTCGGTGATCGCTTCCGCGGAGCGGCGCGGGATCCGGTTGGACGGGCTGGCGCGGCACTTCGCGGGGGAGCCGTCGGCGCACGGGGTGGCGATCGGGTACGCGGGTTGTGCGCGGGAGGCGCTGGTGGCGGCCTTGCCGACGCTGGTGTCTTTGCTGCGCTGAGACTTGCGCCGCGGCTTGGTATGGAGCGCCCCAATGTGGCCTTGGTTGCGTTGAGCGCACCGAAGGCCACATTGGTTGCGTTCAGCGCACCGAAGGCCGCCTTGGGGCGCCGGGGTGCGGCGGATGCGCGGTGATCCGCTCGCTTTGCCGGGGCTTGCGCTGTTGTCCACAGCCGGGCCGTGATGTGGACAACGAGGGTTCGCGGGCGGGTTTTCCCGGCTTTGCGTCGGTCCTCGCCGATACGCTGGAGCGGGGATGGTCCCCCTGGGGAGGGCGGGCCCCGCCCTGGTGCGGCGCCGAGCAGCCTGGGCGAGCGGTCCCGGGCCCACCGGTGCCTCGATGTACCAGACGTAGCAGGGCCCGCACAGGTTGCGCTCGTCGCGCGCGGGGGTCCGCCCGGCGCACGGGGCTCGGCTGTTCGCCGAGGTCACCGGGTACGGTGGCTCACCATGAGCGAGAAGATCCGGGTGGCGGTCGTGTTCGGCGGGCGCAGCAGCGAGCACACCATCTCCTGCCTGTCCGCCGGCAGCGTCCTGGGGAACCTCGATCCGGAACGCTTCGAAGCCGTCCCGGTCGGCATCACCCGCGCCGGACGCTGGGTGCTCGGCACCGGGGACTCCGCGCAGCTCGCCATCCGGGGCCGCGAACTGCCGTCCGTCGACGACGGCAAGGGGCTCGTTCTCGCCGGGGATCCGTCCAGCCAGGGTCTCGTCGCCGTCGAAGCCGGGCGGGAAAGCGAACTCCTTTCCCAGGTGGACGTCGTCTTCCCGGTGCTGCACGGCGCCTTCGGCGAAGACGGCACCATTCAGGGTCTGCTCGAGCTCGCCGGCATCCCGTACGTCGGCCCCGGTGTGCTCGCCAGCGCCGCCGCCATGGACAAGGAAACCGCGAAGAAACTCCTGGCCGCCGAAGGACTTCCGGTCGGCACCTTCGCCGCCCTGAAGCGCAGCCAGTCCACTTTGGACGAACACGACAAGGCCAAGCTCGGCCTGCCCGTCTTCGTCAAGCCGTCGCGCGCCGGGTCGTCCGTCGGCATCAGCCGCGTGACGTCGTGGGACGACCTCGGCGCCGCCATCGAACTCGCCCGCGCCACCGACCCTAAGGTCCTCGTCGAGGCGGCTGTCGTCGGCCGTGAGGTCGAGTGCGGGGTCCTCGAATTTCCGGACGGCCGCGTCGAAGCCTCGCTGCCCGCCGAGATCCGTGTGCTGTCCGAGGACGAAAACGCTTGGTACGACTTCGAAACCAAGTACCTCGGCGACGACGCGGAGCTGGACATCCCGGCCAAGCTCGACGACGCGCTCACCGAGAAGCTCCGCGCGATGGCCGTGAAGGCCTTCCAGGCGCTCGACTGCCAGGGCCTCGCCCGCGTCGACTTCTTCGTCGGCGCCGACGGCGAGCTGACCATCAACGAGGTCAACACCATGCCCGGCTTCACGACGAAGTCCGCCTACCCGAAGATGTGGGAGGTCACCGGCGTGGACTACGCGACGCTGCTGACCACGCTCATCGAGACGGCCGTCGCCCGCGGCACCGGCCTGCGCTGACCGAAGCTCAGGAGAAGCGCAGCGGCCGAGCGGGCAGCTTCGCCGCGACCGTGTCCGAGATCTGCTGCAGCGGTCCCGTCCCGGCGCTGTCCGGCACCGTCAACGCCGCGTAGACCTCGCGGTCCACCACGTACCACGTCGACGCGCCGTCGCCCGGCACCTGCAGCCACTGCACCTTGTTCACCAGCCGCAGCGCCGCCGTCGGCGTCAGCTCCGGGGGACGGTCCAAGCCGCACCGCAGCACCAGCGGGTCGGCCGAGCCCCAGGCCACCGTGGCCGGCGGGGCGGGGTCTGCCAGCGCGCGCACCTTGAGAGACGTGCCGTTCGACGTCAGCTCGGTCGGCACCGCGGCCAGCAGCGTCGTGCAGCCCGGGGCCGTGGCGAAGGGCGCCGGCACGGGGACGAGCGGCAGAGGACCGGAATCCGGGGAGTCCGAAGAGCGCTGGGTCAGCGCGAAGACGGCGACGGCGACCGCCAGGGCCACGGCGAGCGCGGCGGCGGTGACGAGCACCACCCTGGGCGGGGCACCGGTGTCGGAGTCAGGCACCCCCTCACTACACCACTGCTCAGAGATGCACGACCGGGCAGGTCAGCGTCCGCGTGATGCCTTCCACGTTCTGCACCTTGGCGACCACGAGCTGGCCCAGCTGGTCGACGCTGTCGGCGGCCGCGCGGACGATCACGTCGTACGGTCCGGTGACATCCTCCGAACTGGTGACACCCGGGATGCTGGAGATCTCGGCCGCCACCGCGGCCGCCTTGCCGACCTCGGTCTGGATGAGGATGTATGCGTGGACCACGGCGCGCCCTTTCGTCGGGATCGGTCAGCTCAGGTAGGAACGTATAGCCAGCTCACCGAAAAACATAGGGCATCCGACTATCGGTGATCGATCTTTGTCCCGGTAGAGAAAGCAGAGGTGACCGGTGTCACCGAACGACGCAACGGTCGCCGAGACCGGCGAGTTCGCGCTCATCCGCGCGGTCACCGAAGGACGGCGCCAGCCGCCGGGCACGCTGCTCGGCCCGGGCGACGACGCCGCCGTCGTCGCGGCCCCCGACGGCCGCGTGGTCGCCAGTACCGACGTGCTCGTCCAGGGCGTCCACTTCCGGCTGGACTGGTCGCCGCCCGAGTACGTCGGGCGCAAGGCCGTCGCGGTCAACCTGGCCGACATCGCCGCCATGGGCGCCACCCCGACCACCGTCCTGGTCGGTCTCGCCTGCCCGCCCGACACCCCGCGCGAGCTCGTCACCGCGCTCGCCGACGGCATGTGGGCCGAAGCCGAGCGCGCCGGCATCGGCGTCTCCGGCGGCGACATGGTCCGCGCCGACCAGCTCGTGATCAGCATCACCGCGCTCGGTGACCTGGGCGACCGCGAGCCCGTGACGCGCTCGGGCGCCCGGCCTGGCGACCTCCTCGCGGTGTGCGGAAAGCTCGGCTGGGCCGCCGCCGGCCTGGCCGTGCTCGGCCGCGGGTTCCGGTCGCCGGTCGGCGTCGTCAACGCCCAGCGCTGCCCGGAACCGCCCTACGACGCCGGTCCGCGTGCCGCCCTCGCGGGAGCCACCGCGATGATCGACGTCTCGGACGGGCTCCTGGCCGACCTCGCCCACATCGGTGAGGCCTCCGGCGTCGGCATCGACGTCCGGACCGCCGACCTCGACGTCCCCGCGCGGCTCACCGAAGTCGGTGCCGCGCTGGGCGCCGATCCCCTGGACTGGGTGCTCACCGGCGGGGAAGACCACGCCTTGGTGGCCACGTTCCCGCCCTTCGCCGAGCTGCCCGAGGGGTGGCGCACGATCGGCGTCGTCACGATGGCGGACTCGGGGATCACCGTGGACGGCAAGCCTTTTACCCGAGAAGCAGGATGGACACACTGGCGCTGATCTAAAGTCGGCGGACGTGAGAATCGTTCCGGTCCCCTACGACCATCCCGACGCGGCCAAGCTCATGTCCGCGGTGCAGCAGGTGTACGTCGAGCGCTATGGCGACGAAGACGCCACCCCGATGACCCCGGCGGACTTCGACCCGCCGCAGGGCGTCTTCCTCGTCGGCTACCAAGGCGAGGAAGCGGTCGCCTGCGGGGCGTGGCGCGCCCACGACGGCCCCGCGCCGGACTTCCAGGACGGCGACGCCGAGTTCAAGCGGATGTACGTCGCCGATTCCGCCCGCGGTCGCGGGTTCGCGCGGATGATCCTGTCCGAGCTGGAGCGCACGGCGGCGGTGTGCGGCCGCAAGCGCGCGATCCTGGAAACCGGGACCAAGCAGCCCGAGGCCATCGCGCTGTACACCTCGTCGGGCTACGCCGAGATCCCGAAGTTCGGCATCTACAAGAACGAGCCCGAAAGCCGCTGCTACGGCAAGGACCTCACCTCGGTGTGAGCTTCAGCAGGGCCGCGGCGTGCGGGCGCAGAGCCGCCGAGACGTCGGTGCCGACCTCCTTGTGCGCCCACAGGTCCCGGACGTCCCAGGCCCCGGGGATCGCCGCGGAGACGGTCGCGGTGGTGCCGCCGGTGTTGAGCAGCACCACCGCGAACCCGCCGCCGGAAAGCGGTTTCCCCCACACCTGGTAGCCGGGACCGGCGGTGAGCTGCCGGCCCTGGCCGCCCGCGAAGTCCTGGTCGACGGCGATCGCCTCGGGGTTGGCGAGCGTCGCGAGGTCGGTGTCGCTCAGCTTCGCCGGGTCGGTGCCGGCGAACAGCGGCGCGTTCAGCACGGCCCAGACGCTGAAGTGCGCGCGGGCCTCGTCCGCGGTCAGCGTGCCGTTGCCGACCTGCAGCATGTCGGGGTCGTTCCAGCCGCCCGGGGCGCCGCTGTGGGACGCGACGGCGGCCTGCTGGTCGATCGTCGCCAGCACCGAGTCCCAGGTCGGGACCAGGTCGTTGGTCGTCCGCCAGAGGTTCGCCACCGGTCGCGCCCAGGTCCACGGGCTGGAGACGCCGTACTCGGAGATCGCGTAGACGATCGGGCGGGGGAGCGCGGCGAGCTCGTCGCGCATCTTCTCGAACGCCGCCTGCCTGTTCAGGCCGTCGACGGTGTCGGCGTTGCACCAGTCGTACTTGAGGTAGTCGACGCCCCAGCGGTCGAACGTCTCCGCGTCCTGGCGCTCGTGGCCGAGCGAGCCGATGCCGGTCGCCGGGTAGGCGTCGTTCGCCATCGCGCAGGTCCGGCTGCCCGGCACGGCGTAGATGCCGAACAGCAGGCCGCGGGAGTGGACGTAGTCGGCGAGGTCGGCGATGCCGTGCGGGAAGCGCGCCGGATCGGCCTGCAGCGAGCCGTCGGCCGCGCGGGCGGGTGCCTGCCAGCAGTCGTCGACGACGACGTAGCGGTAGCCGGCGTCACGCAGGCCGGTGTCGGACAGGGCGTCGGCCGCCTTCTCGACGACGTCCTCGGTGAGGTCGTAGCAGCGGACCTGGTTCCAGCTGTTCCAGCCCATCGGCGGGGTCTCGGCCAGGCCGTTCGCGAGCGCCGGGGACGCGACGGGCAGGCTGAGCAGCCAGGTCAGCACGACGAGGAGGAGCACGAGGCCCGTGCTCCCGGTACTGGCTTTCCGGTTCGCGGCGATGCCGTGATCCAATCGCACCGGAAGTGAAACCGCAGTTGCCAATCCGGCCGGAAGCAGGCCGGCCCCCGAGCGCTACCTGACCGGTGCTGCGAAACCGTCGGCCGTGGCTGTAGTCGGATTGGCAACGAACAGCACCGCACCCGGAGGCGGCATGGCCATCTACGCACTCGGTGATCTCGAGCCGACGATCCACCCCGACGCCTACGTCCACCCGGACGCCACGATCATCGGCGACGTCCGGATCGGCGCGCACGCGTCGGTGTGGCCGCAGACAGTCCTGCGCGGGGACCACGGCTACATCGAGCTCGGCGAGCGGTCGAACGTCCAGGACGGCTGCGTCCTGCACTGCACGGAGCGGCACCCGACGATCCTCGGGCCGTCGTCGGCGATCGGCCACGCGGTCCACGTCGAGGGCGCGACGATCGGCACCGGCTGCCTGATCGCGTCCGGCTCGGTGGTGCTCAACGGCTCGGTGATCGAGGACGGCGGCATGGTCGGCGCGGGCGCGGTGCTGTCGTACGGCTCCCACGTGAAGACCGGCGAGATCGCCCTCGGCGTGCCCGCGAAGGTGCGGGAGAACAAGTCGTTCGGCCCGGAGAGCATCGCCATGGTGGTGGATTCCTACGTCGAGCGCGGGAAGCGGTTCCGGACCGAGCTGCGGCGGCTCGACCCGCTCGGGTGACGCCGGCCACGCCCGGTAGGCTTGCGCGCCGTGACCGCACGACCGCTGCAGGACATCGTCGAGGCAGGCTGGGCCGAGGCCCTCGAACCGGTGGCGCCGCAGGTCGCCGCGATGGGGGAGTTCCTCCGCGCGGAGATCGCCGCCGGCCGGACCTACCTCCCGGCGGGTGAGCACGTGCTGCGGGCGTTCAAGCAGCCGTTCCACGACGTGCGCGTGCTGATCGTCGGGCAGGACCCGTACCCGACGCCCGGGCACGCGGTGGGCCTGAGCTTCTCGGTGGCGCCGGACGTCCGGCCGATCCCGAAGAGCCTGGTCAACATCTACAAGGAGTACGCCGAGGACCTCGGCCACCCGCTGCCGTCGAACGGCGACCTGACGCCGTGGGCGGACCAGGGCGTGCTGCTGCTCAACAGGGCGCTGACGGTGCAGCCCGGCAAGTCGAACTCGCACCAGGGCAAGGGCTGGGAAGACGTCACCGAGCAGGCGATCAAGGCCCTCGCGGCGCGGTCGGAGCCGATGGTGGCGATCCTGTGGGGGCGCAACGCGCGGAACCTGCGCCCGCTGCTGGGCGAGGTGCCGTGCATCGAGTCGGCGCACCCGAGCCCGCTCTCGGCGCACAACGGCTTCTTCGGGTCGCGGCCGTTCAGCCGGGCCAACCAGCTCCTGGAACAGCAGGGTGCGGCGCCGGTCGACTGGAAACTTCCGTAGGTTCGGTGTCCGGAACCGCGTGACGGCTCCGACCAGGGGTGACCTTTGGAGGAGAGATGAACGTCATTTCGGCGGACGGCACGACCATCTTCGGCGAGCGGCGCGGCTCGAGCGCGCCGGTGATCCTGGTGGGCGGCGCGTTCAACGACCGGACGACCGTCGCGGGCCTGGCCGAGGTGCTGGCCGGGGACTTCACGACGATCGCCTACGACCGGCGCGGCCGCGGAAACAGCGGTGATGCGCCGGAGTACGCGATGGAGCGGGAGATCGAGGACCTCGCGGCGCTGATCGCCGAGGTCGGCGGCTCGGCGTCGGTGTTCGGGCACTCGTCGGGGGCGGTGCTGGCCCTGGAGGCGGCCGCTGCCGGACTGCCGATCGAGAAGCTGGTGGCGTACGAGCCGCCGTACGCGACTCCGGAGGAGCCGCGGGGCGACGTCCTGGAGAAAGTGCAGGCGCACCTGGCGGCGGGCGATCGCGACGGCGCGGTGGCGACGTTCCTGATGGTCGCGGGCACGCCCGCGGAGATGATCGAGGGGATGAAGGCGGCCCCGGTGTGGGGCTGGTTCACAGCGCTGGCGCACACGCTGCCGTACGACCTGACGATCTGCGGCCCGGGCGCCCGCCCCCGCCTGGACCACCTGGCTCGCATTTCGGTGCCGACCCTGGTCATCGGCGGCGGCGCGAGCCCTGAGGAGCTTCAGGCGGGTGCTCGGGTGGCAGCCGAGGCGGTGCCGGGAGCCCGTCACGAGACCTTGGAGGGCCAGGACCACGGGGTGCTGCAGAACCCGGAAACCCTGCGCGACCTGCTGACCGGCTTCCTCAATTAGCCCGCATGAAAATGGCGGGTGCTCCGGAGAGCACCCGCCATTTCCGAACTCTTCTCGCCTCAGCCGCGAACGACCTTGCCAGCCTTGATGCACGAGGTGCACACGTTCAGGCGCTTGCGCTGGGAAATACCCACCTTGGCGTGAACGGTCTGGATGTTCGGGTTCCACCGGCGGTTGGTACGGCGGTGGGAGTGCGAGACCGACTTGCCGAAGCCGGGTCCCTTGCCACAGACGTCGCACACGGCAGCCACGTCGAACTCCTTTGGATCTGGGTCATAGAGATGAGCCCAGACGTGCTGGGCAACTCGACCATACTAACCAGTGGCTTCCCGGCTCCCGGCACCGGGTCGATACGCTGCCCGAGACCGGTCAGGAGGTTACGGGGTGCGGGTGCTGGACACGGCGATGGTGTCGGCCTGGGCGACGGGCTGTGTGCACAGTCTGGCGAGCCTGCGGCCGGCCATCGACGAGATCAACGTCTACCCCGTCGCGGACTCCGACACCGGCTCCAACATGCTCTTCACGATGACCGGCGCGGCGAAGGAACTCGAAGCCGCGCAACCGAAGGACGCCGCCGACGCGCTGAAGATCCTTGCCCGCGGCGCCGTCGCGTCGGCCAAGGGCAACTCCGGCGTGATCCTGTCCCAGGTCGTGCGCGGGCTGGCCGACAGCGCCCGAGGAGAACTGGACGGCGAGTGGCTGGCCAAGGCGCTCGGGCACGCCGACGAAGTCGCCACCGGCGCCGTGAGCCGTCCCGTCGCCGGGACCATCCTCACCGTCCTGCACGCCGTCGCCCTCGCCGTGCGCGGCGAGACCCGCTCCTTGACCGGCATCGCCCGGGAAGCCGCGAAGGAAGCCGCGCACGCCCTCGAGAAGACGCCGCTGCAGCTGCCCGCGCTGGCCAGGGCCGGTGTCGTCGACGCGGGCGCCCGCGGGCTCGTCGCCGTGCTCGACGCCCTGGTCGGCGTGCTCACCGGCGCCCCGCTCCAGCAGGAGCACCCCCTCGAAGTCCACGCGATCCCGCAGGCCGAGGCCTTCGCCTGGGAGGTCATGTACCTCCTCGACGGCGTCGACGAGCAGAGCCTGCCGACCCTGCGCAAGGAGCTGAGCGGCCTCGGCGACAGCGTCACCGTGGCCGGCGACGGCTCGGGCAGCCACGCCGTGCACGTCCACTGCGCCGACATCGGCGCCGCCATCGAGGCCGGGCTCGCGCTGGGCCGTCCGCGCAAGATCCGCGTCGAGCCGCTGCTCACGCCGACGCCGATCGAGCCCGGCGGCGGGATCGACCGCACGGTCGTCGCCGTCGTGCACGGCGGCGAGCTGGCCGAGCTGCTGCGCGCCGAGAGCATCCCGGTGCTGGCCGTGGCCGAAGGCGAAACCCCCAGCGTCGAGGACGTGATCAGCCTGCTCAACGAGGCCGCCGGGCGGCACGTCACGGTGCTGCCGGGCAGCGTCGCGCTCACCGCGGCGGTCGACACCGCGGCCGGGCACGCGATGGCCGCCGACCGGGACGTCGTCGTCATCCCGTGTGTCTCGCCGGTGCAGGTCCTGGCCGCTCTCGCGGTGCACGACGCCGGGCGCCGCACCAACGACGACGTCGTCGCGATGGCCGAAGCGGCCGCCGCGACCAGGCGTGGCGAACTGCGGATCGCGCAGGAGGAGTCGCTAACCTGGGTGGGCCGGGCCCAGTCCGGCGACGTGGTCGGCCTGGTCGACGACGAGGTCGTGCTCATCGAGCCGGCACCGGCGTCGGAGACGAACCTGGTCGCGGCCGCGATGAAGGTGCTGAACCGGATGCTGGCGCTCGGCGGCGAGCTGGTGACGGTGCTGAGCGGGGCCGCCGCCCCGCCCGGGGTCGCCGGGGAGCTCGCCGAGCAGCTGCGGCTGGAGCACCCGGAGGTGGAGCTGACCAGCTACGCCGGCGGCCAGGCGGGAGCCGTGCTGCTGATGGGAGTCGAATAGCCGATGGCCGGACTGCGCGACAAGCTGCCGCTGCTGCTGGGCGCCAAGACGGCGAAGGCGCTCGCCACGGCGTTGGACATCGAAACGGTCAGCGATCTGCTGCGCCACTACCCGCGCCGCTACGCCGAGCGCGGCGAGCTCACCGACATCGCCGGCCTCGAGCTGGGCGAGCACGCCACCGTGCTGGCGCGCGTGGAGAAGGTGAGCAAGCGGCGGATGAAGTCCCGCAACGGGACCATCCTCGACATGGTGATCACCGACGGGAAGCGCCGGCTCACCTGCGCCTTCTTCAACCAGGCCTGGCGCGAGAAGGACCTCGTCCCCGGCAAGACCGGCCTGTTCGCCGGCAAGGTGTCCGCCTTCCGCGACACCCTGCAGCTGACCAACCCCGAGTACGAGCTGTTCGAGGCCGACCGCGAAGCCGAGGCGATGGACGACTTCCTCGCCGCGATCATCCCGGTCTACCCGGCGGCGCAGGGTATGCCGACGTGGTCGATCGCGAAGTGCGTGCGCCAGGTGCTCGACGTCCTCGAAGTCGACGACGACCCGATGCCGGCCGAGCTGCGGCGGCTGCACAAGCTGTCGGACCTCGACACCGCGCTGCACGGCATCCACCGCCCGGCCAACTGGGCGCACCTCGAGGCGTCGAAGAAGCGGCTCAAGTGGGACGAAGCCATGGCCGTCCAGCTGATCTTCGCGCAGCGGCGGCATTCGGCCATCTCCCGGCCGGCGAAGGCGAACCCGCACGTCAGCGGGGGCCTGATGGACGCCTTCGACAAGCGGCTGCCGTTCGACCTGACCGCGGGCCAGCGGGGGATCGGCGACGAGATCGCCACGGACCTCACCTCCGAGCACCCGATGAACCGGCTGCTGCAGGGCGAGGTCGGTTCCGGCAAGACGATCGTCGCGCTGCGGGCGATGCTGCAGGTCGTCGACAACGGGCGGCAGACCGCGATGCTGGCGCCGACCGAGGTCCTCGCCGCCCAGCACGCGCGGTCGCTGCGGGAGATGCTCGGCGACCTCGGCCAGGCGGGCGAGCTGGGCGCGGCGGAGAACGCCACCCGCGTGACGCTGCTCACCGGGTCGATGGGCGCGAAGGAGCGCAAGAAGTCGCTGCTGGAGATCGTCAGCGGCGAAGCGGGCATCGTCGTCGGCACGCACGCGCTGATCCAGGACCACGTCGAGTTCGCCGACCTCGGCCTCGCGGTCGTCGACGAGCAGCACCGCTTCGGCGTCGAGCAGCGGGACGCGCTGCGCACCCGCGGCGCCGGCGACACCAGCCCGCACGTGCTGGTCATGACCGCGACGCCGATCCCGCGCACGGTCGCGATGACCGTGTACGGCGACCTCGAGGTCTCCGCGCTGCGTGAGATGCCGGTCGGGCGATCGCCGATCAAGACCACGGTCGTGCCGGTCGCCGAAAAACCGGCCTGGTTCGAGCGGATTTGGCAGCGGGTCCGCGAAGAGGTCGGCAAGGGCCACCAGGCCTACATCGTGTGCCCGCGGATCGGCGACGAGCCGCCGTCGGACAAGAGCGACAAGCGGCCGCCGCTCGCGGTCCTCGAAGTCGCGCCAGAACTGGAGCACGGCGCGCTTCAGGGGCTGAAGATCGGCGTGCTGCACGGCCGGATGCCGCCCGACGAGAAGGACGCCGTGATGCGCGCGTTCTCCGCGGGCAACCTCGACGTCCTCGTGGCCACCACGGTGATCGAGGTCGGCGTCAACGTGCCGAACGCGACCGCGATGGTGATCATGGACGCCGACCGCTTCGGCGTCAGCCAGCTGCACCAGCTGCGCGGGCGTGTCGGCCGGGGCAGCGTGCCGGGGGTCTGCCTGCTGGTCACCGAGGCCCTCGACGGCACGGCGACGCGCGAGCGGCTGGCGGCGGTCGAGTCGACGACCGACGGTTTCGAGCTGTCGCAGCTGGACCTGGAGCTGCGCCGCGAAGGCGACATCCTCGGCGCCGCGCAATCCGGCAAGCGCTCGACGCTCAAGCTGCTCTCGCTGCTGCGGGACGAGGACGTGATCGCCGCGTCGCGGATCAGCGCGCAGGAGATCATCGAGAAGGACCCGGACCTGAAGAAGTACCACGGCCTGGCGCAGATGGTCGCCGACGTCGTCGACGTCGACCGCGCGGAGTACCTGGAGAAGAGTTGACCATCCGCGACGCGACGGTGGCCGACGCACAGGGGATCGGCGAGGTCCACGTGGCGTCGTGGCAGGTGGCTTACGCGGGCCTCATCCCGGAGGACTTCCTCGCGCGCCTTTCGGTCGAGCCACGCGCGGCGTCGTGGGCACGGCAGATCGGCGAGGGCGCCGGCCGGGTGCTGGTCGCCGAGGAAGACGGCGTCGTCGCGGGGTTCGCCGCGTTCGGGGACACGCAGCTCTACGCGCTGTACCTGCTGCCGGAGTACTGGGGCCGCGGCCTCGGCCGGGCGCTGCACGACCGGGTCCTCGAAGAACTGTCCGGCGACAGCGTCGTCCTGTGGGTGCTCTCGACGAACGAGCGGGCGAAGGCTTTCTACGTCCGGCAGGGCTGGGCGCCCGACGGTGCGACCCAGACCGAGACGATCGACGAAGGGCGCGTCACGCTGGAGGAGACGCGGTTCCGGCGTTCGCTGCCGTGAAGACGCCGGCTTTCGCCGCCGCGGCGGCCGCTGCGGCCGCAACTCCCGCATCCCGCGGCGTCACGCCTTCGCGCGAGACGAACAGCCGGTAGAAGATCGGCCCGCACGCCACGCGCACGACCTCGACGGCGTCCGTGCCGGGTGGAACCTCGCCGCGCTCGACGGCCCGGTCGACCACCACCGCCGAGCGCGCGTGGCGGTCGACGTAGAACTCCTGCAAGGCGTCCGCCGCACGGGTCGACAGGAAGGCCGCCGAGATCGACGCCGTCGGCAGCTCGCGCTCGCCCGGCGAGGTGAAGTAGTGCACCAGCTCGAGGTTGATCCCGCGCAGGTCGCCTTCCAGGGAACCGGTGTCCGGCGCCGTCCACTCCTGCTCGGTGCCCATCAGCAGGGCCGCCGCGACCAGGCCTTCGGCGGACTCCCACCGGCGGTACAGCGTCGTCTTGTGCACGCCGGAGCGTTCGGCGACCGCCTCGACGGTCAGCTCGGCGTACCCGCGTTCGCCGAGCAGTTCGAGGGTGGCGTTCAGGGCGGCGAGGCGGGTCCGCTCGGTGCGCCCGCCCGGCCGCCGCGTGCCGGAAATCTCGGTTGCCAACTGCTACTCCTGTTGCGTTAGTGTGCCCAGTATGCCAGAACCCGAGTCCGTCGCCGTCGCTTCGATCGCCGACCTGATCGGCGACGCCGAGGTCGTCGCGATCGGCGAGAACAACCATCACATCCGCGAGTTCGGGGTGCTGCGCGACCGCCTCCTCCGGCACCTGGTTTCCGAGCGCGGGTTCACCGTCCTCGGCTTCGAAGGCGGGTTTCCCGAAGGGCACCTCGTCGACACCTGGCTCCAGGGCGGACCGGGCGACGTCGCCGACATCGCCCGGGACGGCTTCACGTTCGGCCTGGGTGACTCGGCCGAGGTGCACGAGATGCTGGCCTGGTTGCGCGGCCGCGGTGTCCGGTTCTACGGGGTCGATGTGCCGAGTTCCGCGGGGTCGCCGGTGCCTTCGCTGCGCGCGGTCCGCGAAGTCCTGTCACGGGTCGATCCCGCCAACGTGTCCCTTGTGGACACCGCGTTGGCGGCCTGCGAGCCGTATGCGTCGGTGAGCAGTGCGGTCGCGCCCGGGAAGTACAAGGAGATGGGCATCGCGGCGCGGGATGCGGCCACCACGGCCTTGACCGTCCTCAAAGGACATGTCGAGTCGGTGGCGCCGGAAGCCGCGCATGATGCGGAGGGTGCGTTGCGCATCGACCTCTACCTGCGTGAGCTGGACGCGCTGATGGCCGGCCGCGCGCCCGAGCCGCAGAGTTCGTCGCGGGACACGTACATGGCGGCCACCGTGCGGCTGCTGCGCCGGCTGCACCCGGGCGAGAAGATCGTCCTGATGCTCCACAACGGACACCTCCAGCGCGTGCCGTTCTCGCCGATGCCCGGCATGACGGCGCCCTCGGCGGGGACCCACCTGGCCGCTGAGCTGGGGGAGAAGTACTTCGCGCTCGCTTTGACCGCGGTCTCTGGGACGACGACCGGCCTGGTGCCCGACTCGGAAGCCCGGCTCGGCTTCCGGATGTTCGAGCAGGTCCTGGAAGCACCCGCGGAAGGCGGCGTCGAGGCGATGCTGGCTTTTCAGGCGCCTTGCCTGGTCGCGCGCCCCGCGGCGTCGAGCATCCGGCACGCGCACGCTTCGGTGCCGGTCGACGTGGCGGCCGCGTTCGACGCCGTGGTCTGCCTGAAAGGGCAGGAAACGATTTTCCGCGACCCCGTCGAATAGGTGTGCCCGTTCGGCTGCTTGCCGTAACGCGCCGATGGGCGTTTCCTACCGGTATGGCCGGGCGGAGGCGGGCGTTGATCGTCGCCAACGGCGAGTACGACAACGCGGGGTTGCAGCGGCTGGGCTCGCCCGCGGCGGACGCCGACGCCCTCGCCGGGGTGCTGTCCGACCGGGCGATCAGCGACTTCGAGGTCCGCGTGGTCCGCAACGAGACCGCGCACGTCGTGCAGGCGGAGATCGAGGACCTGTGCGCCGAGGGCCGGCCCGACGACGTCCTGCTGATGCACTTCTCCTGCCACGGCTTGAAGGACGACTCGGGCGGGCTGTACTTCGCGGCGCGCAACACCCGGCCCGACCGGCTCCGGTCCACGGCCGTGCCCGCGCAGTTCGTGCAGCAATGCCTCCGGCAGAGCCGCTCGCGCAGCGTCGTCCTGCTGCTGGACTGCTGCTACGGCGGAGCGTTCGGGCAGGGCGTGGCGGTGCGCGCGTCGGGCGACGCGAACGTCCTGGACAGCTTCCGCGGCGGCCGCGGCCGTGCGGTCATCACGGCGTCGAACTCCATCGAGTACGCCTTCGAAGGCGCGCGGCTGGCCGAGGGACAGCCCGCGCAGCCGTCGGTGTTCACGGCGGCGCTGGTGGAGGGGCTGCGCACGGGCGAGGCCGACCGCGACGAGGACGGCTGGATAGCGCTCGGCGAGCTGTACGAGTACCTGTTCGACCGCGTCCGCGAACGCAACCCGAAGCAGACCCCGAGCCGCGACATCGAGATGCAGGGCGAGCTGTACCTGGCGAAGAGCAGGCGCCGCCGGATCAAGCCGTCCCCGATCCCGGCCGACCTCGCGGGCGCGATCGCGGCGGAGAACCCGTTCACGCGGCTGGGCGCGGTGGCGGAGCTGCGACGTCGGCTGGCGAGCGACAACCTGCCGGTGGCGATGGGGGCGTTCGAGGCGCTGAAGTCCATGGTGGCCACGGACATCCAGCACGTCGCGGCGGCGGCGTCGGACGCGCTGGGCTTCGCGGTGGTGCGCGTGGATGTTCCGGAGGTGCGGCTGTCGGCTCCGGCGGGCTCGCGTGCGTCGGCGTCGCTGCGGGTGTCGGGTCCGCCGGTGGCGCGGGAGGTGCGGTTCGAGGCGTCGCACTCGTGGATCGAGGTCGCGCAGACGGCTTCGGGCGCGGAACTGTCGGTCACGGCCGGGGAATCGGGGACGCGGCTCGGGAAGGTCGTGGTGACGGGGCCGACCGGCGACGTCGTGGTGGCGGTGGAGATCGAGGCGGTCCCGGTCCCGCTCGCCGCGCCGGAGCCGGAGCCCGAGCCCGTCGCCGAGGAGCCGCCACCGGCCGGACCCGTCGAGCCCGAGCCGCTGGTGGCTGCCCCGCCCGAGCCGGAACCCGACCCAGTGCCGGAACCTGAGCCGGAACCTGAGCCGGAACCCGAGCCGGTAAAGCGCCCCAATGTGGCCTTCGGTGCGTCTGACGCACCGAAGGCGGCCTTGGGTGCGTCAGACGCAACCAAGGCCACCTTGGGGCGCTCCCCCGAACCCGTGGCGGCGGACCCGGTGGCCGGCACCGCCGGCGTCACAGCGATCGCCGGAGTGGTCTTCGCCGTGATCGGACTCGGCCTGAACTACCGCTACGACGAGTACACCCTCGGCCAGTACCGACCCGGCATGCCGTTCTACGTCGTCTTGGTCGCGGCTTGTGCGCTGCTCGGCGGAGTTCTGGTCCTGGCACCGCGGACGAGGCGGCGAACCGGTCCGGCCGTCTTGCTCGGCACCGGCTTCGCCGCGCTCTTCGGGCTGCTGCGGTTCGTCGGCGAAAGGATCACCCTCGGAGCGGACTCGTCGGACACCGAACTGAACGCGGGCTTCGTCTTCGAGCTGATCGCGCACGGCGCGGTGGTGGTGGCTGCCCTGCTGGCGCTCGCGGCGCTGCACCGCAGTCCGGGCCTCGCGTTCGGCGCCGGCTGGGTGCGGGGGTGGCAACCTTGGGTGGCGATCGCCCTCGCCGGGGTGGTCGCGGCCGGCTGGATCGTCCAGCTGTCCGAGCTGGACTACCTCGACCCGAGCGAAGCCGGCCGGGCCACGGCCTACTTCACGCTCGGCCCGCTCCTGGTCCTCGTGCTGGTGGTCACCGTGGCGGCGCTGCGCCCGCCGGCGGTCGCGTGTGCCGTGCTGGGCGCCGGGAGCGCGGGGCTGGCGGGAGTGCTGGGCCCGACGTATTCGAGTCTCCGGGACAACACTTCGCTGACCCTCGCCGGCGAAATCGTCGCGGGCTTGGGACTCGCCGGGCTCCTGGTGCTCACCGTCGTCTGGGCCGTCCGGCTGCGGAATCAGCCGATCGAGCGACAGTCCTGAGTTGTCCCCCGGTCGCCGCCGGGGTACCACGACGATCATGAGGATGCTTCCCGCGGCAGCGGCAGTGGCGATAGTGCTCACCGGCCAGACCACGGCGGTCGCCGCCGGTGGGGTGCAGCCCGATCCGCCCAGCTGGGGGCTCGACCGGATCGACCAGCGCGCCGGGCTCGACCACGCCTACCACTACGCGAGCGACGCCTCGGGCGTCACGATCTACGTGATCGACAGCGGCGTCGACGCGAAGCACCCCGACTTCGAGGGCCGCGTCGCGCCCGGGCGGGACTTCCTGAACGGCGGCTCCGACACCGCCGACGTCAACGGCCACGGCACGCGCCTCGCCGGGATCGCCGCGGGCAAGGCCTACGGCGTCGCGAAGGGCGCGCAGATCGTGCCGGTGCGGGTGCTCGACAAGGACGGCGGCGGCGCCACCGACCAGATCATCGCGGGCATCGACTGGGTCGCGCAGAACGCCCAGCAGCCCGCGGTCGCCGTCCTCGGCATCGGGGGCGTGCCGAACGACCAGCTCGACGCGGCGGTCAAGCGGCTGGCGGCGGTGGTCCCGATCGCGGTTCCGGCGGGCAGCGAGACGGCGGACGCGAGCGGGTTCTCGCCGGGCCGGGTGCCGGAGGCGCTGACCGTCGGCGCGACGGACGCCCAGGACCACCCGGACAAGGCGTCGAACTTCGGCCAGGACCTCGACCTGTACGCGCCGGGCGTCGACGTCCCGGGTCCGATCGCCGGCGGCACGGGCGCGGGCCCGGAGTCGGGTACGTCGATGGCGGCGGCCTTCGCGGCCGGCGTGGCGGCGCTGTACCGCGCCCAGCACCCGGAAGCGGGCCCCGAGCAGGTGGACCAAGCGCTTGTTCAGGCGGCGACGCCGGACGCGCTCAAGGGCGTTCCGGACGGCACGGCCAACCGTCTGCTTTACGCCCCGCCGGGATCCTGAGAAGCTGCCCAGACGCTCTCCCGGCGAACCTTCCGCGGCGCATGATGTCCATCACCTGGTACTGAACTCCCGCAGAGCGGGAAGAACCGGGTAACGTGCGTTGACTTACCGATCCAAATGGGAAGGACCGGGCATGTTCCGCAAGGTGCTGGTGGCCAACCGCGGGGAGATCGCGATCCGAGCGTTCCGCGCCGGCTACGAACTGGGCGCGGGGACGGTCGCCGTGTTTCCGCACGAGGACCGCAACTCGCTGCACCGGCTGAAGGCCGACGAGGCGTACGAGATCGGCGAGCCCGGTCATCCCGTGCGCGCCTACCTCTCGGTCGACGAGATCGTCGCCGCCGCGAAGAAGGCCGGGGCCGACGCCGTCTACCCCGGCTACGGCTTCCTCTCCGAGAACCCCGATCTCGCGCGCGCGTGCGAAGAAGCGGGCATCACCTTCGTCGGGCCGAGCGCCGACATCCTCGAGCTCACCGGCAACAAGGCGCGCGCGGTCAAGGCCGCGCGGGAGGCCGGCGTACCGGTGCTCGGGTCGTCCGAGCCCTCCAGCGACGTCGACGCGCTGGTCGCGGCCGCCGACGACCTGGGCTTCCCCGTCTTCGTGAAGGCCGTCGCCGGTGGTGGTGGGCGCGGCATGCGCCGCGTGGAAGACCCCGCCCAGCTGCGCGAGTCCATCGAGGCCGCCGCGCGCGAGGCCGAGTCCGCCTTCGGCGACCCGACCGTCTTCCTCGAGAAGGCCGTCGTCGAGCCGCGGCACATCGAGGTGCAGATCCTCGCGGACGGCGCGGGCAACATCATCCACCTCTACGAGCGCGACTGCTCGGTGCAGCGGCGCCACCAGAAGGTCGTCGAGCTGGCGCCCGCGCCGAACCTCGACCCCGAGCTGCGCGACCGCATCTGCGCCGACGCCGTCAAGTTCGCGAAGCAGATCGGCTACCGCAACGCCGGCACCGTCGAGTTCCTGCTCGACAAGCAGGGCAAGCACGTCTTCATCGAGATGAACCCGCGCATCCAGGTCGAGCACACGGTCACCGAAGAGGTCACCGACGTCGACCTCGTGCAGTCGCAGCTGCGGATCGCCTCCGGCGAGACCCTCGACGACCTCGGCCTGAGCCAGGACAAGATCTACCTGCGCGGCGCCGCGCTGCAGTGCCGCATCACCACCGAAGACCCGGCCAACGGCTTCCGGCCGGACACCGGGATGATCTCCGCCTACCGCTCGCCGGGCGGCTCGGGCATCCGGCTCGACGGCGGCACCGCCTTCTCCGGCACCGAGATCAGCGCCCACTTCGACTCGCTGCTGGTGAAGCTCACCTGCCGCGGCCGCGACTTCGAGACCGCCGTCGGCCGCGCGCGCCGCGCCGTCGCCGAGTTCCGGATCCGCGGTGTCTCGACCAACATCCCGTTCCTGCAGGCGGTTCTCGACGATCCGGACTTCCGCGCCGGGCGCGTGACGACGTCGTTCATCGAGCAGCGCCCGCAGCTGCTCACCGCACGGCAGTCCGCCGACCGCGGCACGCGGCTGCTGACCTACCTCGCCGACCAGACGGTCAACAAGCCGAACGGCGAACGTCCGAAGACGCCGGACGCGACGCTGAAGCTGCCGAAGCTCGCCAAAAACACTCAGCCGCCCACTGGGTCGAAGCAGAAGCTCATCGAGCTCGGCCCGGACGGGTTCGCGCAGTGGCTGCGGAAGTCGCCGCACATCGGCGTCACCGACACGACGTTCCGCGACGCGCACCAGTCGCTGCTCGCCACCCGCGTCCGCACGAAGGACCTCCTCGCGGTCGCGCCGGTCGTCGCGAACACGCTGCCGCAGCTGCTGTCACTGGAGTGCTGGGGCGGCGCGACCTACGACGTCGCGCTGCGGTTCCTCGCCGAGGACCCGTGGGAGCGGCTCGCCGCGCTGCGCGAGGCTGTGCCGAACATCTGCCTCCAGATGCTGCTGCGCGGGCGCAACACCGTCGGGTACACGCCGTACCCGACCGAGGTGACGCACTCCTTCGTCCAGGAGGCGACGAAGACCGGCATCGACATCTTCCGGATCTTCGACGCCCTCAACGACGTCGAGCAGATGCGCCCGGCCATCGAGGCCGTGCGCGAGACCGGCTCCGCCGTCGCCGAGGTGGCGCTCTGCTACACCTCGGACCTGTCGGACCCGGGCGAGAAGCTCTACACGCTCGACTACTACCTCAAGCTGGCCGAGCAGATCGTCGGCGCCGGCGCGCACGTCCTGGCGATCAAGGACATGGCCGGGCTGCTGCGCGCGCCCGCGGCGACCAAGCTGGTCACCGCGCTGCGCAAGGAGTTCGACCTGCCGGTGCACATCCACACCCACGACACCGCGGGCGGCCAGCTGGCCACCTACCTCGCGGCGATCAACGCGGGCGCGGACGCCGTCGACGGCGCGGTGTCGTCGATGGCGGGCACGACGTCGCAGCCGTCGCTGTCGTCGATCGTGGCGGCCACCGACCACTCCGACCGCACGACCGGGCTGGACCTGGACGCGATCGGCGAGCTGGAGCCGTACTGGGAGAGCGTGCGCAAGATCTACGCGCCGTTCGAGGCCGGGCTGGCGTCGCCGACCGGGCGCGTCTACCACCACGAGATCCCCGGCGGGCAGCTGTCGAACCTGCGCACGCAGGCCATCGCGCTGGGCCTGGGTGACCGGTTCGAGGACATCGAGGCGATGTACGCCGCGGCGGACAAGATCCTCGGCCATCTGGTGAAGGTGACGCCGTCGTCGAAGGTCGTCGGCGACCTCGCGCTGCACCTGGTCGGCGCGGGCGTCTCGCCGGCGGACTTCGAGGCGGAGCCGAACAAGTTCGACATCCCCGACTCGGTGATCGGCTTCCTGCGCGGCGAGCTGGGCGACCCGCCGGGCGGCTGGCCGGAGCCGTTCCGCACCAAGGCCCTTGAAGGCCGCGCGGCGGCGAAGCCCGTGGCGGAACTGTCCGAAGAGGACCGTGCGGCGCTGGCGTCGGAGCCGCGCCGGACCCTGAACCGGCTGCTGTTCCCGGCGCCCACCAAGGAGTTCGAGGCGCACCGCGAGGCCTACGGCGACACGTCCGTGCTGCCCAGCAAGGACTTCTTCTACGGGCTGCGGCCGGGGGAGGAGTACGCGGTAGACCTCGAGCCGGGCGTGCGGCTGCTCATCGAGCTGGAGGCGATCGGCGAGGCCGACGAGCGCGGCGTGCGCACGGTGATGTCGACGCTCAACGGCCAGCTGCGGCCGATCCAGATCCGCGACCGCTCGATCGCCTCGGACATCCCGGCGACCGAGAAGGCGGAGAAGGGCAACCCGAAGCAGGTCGCGGCACCGTTCGCCGGCGTGGTGACGCTGCAGGTGTCCGAGGGCGACACGGTCGAGGCCGGCGCCACGGTCGCGACGATCGAGGCCATGAAGATGGAGGCGTCGATCACCGCGTCCGCCGGGGGCAAGGTCGGCCGGCTGGCGATCAACTCCGTCCAGCAGGTCGAGGGCGGCGATCTCCTGCTCGTCCTGGAATGAGCTTCCTGATCAACGCGGTCCCGCAGCGCCAAGGCGCGGTGGGACCGCGTTCGGCGCAGCTGCCGGACGGCTGCCTCGCGCTCGCGGAGCTGGCCGGGCACGTGCTCGGCCGGCCCGTGCACCACGTCCGGCAGACGCACTCGGTGTCCGAAGTGGACCGCGGGGTGTCCTCCCGCGCGGTGCTGACGGGCCCGAACCGCGCGGCGCAGCTGGCGGCGCTGGAGGCCCCGGGCGGCCCGGTCCTGACGATCGGCGGCGACTGCGGGGTCGAGCTGGTGCCGATCGGGGTGGCCCGCTTCCGGTACGGCCCGGGCCTGGGCGTCGCGTGGTTCGACGCGCACGCCGACCTGAACACGGCCGAGTCGTCACCGTCGGGCGCGTTCCACGGGATGGTGCTGAGGTCGCTGTTCGGCGAGGGCGACCCGGAGTTCGCGGCGGACCCGGCTTTGACACCCGGGAACGTCGTTCTCGCGGGGACGCGCGTGTTCGACCCGGAAGAGCGGGCGGCGGTTGCGCGGGGCCTGGCGGTCACGTCCGTGGATGCCCTGGCGGGCATGGAGAAGCTGTACGTGCACGTGGATCTGGACGTGCTCGATCCGGCGGAGTTCGCGGGGCTCGACTACCCGGAGCCGGACGGGTGGACGATCGAGCGGCTGGTCTCGTCGCTGGACGCGCTGGCGGCCTACGACGTCGTGGGCGCGGGGATCACCGAGTGCGTGGGGACGTCCCGCCAGGTCGAGGTGCTGGAACCGGTCCTCGCCGCGATCGGCCGGCTGCTCACCTCCGCCTAGCTGACTTCGTAGGCGGCGCGGACCGCGGTCACCGCCGCTTCGACGTCCGCGCCGAGGTCGCGCGCCCGCGTCGTGTACTCGATCGCCGCGGTGAGGAGCAGTGCCGTCGGGTCCGGGCGGCCGGCGGGGATCGTCACCACCGTTCCGCGGGCTCGGGCCGTGGCCACCCAGCCCCCGGCCTCCAGCTCCCGGTACGCGCGGGCCACCGTTCCGGACGCCAGTCCCAAGTCCCGGGCCAGCTGGCGGATCGGCGGCAGGCGCGTCCCGTCCGGGAGCGCCCCCGCCGTCACCGCGCGGACGACCTGGTCGTGCACCTGCCGCCAGGGCGCCAGGCCGTTTTCGGTGTCGACGACGATCTTCACGCCGCGGCCGGCTGCCGTTTCACCGGGGCGGTCACCGCCAGGAACGCGGCCAGCCCGGCGACGACCGCCAGCAGCGACCCGAGGTTCCCGCCCGGCCAGCCGATCGCGGCGCAGGCAGCGATTCCCAGCCCGATCGCGACGCGCCCGCTGCGGCGGCGCAGGGCCAGGTCGGCCCGCAGCTCGCTGGCCGTCGGGCGGCGCACCGCCAGCGCCGTGATCACCCAGCAGACCACCGTGGTGCCCACGGCCGCCGCCAGCAGCGTCCACTGGGCGGTCCAGACCAGGCGTACGAGCGCGCCCGCCGAGGCCAGGCCGCTCAGCACGAGCGCCCAGATCGGGACGACATCGGTCAGTGTCCGCGGAGCCAGGACGGCTTCGCGGCGCGGGGTACGGGACGGCCGCTGGGCCAGCAGTTCGGCGATCAGGCCGCCGACCAGCAGCGTCGTGATGATCGTGCCGGGCCCGGTGTCGCCGAGCACGGGCGGGATCGCCAGGTAGAGCCACGGGTACCAGAGCCGGCGCCGCTTGAGGTACCGGACGGCGAGCGCCACCTCGGCGGCGTCCGGATCCGGCACGCCCCAGCGTTCGAGCAAGCGCTTCCCGTGTTTTTCGCCCGGCCAGAGCGCGATCAGGATCGTCAGGCCGATCAACCCGGTGAAGAACGCGACGGCGAGCACGTTGTCCCACGGCATGTCCGGACCTCCTCGCTTGTATCAACCACACGATACAAGCAGCCGGCCCGGCGTGCGCGGTGGTTCCGGGTTCGCCCGTTCGTACGTACAATCGTGAGCAGTCGGCGGGGTCGTTGTCAGCGTTCCGCAGCCCGTCCTCGTGAACTTGTCACGAAGATGACAAGAAATCGGTTTCCCTTCGAAGGTGTGACACGTTCCGGACTACTTTTTCGATGTGTCCGGTGTCACCCCGCATCAGGTGGGGTGCTCGGCCACGCGTCGGCGGGGTCCCGGGGCGGAGCGAAGGAGCTGCGATGTCGGTGGAGCGCGGATTCGATCACGCTGCGCCGCCGCCCGCCGCACTGCCCCGCAAGCTCGCCGACATCCTGCGTCCCGAGCTGGCCAGCCTCGCGGCCGAGATCGTCGACGAGATCCGCGCGACCATCCCGGCCTACGCCCGCCCGCTCGACGGGCCCTACGGCAAGTCGATCCGGGCCGGCGTCGAGTACGCGATCACGTTGTTCGTCGCCCAGATCGCCGACCCGACGGTGTCGAAGGACCAGTCCCACGAAGTGCACCACCGGTTGGGGCAGAACGAAATGCGCGAGGGCCGCAGCCTCGACACGCTGCAGTCGGCTTACCGGGTCGGCGCGCGCGTGTCGTGGCGGCGGATCATGCGCGTCGGACGGAGAAGCGGGCTCTCGTCGGCGGTGATGTCCCAGCTGGCCGACGCGATGCTGGCGTTCATGGACGAGCTCGCCTCCGTCGCGCTCGACGGCTACCTGGAGGCGAAGGCGCGCACGGCGGGAGCGCTCGACACCTGGCGCCGCAAGCTGCTGCACCTGATCCTCGAGACGCCGCCCGCGTCCCCCAAGGCGATCGCCGAGCTGGCCCAGCTGATCGGCTGGCCGGTGCCCACCGACGCGACGCCGGTGGCGGTCTGCCCGGCCGACGGCGTCGCCCCGGCCCGCCGCCACGCCGGGCTGGACGCGGACATCCTCGCCGAGCTCGACACGCCCGACCCGAAGCTGGTGGTCCCCGGCGAGCTCGGCGGCGCCCGGCTGGCGACGCTGCAGGTGGCCCTGCCGGACTGCCGGCTCTCGATCGGCCCGTGCGTCCCGCTCGCTTCGGTGGCGGATTCCCTGCGCTGGGCCCGGAACGCGCTGCACCTGGCCGAGCGCGGCGTGCTGATGCCGCGCCCGGTGCTGCGCGCGGAGGAGCACCTCGCGACGCTGCTGGTCAACTCCGACACGGGCCTGGTGGGCACGCTGCGGCACCGTCTGTTCGCGCCGCTGGCGGACATGACGGGCAAGCAGCAGGAGCGGCTCCTGGAGACGCTGCGGGCGTGGCTCGACAGCCAAGGCAACGTGGTGGAGATCGCGGAGCGGCTGGGCGTGCACCCCCAGACGGTCCGCTACCGCATGCGCCAGTTGCAGGCGACGTTCGGCGAGAAGCTCCGCGACCCGGCGGCGCGCTTCGAGATGGAGCTGGCCCTGCGCGCGGGCGCGGCGCCGTTGCCGTTGCGGTACCCGGTGAGCGAGCTGCTGCCGTCCCAGCGCGCCGGGGTCACTCGTCCACAGTGGACGTCCAACTAGGAGCTGCCCGGCGGTGCCGGACATCACGCCGGCGAGTTCGAACGTCTTGAATGAGTCATTCAGGTCTTCGGAGGTCCTGAATGACTCATTCAAGACGTTGGGTCCGGGCTACCGAGCCGGGCCCGCGGGTGGTCGGAAGGCCTCGCGCGGGTTCACCCGATCGACAGATCCGGGGTGAAGGCGTTGTCTTGGCCCGCCACCTGCGCGCAGGCGAGGCTCGGGCCCGAAGGAGCGCCGTCCGGGCGGTGCAGCGAAAGGGCCATCCCCAGCCGGCCCGCGTGGAACGTGATGGGGCCCGACGCGCCTGCCTGGTGCGTCTGTTTGCCGTTGTGGAAGTCGATGACCACCGGGTCGGGCCCCCACGTGGCCGGCACGTTCGGCGCCGCGGTGGTCGACGAGCGAGGCGCGTTCGCCGCCTCGACGAACGCCACGGTGAAGCCGCCGAGGACACCGTCGTTGCCCGCGTCGGTGAAGAACGCGCGGGCGGCCGGGGACAGCGTGACGCTGCCGGAGACGCCCGAGAGCACGAAGGTGGCACCCGGGGCGACGGTGTCCGGACCGGTGAACTGCTGCACCAGCGTGACCGGAAGGACCGGGCTCCCCGGGAACGTGCAGGTGTAGCCGATCGGGCCGGAGTGGTAGGTCGTGGCCGCGTGCGCCGGCGCGGCGAGCAGCGCCGTGGTCGTGAGAGCCAGCGCGGCGGCCGGCACGAGACGGGTGTACACGGTTCCTCCCCGGGAACGGTCGCGGTTCAGGTGATCGGGACGTCCGGTTGGAACGCCCGGTTCTGCGCCGGGTTGGTGACCCGCAGCGTGCAGTTCAGCGACCAGAGCGCCCACGTGCCGGCGGGCCCCTTGCGGACCTCGAGGCTCTCGGTGAAGCTCACGCCCAGCGTGAAGCCGACCGAACCCGGCCCGCCCGCGGTGAACGTCTGGGGCGCACCGGTCACCGGCAGCGTCGTCGCGCCCGTGCCGAGGGGCGTCTCGGGGAAGCCGCCGCTGATCACGCCGGCCGACGGCGTCGCGTTCGAGACCGCGAACGGCACGCTGAACGAGCCGCGGACCGCGTTGTAGCCGGCCGCGCGCAGCAGCGCGGTGAGACCGACCGGGAAGACGTGCTGCGCCGACGGGGAAACCGTGAAGGGCTGCCCGGGGTGCGGGTCCGCGTTCGCCGTGCCCGCCGCCAGGCCGGTGACGAGCAGCGCCGCCACGACGGCAGATCCGATCTTCATGCTTCCCCCTCAGTTCGAGTGCTTGACCGCCTTCTTCGCCGCCGCTTCCGGCGGGGGTCCGTCGGACCCCGGCGGGCACTGGGTGTGGTCGGGTTCGGTGCACACGATCAGGTTGTAGGTGTCGACGAAGGCCTGGTTGCCCGGGCCGGAGCTCATCCCGGTCAGCAACGGGGTCAGGTCCTGGCCGCCGGCGGCGCAGCCGCGGAAGGCGGGCAGGCTGAAGCCCTTCTCCGGGTCGGTCCGGATGTGGCCGACGCCGAACGCCTCGTACGGGCCGTTCAGGGAAAGCGTCACCTTGTCGCTCGTCACGCAGTCCGGTCCGAGATCGAGCGGGACCCCGTTGACCTTCGCGTTGCTCAGCCGGGCCATCACCTGCAGCGTCGTGTCCAGGTAGGTGTTCTGGTCGTCGTGCGTGGTGATCTTGCCGGCGAACTCGATGACCTTGCTGTTCCGGTAGTCGACGGGCAGGAACTCGACGGTCGCGGTCACCGGCACGAACCCGAAGCCCAGGAACGACGCGGTCGCCGGCGCGAACGTGGTCGACCCGGTGACCCGGGAGTCGTTGGTGATCAGGTTGAGGATGAACAGCCCGTTGAACAGGAACGCGGGATCGGCGGTGACGGTCGCGCCGAGCTTCTTGACCGTCGACTTCGTCAAGATCGTGACGAGGCTCAGGGGCACCGCGAACTCGTCTTCGGTCGGGGGATCGCCCGGGCCGGGCTCGTCGGCGGCCGCGGCCTGCTGCTTCTGCTTCGTGCCCGGCGTCACCTTCGGCAGCACCAGCACCTTGCCCAGCGTCGTCTGCTGCTCGGGGTCCAGCGCGCACGCGATCGGCTTCGCGGCCGGATCCGCGGGCGGTGGCACGGGGGCGAGCGCGAGCGACGGCGCGGTGACGTCGAAGGTGACGGCACCGACGGTGTTCAGCGCGATGTCGGGCACGGTGCCGGTGGCCGTCAGGGTGACGTCCCCGGTCTCCGGCAGCGCGGTCGCCGGCACGGTGAGGGTGACCGGGACCTTGTCCGCGCGGTCGTCCTGGTGCACGTCGAGGTCGAGCGTCAGTTCACCCGCCAGCGAGCCGGCGGTGGCACCGGCCGGGAGGTACGACGACGCGACGTCGCGGGGGAGCGTGAGCTTCGTGGAAAACCCGCCGAGGGCCAGCGAAGTCCCCGTTCTCGCCTGGGCGGGGAGCGTGGCCGACGTTTCGACGGTGAGCGCGCGGGCGCCGAGCGGGTCGGCGAAGGGGCACGTCACCGAAACCGACGCCGTGGCCTTCGTGTCCGGCGGGACGGCGGGCGCGGGGGCGGCCGAGCCGACCCCGGTCAGCGCGCCGTTCACCGCGGAGAGCAGGCCGACGGCCGCGAGCGCGGAAACGGCGAGGGTGCGGGGCCGGGCTCGACGTGGCATCAGGTTCCCTGGGTGCGTGCGGAAGCGGACGGAACGTCCCGGTGCGGGCCAGGGGACGGGCCCGCACCGGGACGACCGGTCAGGTGACGGGGATGCTCGGGCTGAACGCGGTGTTCTGCGCCGGGTTCGTCACCTTGAGGGTGCAGTTCATCGTCCACGGCGACCACGCGCCCGTCGACTTCTTGTGGAACTCCAGGTTCGCCGACAGCCCGCTCGTCAGCGACAGCGTGGCGCTGCCCGCGGTGGCCGGAGCGGTCCACGTCGGGATGCTGGACGTCGCGACCTGCGAGATGTTCACCGTGATCGGCCCGCCGGTGGGGTAGATGACCTCCGGGATGTTCAGCCCGGTGGCCGCCGGCTGCGACAGCGTGCCGGCGTCCACGGTCACCGGGACCGTCGCGATGCCGCGGATGCCGTCGTAGCCGACCGCGGTCAGCAGCGCGTGGACGGTCGCGCTGATCGTGGCGGAGCCACCGACGTTGTCGGGCGTGACGGAGCTGCCCGCCGCGACCGAGTCGGGGGCGTCCAGGTGCGCGGTGATCGCGACCGGCTGCGGCGAGATGCCGGGGAAGGTGCAGTTGTAGGTGATGCCCGCCGTGCCCCCGGCGGTGTAGGTGGCGGTGGCGGCGGCCGCGGTGCCCGCGGTGAGCACCGCGATGGCGCCGATCGCGGTCGCGGTCGTGGCGAAACCGGCGGACAGCCTGCTGAGTCGGGACATACCTGTCATCTCCTTTGATTCAGTTCAGTCTCGGCTTTGGCTGATCGATTGCTCGCCGCCGTGAGCCCCCATCGCGTTCACCGTCCCCTTTTGCCCCGGGCGGCGGGTCGCGATTTCATCGGCGTGCGAGGTGGAGGTCCATCTGCCGGAATCGAGGCTACTCGCCAGTTCAGTAAGGAACAAGACTTCGGGGCGGCGCGGGTGGTGCCCCGGTGGGTTCTTGTGCGCGACGGCGTAGAGCCGCGACCGGATTTGGCGGATTTTGACAAAGAACGGCCGCCGCGACGAAGCGCCGTTCGCTACGGTCTACCATTTGTGATCTTGCCGAAGCAATCCCGGATAACGAAACCGGAGAAATGAGGCTACCGTGCCGGGTACTTCCCGTTGTGGACGGGTATCACTGAAGGGCGCCGCATTCGCGGTGACGGCGGCGATGGCCGCCTCGGTGTTCGCGCAGCCGGCGTCCGCGGCCACCGTCGGCGGCGTGATCGCCTGGGGCAAGCCGGACTACGACGTCACGATCCCGCCGCCGAGCGCGCTGGACGGCGTCACCGCGGTGTCGGCGGGGAGCACGACCGCGCTGGCGCTCAAGGGCGGCGCGGTCCTCGCGTGGGGCGCGAACAACTGGGGCGCCAACGAAATCCCGGCCGCGGCGACGTCCGGAGTCAGCCAGATCGCGTCGGGCTGGGGGCACGAACTGGCCCTCAAGAACGGCAAGGTCCTGGCCTGGGGCAACAACTGGTACGGCCAGACCACGTTGCCCGCGTCCGTGAGCAGTGGTGTCATCGCGATCTCGGCGTCCAACATGCACAGCCTGGCGCTGAAGCAGGGCGGGCAGGTGGTGAGCTGGGGAACCCGGACCGACGTGCCGGCCGCCGCGCAGTCGGGCGTCACCGCGATTTCCGCGGGCGGCGACCACAACCTGGCGCTCAAGGGTGGTGGCGTGCTGGCCTGGGGCAGCAACACCTACGGTCAGGCGACGGTGCCGGCCGGGCTTTCTTCGGGTGTCACGGCGGTTTCCGCCGGGTTCTTCCACAGCCTGGCGCTCAAGGACGGCCGCGTCTACGCCTGGGGCCGCGACAACTTCCACCAGACCGAGGTGCCGCCGGAAGCGCTGTCGGACGTCGTGAGCGTCGACGCCGGGTTCAACCACAACGTCGCTCTCAAGTCCGACGGCTCGGTGGTGACCTGGGGCTCGAACCTCGTCGGTGAGACGTACTTCCCTTGGTGCGGTCCGGTGTTCGCCGTCTCGGCCGGGGACAACGACAGCTTCGCGCTGAAGGAAGACCCGAACGCGGCTTGCTGAAGCCCGGTGGGTGGCGGGCCCGCGCGGCCCGCCACCCGTGGCCGCATCAGGTGGCGTCGCTGGCCAGGTCGAGCGAAATGGTGTTGCCCGGCCCCGAAATGAGGGCGCCGAGCGCGATGTCGGCGATGAAGCAGTTGTTGAACTCGGGGATCGTGTAGGTGCCGGTCACCGTGATGGCCGGCGCGGTGATGTCGATGTCCTGCGCGGACAGCGTCAGGTCGAGCGGGGTCTTCGTCTTGCAGCTGCCCGGCACGGTCGGCAGCGGGAAGATCGGGATGATCGGGCCGGCCCAGATGTCGTAGATCTCCATGTTGGCCTTGGCCTTGGTGGTCAGGGTGCCGTCGGCGATCGTGCCGGTGGCCGGGCCGAGCGGGGTCACCTTGACCTTGGCCTTGATCCGGAAGATGCCCGACAGCAGGGAGATGTCGGCCTGGGACGGCGGCAGCGCCAGGTCCGCGCTGAGCCCGACCGAGCCGGTCTGGTCGTCGATCAGCAGGTTGCCCTTGAGCGAGCCCGGGCCGAGCTTCATGGCGCTGCCGGTCTTCTTCACCGTGGTGCTGCCGGTGACCTTGTAGGACACGGGGATCGGGATGACGTCGGCCGAGGCCGGGGTCACCGCGACCCCGGTCAGTACGACGGCCGCCGCCGACGTGAGCACGGCCATTCTCCTCAGCTGCGTTGCCACGGACATGGTTGTCCTCCTTTTGCGTTTCCCGACCGCTTCCGGGTGCTCCCGGAAACGGTGAAGTGCACCTCGTTCAGCGGGGTTCGAGTTCGGTGACGACCCAGCCGTCACCCGTGCGTTCCGCGGTCACGGAAAGCTGTGCCGCGGCGCTGTCGGTCGCATTGTTGTCAGCCCGTACGGCTGATTGATCGAGAAAGACGAGTAACCGGGCGTGACCATTCCGGAGTTCTTGCACGGCGATCGCGGAAACGCGCGAAGTGAGCACGAGTTTCTGCTCGGGTGCCTTCTGCCGGACTTGGGCGAAGAGCTTGTCGTAGGAATCCTTGGCGGACCCCCGCAACACGGCGGCGGCGGCCTTTTCGGTGACGTCGGTCTTGTCGTAGGAATAGGAGAAGATCCGGTTCATCGCGAGGGTGACGGCCGAGGTGACATCAGCGGTGGCGCCGACATCGGTGAGCGCGAGGTTGCCGGCGGCGGGGTTGCCGGCCGCCGAGTGGGCTTCGAGGGTGAACCAGACACCGGCGCCGGTGAGGACGAGGGCGGCGGCGAGGAGGAGGGCGGGGAGGCGGAGCCAGGCGTGGCGGGGCTTGGCGGGGGCTTCGGCTTCGCCTTCGGTGGGCTCGCTGTCGGCGGCTTCGGCGGACTCGGTTTCGATAGCCCGGTCGGTTTCGCGGTCGGCCCCGGCTTCGCCGGCGCCGGATCCGGCCGTGGGTGAGTCGGCGCCGGGCTCGTTCGCGGGTGAGCCGCTTTCGGGCCCGATTGCGGACGAGCCGTTCTCGGGCTGGTTCGTGGGCGAACCCGCGCCGGGCTGGTTCGCGGGTGAGCCGCTTTCGGGCCCGGTCGGGGGCAAGCCATCCCCGGCCCGGTCCGCGGCCGAGCCGTCCTCAGCCCTGGTGGCGGGCGAGCCGACCTCGGCCTCCGCCACCTCGGCCGGAGCCTCCCCGTCCCGCACCTCCACCACCTTCGCGCGGTTCATCGGGCACCCACCGGCAGCTGATCCAGCGCGCTGAGCTTCCACCCGTCCGCCGTCCGCGAGAGGGCCGCCGCGAAGCGGTTGCGCTTCACCGCCGGGGCCGTTCCTTCCTTCGCCATCGTGATCTCCACCGAAGCCAGCATCTTCGCCGTGCCCGCGTGCTCGTCCAGTTCGCTCAGCGCCGCGTCCAGGACCCGGCCCGTCGCCACCGTCGCGTTCGCGGCGAGGGTTTCCTTCGTTTTCGAGTCCGTGCGGGCCAGCTGGTCGTGCAGCGGGCCCGTCGAGGCCGACAGCCAGCGGCCCAAGCCGCCGTTCACGTCGTGGTAGTCGAGGCTGCTCAGCTCCGCCACCAGCGTCCGCCCGCTCGACAGCGCCTCGTCGCGCGCCACCCCGTACGTCAGCGACGCGTCGTGGGAAGCCGCGTACCACGACCAGCCCGACCAGCCCGCGAACACCGCCGCCGCGGCCGCCAACCCCAGGGCACCATGCTTCAGCGCAGCCACAGCATCTCCTCGAGGCTCATCGACGTCGCCTGCCCGTCGAGTGCGGTCAGCCCGCCCGGCAGCACCGGTTCCGGCACCGGCGGGTGCGGTGCGTTCTGCACGCCGCGCACCGAGCTCTCGTTCCCGTACGGCAGCGTGCACGCCGCGTCCGTGTTCAGCGGCAACGGCGAGAGGTCGTCGCTCGGCCGGTGCGGCGTCCCCTCGTAGCCCTGGACGCACGGCGGCGGGTTGTCGAAGTTCAGCACCAGCGCCATCCGCAGCGCGTCGCCGCGGGGGTTCAGCGCCGACCCCACGCCCGCCACCGCCTTCGGCAGGTTGGCGAACAATGACTCCTCCGCCGCGGTGCGGGTGCCGAACACCCGGGCCGTCGTCAGCAGGTTGGCCAGCAGGATCGGCAGCCCCGGGTCGTTCTCCTTCAGCAACGAAGAAAGCTCCGTCGCCGCCGGCGGCGCGGTGGCGATCAGCCGTCGCAGGTCCCCGTCGGACTTGGCGAGCTGCTGGGCGAAGACGCGAGCGTTGCTGCTGAACGAGCGCCACTCCGACGACGAGTCGACCTGGGTCCGCAGCACCGTCGCGCCGTCGTTGATCAGCTTCGACGTCTGCGGCAGGTTGGCGCTCGCCTCGTGCGTGAACGTCGTCGCCGAATCCATCAGCGTCTGCAGGTCCGGGCCGGCGCCGCGCAGGGCGTCGTCGAGCTCGTCGACCACCGTGCGCAGGTCCTGCGTCGGCACCGACGCGGTGAACGAGTCCAGATCCGTCAGCAGGCTGTTCACCGGCAGCGGCAACGTCGTCGACTCACGCCGGATGACCGAGCCTTCGCCGAGGTACGGCGCGTCGGCCGTGCGCGGCTGCAGGTCGACGTACTGCTCGCCGACCGCCGACCGGTTCGCCACCACCGCGCGGGAGTCCGCCGGGATGGGCGGGGCGCCGTCGTCGATCAGCAGGTCGGCCTCGGTCCCGGTGACGGTGAGCCGCAGCTCGCCGACGCGGCCGACCGCGACGCCGCGGTAGGTCACCTCACCGTTGGTGAACAGGCCGCCGCCCTCGGCCAGCTCCAGCTTCACCGAGTAGCTCCCGGACCCGAACAGCCGGCCGAGCCCGGCGTAGTTCGCGCCCACGAACGCCGTGGTGGCCAGGGCGATCACGATGAACAGCACGACCTGGACCCGCACTCTGCGCGTCAGCATCACTGGCCTCCCGAGGGGATCGGGAGCGGCGGCAGGCCCGGCGGCACGCCCTCGCCGGGCGCGGGCAGCGGCACCCCGGGCGCCGGGATCATCGACGCGTAGGCGTTGACGTAGTCGCCCTTGATCGCCGGGAGCACCGAGTCGGGGAACGGGAACGTCGGCAGCATCTGCAGCGACTTCGGCAGGTCGGCGCCGGCGTCCGCGAGCTGGCCCAGGATCGGCGCGAGCGCTCGCAGGTCGGCCACCATGTCGTCGCGGCTGCGGTCGACGACGTCGGTGGCCACCGTGGACAGCCGGTCCAGCGCCTGCAGCATCGAGACCAGCTGGGTGCGCTGGTCGGTGAGCGACTGCAGGCCGGGCGTCAGGTCGGTCAGCGCGCCGGAAACCTGTTCGTGCCGGTTCGCGAGCGTCGAGGACAGCCGGTTGAGCCCGTCGAGTGCCTCGGTGATGTCCGACCGGTGCGCGTCCAGGTCCGTCATCAGGGTGTTCACCCCGGACAGGAACGAGCGGATCTGCGCCTCGTTGCCGTCCATCACCTTCGACAGCTCTTTGTTGATGGTCTGCAGCTGGCCGATCCCGCCGCCGTTGAGCAGCAGCGAAAGGGCGCCGAAGATCTCTTCGAACTCGGGGTTGCGGTTGGTGCGGTCCAGGGTGATCGTGGCGCCGTTCGCCAGCCGTGCACCGCCCGCGTTCGGCGCTTCGCCGTCCGGCGCGGCGAGCTCGACGAACTTCTCGCCGAGGAGGCTGGACTGGCGCAGCCGCGCGACGGCCCCGGCCGGCAGCACGACGTCGCCGTTGACGTCCAGCACCGCTTCGGCCGTCCACCCGTCGCCACCCAGCCGGATCTCCCGCACCCGCCCGACCGGGACGTCGCCGACCTTGACGGCGGCCTGCGGCACGAGATCGAGGACGTCGGCGAACTGCGCGGTCACCGCGAACGGGTGGTCGCCGAGGTCGGCGCCGCCGGGCAGCGGCAGGTCGTAGACGCCCTTGAACTCGCCGCCCGAGCAACCCGCGAGGGCCAGGCACCCGATGGTCACGGCCGTGAGGATCCGCTTCATCGCCCACCTCCCTCGTTGGTGTAGACGTCGCCGGTGGCCGGCAGCGGCATCGGCGGGTAGTACTCGAGGACGTTGTCGCGGCCCATCAGCCGCCCGGTCGCCGGGTCGATCGCGTTGAGGACGTTCGACACCGCCAGCGGCACCCCGTCGAGCGTCTCGGCCAGCGACTGGCGCTGCTCGACGAGCGTGTGCGTCGTCGTCACCAGGTTGTCCACATTGGACTTGATGGCGCCGCGGTTGTCGCGGATGAACGCCTGGACGTCGCCGAGCGCCTGGCCGAGGCTGGCGAGGGCGTGGGCCAGCTCGCCGCTGTTGGCGGCCAGCGTCCCGGAGATCTGCGACAGCTGCTGGTTGACCCCGCTGACCTGCTGGTCGTTGGTGGCGAGCATGGTCGTGAACCGCTGCAGCTCGTCGACGGTGCCGAACAGGTCGCCCGAGTTGCCGGCCAGCGTCCGGGCGAGCTGGGCGAAGTTGCGGACGCTGTCGTTGAACGCCTGCCCGTTGCCCTGCAGGTTCTGCGCGCCGGTCTTGAGCAGGTCCGACAGCGCGCCCTGGGAGTTGGCGCCGTTCGGGCCGAGTGCCTTCGACAGCGTGTCGAGGCTGGCGTAGAGCTGGTCGAGCTCCACCGGGGTGGCGGTCCGCTGCGCCGGGATGGACGCGCCGTTCTTCAGCCGCGGCCCGCCGCGGGCCGGCTTGGCGAACTGGACGTACCGGTCGGCGACGACGCTGGGGGCGATCACCAGCACCGTGGTGTCCTCGGCGATGCCGACCGAGCCGTCGACGGTCATGTCCACCTGCACCTGCTCGCCGCGCGGGGTGACCGAGTCGACCTGGCCGATGCGGACGCCGAGCACGCGGACGTCGGAGCCGGAGTAGACGCCGACCGCGCGGGAGAAGAACGCCGTGACATGGTGCTGGCCGCTACCCGAGAACACCCACCACAGGGCGGCGGTCACGACCAGCGCGAGCAGGATCGCGGCGGCGACGAACCGGGTGGTCAGGACCCCGGCGCGGGTCGTGGTCAGCGCGCTCACTTGGTGCCTCCCGGCGCGGTGCAGGGGTCGTGGTTCTCCGGCAGCAGGCCGCAGAGGTAGGTGTCGATCCAGCGGCCGTTGCCGGTGGTGTTGGTGACCACGCGGAAGTACGGCCCGGCCAGCTGCAGGCCCCGGGTGAGGTTGTCGTTCTGCCGCTGCAGCAGGTCGGTCACCTGGGACAGCGACTGCAGCGCCTTCTTGAGCGGGTCCGAGTTCTCCGCGACGAGGCCGCGGAGCTGGTCGGCCAGCCGCGCCGAGCCGGTGAGCAGGTCGTGGATCGCGTCGCGGCGGCGGTTCAGCTCGGTCAGCAGCAGGTTGCCGTCGTCGATCAGCTTCTCGAAGTCCTCGTTGGAGTTCGCCAGCGTCGTGGTCAGCTTCCGCGCGTTGGCCAGCAGCTCGGCGATCTCACCGTCGCGGCTGGAGACCGTCTTGGACAGCTGGGACAGCCCGTCGAGCGCGCTGCGGACGTGCTCGGGGGAGTTGCGGAAGGTGTCGGACAGCGTGGTGAAGCTGTCCGCGAGCTGCTTGGTGTCGATCGCGCCGACCGTGTCGGCCAGGCCGTTGAACGCGTCGGTGACGTCGTAGGGCGTGACCGTCCGGGTGCGCGGGATCGCCTGGTCCGGGTCCTGCACGCCGTCGCCGGTCGGGTTCAGCGCGAGGAACTTGCGGCCCAGCAACGTCTTGATCTTGATGTCGGCGGTCGTGCGGTCGCCGATCCACGCGTCCTTGACCCGGAAGGACACGAGGACGTGGTCGTCGGCCAGCTCGACGTCGCGGACCTCGCCGACCTTGATGCCGGCGATCCGGACCTCGTCGTCCGCCTGCAGGCCGGCGGCCTCGGAGAACTCGGCCTCGTAAGTGGTGCCACCGCCGACGATCGGCAGGTTGTCGTAGTTGAACGTGACGGTGAGCAGCGCGGCCAGCGCGACGCTGCCGACCACGCCGAGGGCGATCGGGTTGCGCTCCTTGAAGGACTTCACGAGTCGCACCTCGCCGTCGGGACGTACACGCCGCGCGGGGGTGTGGTCTGGAGGGTGGCGCGGCAGAGGAAGAAGTTCATCCACGTGCCGTACGAGGCGACGCGACCGATTTCGGTGAACTTGACCGGGAGGTTCGTCAGGAAGCTGTCCACTTCGGACTGGTTCTGCGCGAGCGTGCCGGCCACCGTCTGCAGCCCGGCGATGCTCTCCTTCAGCGGCGGGCGCGCCTGCTCGAACAGGCCTGCGGTGGACTGCGTCAGGTCACCGATCCCGCTGATCGCGTCGCCGATCGCGGCGCGGTCGCCGGCCAGGCCGGACACCAGCTGCCGCAGCGTGGACACCAGGTTCGCGAGCGCGTCACCCTTGCCGTTGACGGTCTTGAGCACCGAGTTGAGGTTGCCGATCACCTCGCCGATCACCTTGTCGCGCCCGGCGAGGGTGGTGGTCAGCGAACCGGTGTGGGCCAGCAGGCTTTCGACGGTGCCGCCTTCGCCCTGCAGCACCTGGACGATCTCGCCGGAGAGCTCGTTGACGTCGTTCGGCGACAGCGCCTGGAACAACGGCTTGAAGCCGTTGAACAGGTCGGTGAGGTCCAGGGCGGGGGTCGTGCGGTCGAGCGGGATCTCGCCGCCCACGGGCAGCTGGTCCCGGGTGCCGGTGGTGCCGCGCTCGAGGGCGATGTAGCGCTGTCCCACCATGTTGCGGTACTTGATGACCGCGTGGACGTCGGCGGGCAGCCGGCGGCCCTGGTCGAGGGAGAACCCGACCAGCGCCCGGTTGTGGTCGCTGATGTCGAGGGACTCGACCTGGCCGATCCGGACGCCGGAGATGCGCACGTCGTCACCGGCGTTGAGCGAGGTGGCGTCGAGGAACTTCGCTGTGTACCGCTCGGTCGAGCCGACGCCGGAGTTCGTGATGGACACGGCCAGCAGCGTCGTCGCCAGTGCGGTGATGACGATGAAGATCAAGCTCTTGATGAGCGGGGAGGCGATGTTCCTCACTTGAGCTTCACCTCCGTGCCGCGGTAGAGCGGCCCGACGAGCACGCTGCTCCACTCCGGGACCTGCGCGGCCGGGACGCCGATCGACGGCGCGACCAGCGTGGCCAGCAGCTGCTCCTCCTGCGGCGAGTTCGCGACGCCGAGGTCGCCCTGGCCGCCGGTGAGCAGCGGGTGGCCGGTGCTGCCGGGGGTCGCGGCCGCGGTGCCGGTGGTCGGGGCGACGCCGGAGGGGTAGCAGCGCGGCTCGCCGCCGCCGGTGAAGCGCGGGTCGTCGCGGCCGGGCAGGTACTTGCCGCTGTCGGCGGTCACCGAGACTTCGGCGTGCAGGCCCGGCTCCTTGCGTTCGACCCCGAGGACCTTGTCCATGGATCCCTTCAGGGCGCTCAGCGAACTGATGGTGCAGGCGAAGCTGGGGGAGTACTTCGCGGCGATTTCGAGCGGTGCGCGGCTGTCGGCGGCCAGGGCGATGAGGTTGTCGCGGTTGTTCTGCAGGAAGGTCGTGACCTCCTGGGACGACGACGTCACCTGCTGGTAGACCCCGGCGAGGTCGGCCTGCTTTTCCTTGACCGTGCTCAGCGTGACGGCCGAGGAGGTGAGCGCGTCGAGCAGGTCGGGGGCGATGTCGCCGTAGAGGTGCGAAACCGTGGCCAGGTCGCGGATGTCCTTGGTGAACGCCGGCAGGTCGGGGTTGAAGTCCTTCAGGTAGTCCGCCGCGGTGCCGATCGTCTGCCCGAGCTGTTCGCCGCGGCCCTGCAGCGCTGTGGACACCGCGGTCAGCGTCGTCGCGAGCTTCTGCGGCTGGACGGCTTTGAGCAGCGGCAGGAGGTTGTCGAAGACCCGTTCCAGCTCGATCGCGTTGGCCGACCGGTCCTGCTCGATGACGTCGCCGGCGCTCAGGTGCGGGGCCCGTGCGGTGTCCGGGATGGACAGCTGGACGTACCGCTCGCCGAACAGCGTCTTCGGCACGAGCAACGCGGAAACGTTGCGCGGCAGCATGTCCACTTTGCCCGGCTCCAGGGCAAGCGCTATCTCGGCGCCCTGCGGGGTAGCCCGGACTTCGCGGATCTCGCCGACGAGCACGCCGCGGGCCTTGACCTGACCACCGGGGGAGAGCTGGTTGCCGATGCGGCTCGCCTTGAGCGTTACCGGGACCGTGCTGACGAAGTCCTTGTCGTACACCTTGATCGAGAGCGTCACGAGCACGCCCATCACCACCAGGAACAGCACCCCGGCGGTGCGGATCCCGGCCTTGCGGCGGGTCTCCCGTCTCATCCGGCCACCTGCACGGTGGTCGTCGCGCCCCAGATCGCCAGGGACAGGAAGAAGTCGAGCACGCTGATCGCGACGATCGCCGTGCGCACCGCGCGGCCGACCGCCACGCCGACGCCCGCCGGGCCGCCGCTCGCGCGGAAGCCGTAGTAGCAGTGGGCCAGGACCACGACGACGCTGAAGACGAGCACCTTCCCGAACGACCACAGGACGTCGCCGGGCGGGAGGAACAGCAGGAAGTAGTGGTCGTAGGTGCCCGCGGACTGCCCGAAGAACCACACGGTGACCTGCCGCGAAGCGAGGTAGCTCGACAGCAGGCCGATCGCGTAGAGCGGGATGACGGCGAGGAAGCCGGCGATCACCCGCGTCGTCACCAGGTACGGGACGCTGGGGATGCCCATGACCTCGAGGGCGTCGATCTCCTCGGAGATCCGCATCGCGCCGAGCTGAGCGGTGAAGCCGCAGCCGACGGTGGCGGACAACGCGAGCCCGCTCACGAGCGGCGCGATCTCGCGGGTGTTGAAGTAGGCGGAGACGAACCCGGCGAACGCCGACGTCCCGACCTGGTTGAGCGCGGAGTAGCCCTGCAGGCCGACGACCGTGCCGGTGGCGACGGTCATCCCGATCATCACGCCGATCGTGCCGCCGATGACGGCGAGCGCGCCGCTGCCGAAGCTGACCTCGGCCAGCAGGCGGACGACCTCGCGCAGGTAGCGGCGCAGCGCCCGCGGCGTCCACGCGATCGCGCGGAGGAAGAACAGGATCTGGTCGCCGAGGGTGTCGAGGAAACCGAACCGCCGGTCGACGGCTTCGCGCACGCGCGCGGACTTGGGGACTTCCGTGGTCGTCACGATCAGCTCCCCTTGGGCGGCACGAGTTGCAGGTAGACGGTGGTGAGCACGAGGTTCAGCACGAACAGCAGCAGGAACGTGATGACCACGGACTGGTTGACGGCGTCGCCGACACCCTTCGGGCCGCCCTTGGGGTTCAGCCCGCGGTAGGCGGCGACCACCCCGGCGACGAAGCCGAAGATGATGGCCTTGACCTCGCTGATCCACAGGTCGGGCAGCTGGGCCAGGGCCGAGAAGCTGGCCAGGTACGCCCCCGGCGTCCCGTGCTGCATGATCACGTTGAAGAAATAACCGCCGAGCACGCCAACGACGCTCACCATGCCGTTCAGGAAGACCGCCACACCCATGGCGGCGAGCACCCGCGGCACGATCAGCCGCTGGACGGGCGAGACGCCGAGGACCTCCATGGCGTCGATCTCTTCGCGGATGGTGCGCGAGCCCAGATCGGCGCACATCGCGCTGCCGCCGGCCCCGGCGATGAGCAGCGCGGTGACGATCGGGCTGGCCTGCTGGATGATCGCGAGGACACTGGCCGCGCCGGTGAAGGACTGCGCGCCGATCTGCGTGGTCAGCGACCCGATGTGCAGCGCGATCACCGCGCCGAACGGGATGGAGACCAGCGCCGTCGGCAGGATCGAGACGCTCGCGATGAACCAGAACTGCTGGATCAGCTCACGCACCTGGAACGGGCGGCGGAACGTCAGCCGGACGACGTCGAGGCCGAGCCCGTAGAGCCGTCCGGTCTGCCGCAGCGCGGCGGCCCCGGGGAACGACGGCGTCGTCGTCCGTTCCGCCATTCGTGTGCCTCCCCAGCGGTTCCGACGGCACGTCGAATACACCCGAGTCGAGCAAGGGGAAATGGTCCGAACGGGGTAACATTGTCGGCCATTCACGGTCTCGGGGGACACCGTGCCGTTTCCTACTGGTCGGTACGCTAACGACGGCCCTGCTGGGAGACAAGAACTTGAGCGGGATCACGCGGTCACGGGCTGGTAACCGCGCATTTCTTGTCCGGCGCTGACAAATGGTCCGGATCTTGTTGTCAAAGAAGGAAAAGAAAATCCCGTCCCGGATGCGGGAGTGGGCCGAAGGGCACCTTTGTAGCACTGGATACGCCGAAGGGCACCTTCGTCGCGTCTCGTGGGAGGAAGGTGCCCTTCAGCTCGCTCGTCAGGACTTGAGGCCGGCCAGGAGCTCGTAGGAGCGGACGCGGTCCGCGTGGCCGTGGACCATCGTCGTGATCATCAGCTCGTTCGCGCCGGTGTCGGCCAGCAGCTGCTCGAGTCCCTTGTGGACCGTTTCCGGCGAGCCGATGATGCTCGAGCCGAACCGTTCGGCCAGGAACGCGCGGTCCATCTCCGTGTACGGGTACTCGGCCGCCTCCTCCGGCGTCGGCAGCGCGATCGGACGGCCGCGGCGCAGGCTGAGGAACGTCAGGCCGGACGGGGCGGCGAGGAACTGGGCACGCTCGTCGGTCTCCGCGGCGACCACGGACACCCCGAGCATCACGTACGGCTCGTCGAGCACGCCGGGCTGGAAGTTCTCCCGGTAGAGCTGCACCGCCGGGATCGTGTTCTCCGCGGCGAAGTGGTGCGCGAAGGAGAACGGCAGGCCGAGGCGGCCGGCCAGCTGGGCGCTGAAGCCGCTCGAACCCAGCAGCCACACCGGCGGCTGGTTGCCCTCGGCCACCACCGCGTTGACGCCGCGCGCCTCGGAGTGGGTGAAGTAGCCGATCAGCTCCTGCAGGTGCTCCGGGAAGTTCTCCGCCGACAGCCCGCCCGGGCCGCGCAGCGCCAGCGCCGTCCGCTGGTCGGTGCCCGGCGCGCGGCCGATGCCGAGGTCGATGCGGCCCGGGTGGAACGCCTCCAGGGTGCCGAACTGCTCGGCGACCACCAGCGGCGCGTGGTTGGGCAGCATGATCCCGCCCGAGCCGACGCGGATGCGCTCGGTCGCGCCGGCGACGTGGCCGATCAGCACGGCCGTCGCCGAGCTGGCGATGCCGGGCATGTTGTGGTGCTCGGCCAGCCAATAGCGGTGGTAGCCCAGCCGTTCCGCGGCGCGGGCGAGGTCCAAGGTGTTTCGCAGCGTCTCGCCGACGGTGTTCCCCTGGGAAACGGGGGACAGGTCGAGCACGGACAGCGGCACGTCAGGCAGTGAGCTCACAACCGGGGTCAACGCCCCGGTGCCGTCATTGCTTCCCGAAGCGCCGCCGGATCTCCGCCCTGCCACGCCACGACGCCGTCCGGGCGCACGAAAAGCGCCTCGGCCGGGGCTTCCGGGCAGTCCGCCGTGACGATCTTCACGTCCGGACCGGCGGCTTCCCGCAGGTCGGCGCGGTCGGTGAAGTCGAACAGCACCGGACGCGCCGCGCGCATGACCTCGGCCACGCGGGTGGCGCGGCCGCCGACGGTCAGCGGCAGATCCGGGACGTACGGCAGCTCGTCGGCGTCCCGCAGCAGCCCGGCCAGGTGCCGCGTCGCCTGCGGAAGCGCCGCCAGCTCGCCGAAGAGTGTCCGCAGCGCGTCGCCGTCCTCGCCGGTCAGGCGGTCGAGCAGGGCCTGGACGCGGGTGTGCGTCAACGTCCGCGCGGCGACCGGGTGCCGCTCCGCGTGGTAGCTGTCGAGCAGGGCCTCGTTCGCGGAACCGCGCACGACGGCGGCGAGCTTCCAGCCGAGGTTGACCGCGTCCAGCAGCCCGACGTTGAGCGACGAGCCGCCGGCCGGGAAGACGTGCGCCGCGTCGCCCGCCAGCAGCACCCGCCCGGCGCGGTAGTGCTCGGCGAGCCGGGCCGAGCTGACCGTCCGGGACAGCCACAGCGGCTCGTCCAGCGGCAGGTCGGTCCCGAGCACGCGCCGCACGGCGTCGCGGAACTCGCCGAGCGTCGGCTCGCCGGCCGGCTCCGATGACACCTCAGTCACCTCCCGGACGCCGGCGATCACGACGCCCGGCGTCAGCGAGGTCACCAGCACCCGGCCGCCGGGCCGGCGGTTCCAGCCCCGCACCAGGCCCGGCACCGTCGTGAACAGGCCGGCGTCGGCCCGGAAGTGCCCGAGGCGCATCAGCTCGTCGTCGGTGGTGCCGGGGAACCCGATCCCGGCCAGCTCGCGGACGCGGCTGTGCGCGCCGTCGCAGCCGGCGACGTACTTCGCCGCCAGGCGATAGGAGCCGTCCGGGCCGCGGACGGTGTCGAGGTCGACCAGCTCGTGACCCCGCCGGATCTCCGCGCCGAGCTCGGTCGCGCGGGCGGCCAGCAGGGCTTCCATCCGCGGCTGCTGCAGCATGAGCCCGCGCATCGGCGAGTCCAGTCCGGTGAAGGTCAACGGCACCGGCCCGAACGGGAACCCGGGGAACGGCCCGGCGAAGCCCGCCTCGGCCCGGAACACCTCCAGCAGGCCCCGGTGGTCGAGCTGCTCGACGATCCGGCCGCCGAGCCCGTTCGCCCGCGGCCGCTCGTCCGGCGTGGCCCGGCGGTCGAGCACCACCACCTCGGCCCCGCCGAGCCGCAGCTCCGCCGCCAGCATGAGGCCCACCGGGCCCGCACCGATCACCGCGACATCCATGACTTCCTCCCAGGTGTCAGTTTGAACTGACGGATGAGATGTCAGGCTAAACTGACGGACCATGGAAGCGGAAGAGCTTTCGGGGCGGATCTCGGAAACCGACCCCGCGGTCGCGCTGCGGGCGGTCGGCGCGCTGCACCGGCTCGCCGAGCAGGTCGAGGCGGCCGCCGTCGCGCACGCGAGGGAGCGCGGCTGGTCGTGGGAGCAGATCGGGGACGCCCTCGGCGTCGCCCGCCAGTCCGTGCACGCGAAGTACGGGAAGTGAGGCCGTGGTGCTCGACCGGCTGATCGCCAAGAGCCCGTTCGCCGTCGTGGTGACGGCGGCCCTGGAGGAGTCCCGCCGCCGCGGCGACCGGCGCCTCGGTACCGAGCACCTGCTGCTCGGCCTGCTCCACGACCCGGACAGCGCCCGGGCCCTCGGCAAGACTGTCGACGAGGCCCGCGCGGCCCTCGATCGCCTCGATCGCGCGGCCTTGGCGGCGCTCGGCATCGAGGTGGAAGGACTACGGCCGGCCGAGGTTCCGGTGAAGCGCGGCCGGTTGTCGCCGGGCGCATTGACGTCGACCGCCCGCGCGGTCGTCAACGAAGCCATCCGCGGAAGGCCGCGGGAACCGGCCGAACTGCTGCGGGCGCTGCTGAAGGTGACCCCGCCCGATCCGGCCGCCGACTTGCTCGCGGAGCTGGGCGTCGACGCCGAAGCCGTCCACCGGCGGCTGGTTTCGCCGAACGAACCCTGACGCGGCGCGGCACCCGATACGGTTGGGGACAAACCGGCGGACAAAAGGGAGGACGGGTGCCGCGTCCGGAACGACCCTTGGATCCCGGAGACGATCCGCTGATCGAATTCGCGGCCGATCTCCGGCGTTTGAGGGAGAGTGCTGGGAATCCGACGTACCGCGAGCTCGGCCGGCGCGCGCACTACTCGGCCGGGACGCTTTCCGAGGCCGCCGGCGGACGCAAACTCCCCAGCCTGGCCGTGACTCTGGCCTACGTCCGGGCCTGCGGCGGGGTTCCCGGCGAATGGGAAGAGCGCTGGCACGCCGTGGCCGACGGCTCACGCCGCGACGGTGACGATTCACCACCCGAGCCGGAAACCGGGGAAAAGCCGCCGTATGTCGGCCTGAGCGCATTCGGGCCCGCCGACGCGAGCCGATTCTTCGGCCGGGAACGCTTGGTCGAAAAGCTCGTCGGCCGGCTTTCGAGACAGCGTTTTCTCGCCGTCCTCGGCGCGTCCGGTTCGGGGAAGTCCTCATTGCTGCGCGCCGGCCTGCTGCCGTCGGTGAAGGACCCGGTGGTGCTGCTCACCCCGGGCGCCCGGCCGCTGCAGGAGTGCGCCGTGAAGTTCGCGGCCGCGCTCGGCCTCGCGCCCGGCGCGCTGCTCGACGACTTCGCCGCGCACCCGCGCAACCTCGGGCTGGCGGCCCGGCAGCTGGCCGAAGCCGAGGACACGGACGTCGTGGTGGTCGTGGACCAGTTCGAAGAGGTCTTCACGCTCTGCCAGGACGACGAGGAGCGCACGCGGTTCCTCGGCGCGCTCGTCACCGCCACCACCGAACCCGGCAGCCGCACCCGGGTCGTCCTCGGCATCCGCACCGACTTCTACACCCACTGCGCGCGGCACGCGGACCTCGCCGAAGCCATGCAGGACGCGCAGGTCCTCGTCGGCCCGATGACCACCGAGGAGCTCCGGCAGGCGATCTCGCGGCCCGCGGTCGACGCCGGGTACCGCGTCGAGAACGCCCTGGTCTCGCGGCTCGTCGCGGACGCCACCGGCCGGCCCGGCGTGCTGCCGCTGCTCTCGCACGCGTTGCTCGAAACGTGGCGGCGCCGGCGCGGCACCACGCTCACGCTGGCCGGGTACGAGGCAGGCGGCGGCATCGAGCGGTCGGTCGCGCAGACGTCGGAAGGCACCTTCGCGACGCTCTCGGCGCGTCAGCAGCGGCTGGCCCGGCAGATCTTCCTCCGGATGACCGCGCTCGGCGAAGGCACCGAAGACACCAAACGCCGGATCAGCCGGGCCGAGCTCGACACCGAAGACGAGGACACCGCCGTCGTGCTCGGCGAGCTGGCCGCGGCGCGCCTGGTCACCCTCGACGACACCGGCATCGAGATCACCCACGAAGCCCTCATCCGCGGCTGGCCGCGGCTGCGCGAGTGGCTCACCGAGGACCGCGAAGGCCTGCGTGTGCACCGGCAGCTCACCGAGGCGACCGACGCCTGGGAGTCGGTCGAGGAGGACCCCGGCTGGCTCTACCGCGGCACCCGGCTGGCCATCGCGCGGGAGTGGGCCGCGCGCCAGGACACCGCGCTTTCCCAGCGGGAACGACGGTTCCTCGACGCGAGCCTCGCCGTCGAGCACGCCGAGCAGGAGCGCGACCGGCGTCGCACGCGGCGGCTGCGGCAGCTCGTCGCGCTGCTCGCCGTGCTGCTGGTCGTCGCCGTCGCGGCCACCGCGTACGCCGTGCGCGCCGAGAGCACGGCCACCGACCAGCGCAACAGCGCGCTCGCCCAGAAGGTCGCCGGCCAGGCGCTGGCCATGCGCGCGACCAACCCCGCGCTGGCCGCGCAGCTCGCGCTCGCCGCGTACCGGCTCGACCCGAGCGCCGACGCGCGCAGCAGCGTGCTCGGCATGTTCGCGACGCCGTATTCGACCCGCGTCACCGGGCACACCGGCCGGGTCAACACCGTCGCCCTCCGCCCCGACGGCCAGGTTCTCGCCACCGCCAGCTGGGACGGCACGGCGCGGCTGTGGGACGTCCACGACCGCCACCACCCGGTGCCACTCGGCGTCCTCACCGGGCACACCGGCAACGTCAACAACGTCGCCTTCAGCGCCGACGGCCGGACCGTCGCCACCGCCGGTTTCGACGGCACCGTCCGAATCTGGGACGTCGGCGACCCGGCCCGGCCGGGTCCCGGGATCGTCGTCGAGCAGCACGAAGGAAAGTCCTACGCGGTCGCGTTCAGCCCGGTGGGTCGGCTGCTGGCGACCGGCGACGTCGCCGGCACGCTCCGGCTGTACGACACCACCGACCCGGCCCACCCGCGGCCGGCGGGGGAGCTGACCGGGCACACGTCGTACGTCAACAACCTCGCCTTCAGCCGCGATGGCCGGCTGCTCGCGTCCGCGTCGGCCGACAAGACCGCGCGCGTCTGGGACGTCGCCTCGCGACGTCAGCTCGGCGTCGCGACCGGGCACACCGACGTCGTGCATTCGGTCGCGTTCAGCCTCGACGGGCGCACCCTCGCCACGGCGAGCCAGGATCAGACCGCGCGGCTGTGGGACGTCACCGATCCGGCCGCGCCGGTACAGCTGTCCTCGCTCGGCGCGCACAAGGCGATCGTGCGGTCGGTCGCGTTCAGCCCGGACGGCCACACGCTGGCCACGACCGGCTTCGACCGCACGGCGCGGATGTGGGACGTCGCCGACCCGCGGCAGCCGCGCGAGCTGGCGTCCCTGCCCGGGCACACCGGCGCGATCGGCTCCGCGGTGTTCACCCGCGACGGCCGCACCCTCGCCACGGCCAGCGACGACCAGACCGCCCGGCTCTGGGACCTGCCCGGTCCGGCGATTCCCGCCCACACGGCGCAGGCGTGCCGCGCCGCGTTCGGCCGCGGGGTGCTCGCCACCGGCGGCTACGACAAGGCGGTGCGGCTGCACGACCTCGCCGACCCGGCCGCGCCCCGGACCGTCGCCACCGTCGGCGGCTTCGGCGACGCGGTCTGCGGCGTCGCGATCAGCCCGGACGGCCGGACGCTGGCCACCGGCAGCTGGGACCACACGATGTCGCTGCGGGACATCACCGACCCCGTGCACCCCGGGCCGCCGGTGGTGTTCTCGCGGCCGCACGACGACATCGACGCGGTCGCGTTCAGCCCCGACGGCAAGCTGCTCGCCACCGCGGGCGACGGTCACACGGCCCGGCTCTGGGACCTCGCCGACCGCCTGCACCCGGTCGAGATCGCGAAGCTCGAAGGCCACGACGACGACGTCCACACGCTCGCCTTCAGCCCGGACGGCAGGACGCTGGCCAGCGCGGGCTGGGACCACACCGCGCGGCTGTGGGACGTGTCGGCGCCCCGGTCCCCGCGGCCGCTTTCGAAGCTCGAAGGGCACACGGACACGATCTTCTCGGTCGCGTTCAGCCCCGACGGCCGGACACTGGCGACCGCCGGCGCCGACCGCGTGATCCGCCTGTGGGACGTCACCGACCCCGCCGCCGCGCACGGCTCGGCGGTCCTCGCCGGGCACACCGACATCGTCATGTCGGTGTCCTTCAGCGGCGACGGCCGCGTGCTGGCCTCCGGCAGCTACGACCGCACGGTCCGGCTGTGGGACGTCGCCCGGCGCGAGCCGTCCGCGGTGCTGCCCGAGGAGGGCGACCGGGTCTACGCCGTGCAGTACGCCCCGGACGGCCATACGCTGGTGGGAACCGTCGCGGACGGCACGGTCCGGTTCGCCGAGACCGACCCCGGCCGGGCGGCGGCGAGGATCTGCGTGGTCGCGGCGCCCCGGATCACGCCGGCGGAGTGGTCGGCGAACCTCCCCGGCATCGACTACGCCCCGCCCTGCCCATAACGAGTTGTCCGGCGTTGTTGTTCGGTGCCGGCGCGCGGACACCGAACAACTTTTGTCCACTAGACATGCCCTCGGGCGAGCTTCGTCCCACGAGACGTTTCATCACCGGGGGTCTGAAGGGCCCCTTCAAGGGCACGGGAACCCTGCCTCCCGCCCCTCGAAGGGGCCCTTCAGCGTGTCCGCCCCGGGTCGGCACCAGCGCCCCAATGTGGCCTTGGTTGCGTTCACCGCACCCAAGGGGCCCTTCGGTGCGTTGAGCGCACCGAAGGCCACATTGGGGCGCTTTCCCCGGGTCAGCCGGCCGGGATCCAGTCCGGGTTCGAGGCCAGCACGATCAGCTGCTGCGTCGCCCGGGTCAGCGCCACGTACAGCACCCGCCGCCCCGTCGTCGACTCGGTGATCAGGTCGTTCGGCTCCACGAGCACCACCGCGTCGTACTCCAGGCCCTTCGAATCCAGGCTGCCGACGACCTTCAGCCGCTCGTCCGCCTGCCCCGACACCCAGCCCGTGACCTCCGGCACCCGGTCCATCGCCGTGATGACGCCGACTGTGCCCTCGACCTCGCCCAGCAGCTCCTTCACCGCCGCCTGCGTCGCGGACGCCAGGCCCGCCGCCTCCACCGGGCGGACCTCCGGCTCCACGCCCGTCTTGCGCACGGCCACCGGCAGCTCGCCCGACTCCGCGTGCCCGGCTACCACCTTCGCCGCGAGGTCGAAGATCTCCGCCGAGTTCCGGTAGTTCGTCCGCAGCGTGAACCGCCGCCGCGCGGTCTTCACCCCGAACGCCTGGTCGCGTGCCTGGGCCGCCTCCGCCGGGTCCGGCCACGAGCTCTGCACCGGGTCGCCGACGACCGTCCAGCTCGCGTACTTGCCGCGCCGGCCGACCATCCGCCACTGCATCGGCGAGAGGTCCTGCGACTCGTCGACGACCACGTGCGAGTACTCGTCGTAGTGCTCCGGGCGGGTCGGGGAGCCGCCGGACCGCTGCGGCTCCACCTCGATCACCTGACGGCGCTTGCGCTTCGGCGGCGGCCCGATCAGCACGCGCAGCTCGTCGAGCAGCGCGACGTCCGCGATCGACCAGCCCCGCGACCGGTCCGCGAAGTCCGCCGCCAGCAGCGAGATCTCCTGCCGGTTCAAGACGCCCTTCGACACCGAGGCGAGCCGCTTCTCCTCGCCCAGCCACTTCAGGATCTGCGCCGGGTACAGCACCGGCCACCACACCACCAGGAACCGGTGGAAGTCGATCCGTTCACCCAGGTCGGTGATCAGCTCCGCCCGGTCGAACGGCTTGCCGTCGGCCTTCGCGTATCCCTCGGCCTTCGTCGCGAGCGCGTCGAGCAGCATGTCGGCCGCCCGGATCCGCGACCGGTTCGGCGGCGCGCCCTGGGTGTGGGCCTTGCGGCGGACCTTCTCGAGCTCCCGCGCGTTCAGCTTCAGGACTTCGCCGCGGTAGACGATCCGCATCTCCTCCGGCGCCTCCGGCGGGGTGTCCCGCAGCGCCCGCAGCAGGATCTTCCGCATCCGCAGCGACCCCTTGATCGCGGCCAGCGGCGCCGCGTCCTGCCGCGTCGCCTCCAGGCCGTCGAGGACCTCGCCGAGCGCGCGCAGTTCGACGTTCGTCTCCCCCATCGAGGGGAGGACGCGCGAGATGTAGCTGGTGAACACGCCGGACGGCCCGATCACGAGCACGCCGGCCCCGCCCAGCTGACGGCGGTAGCGGTACAGCAGGTAGGCCGCGCGGTGCAGCGCGACCGCGGTCTTGCCGGTGCCCGGGCCGCCGGTGATCTCGGTGACGCCGCGCCACGGCGCCCGGATGACCTCGTCCTGCTCCTTCTGGATGGTCGCGACGATGTCGCGCATCTTCTCGCCGCGCGACCGCCCCAGCGCGGCCATCAGCGCGCCTTCGCCGACGATCTGCATGTCCTCGGGCACGGCGTCGGCGATCAGCACGTCGTCGTCGACGTCGAGGACGTTCTGGCCGGAGCAGCGGATCACGCGCCGCCGCACGACGTCCATCGGTTCCTCGGCCGTGGCCTGGTAGAACGCGGCCGCGGCCGGCGCTCGCCAGTCCGTCACGAGGTTGTCGAACTCGGCGTCGCGGATGCCGAGCCGGCCGACGTAGGTGCGTTCGGCGTCCTCGAGGTGGTCGAGCCGGCCGAAGACGAGCCCCTCGTACTCGGCGTCGAGCGTCTGGAGCGTCTGGTTGGCGTGGTACACCATCATGTCGCGCTCGAACAGCATCGACGCTTGCTCGAAGATCGCCTCGCGCTGCGCGCCCTGGCCGATTTCGTAGCCCTTGGTCCGCATCGCCTCGGCTTGGGCACGCAGTTCGTCCAGACGGGTGTACACGCGATCGACGTGGGCTTGTTCGATGGCGATCTCGGCCCGTCTGACCCGAGGTTCCGACACGCATGGCTCCTTGACAGCTCTGGATCGCCTCCGAGGGCGAAGAACGACTCTACGCGTTGAGTGCGGCGGGTTCATCCATGTCCCGGCCTTCAGTGCTTCGTGTCATCCCCGCACAATCGGGGGGTGACCAGGATCGTGGCCGGGACGGCGGGCGGGCGGCGGCTGAAGGTGCCCCCGAAGGGCACCCGGCCGACGTCGGAGCGCGTGCGAGAGGCCCTGTTCAACGCCCTGGAGACGGCGGGCGAGCTGGACGGCGCCCACGTCCTCGACCTCTACGCCGGTTCCGGCGCCCTCGGTCTCGAAGCGCTTTCCCGCGGTGCGGCGGACGCGCTGTTCGTCGAGGCCGACCGGCGCGCGGTGGACGTCCTGCGCGGCAACGTCGCGGCGGTGGGCCTGGGCGGCACGGTCCGCGCCGGCCAGGTCGAGGCGGTGGTCGCGGCGCCCGCGCCCCGGCCGTACGACCTGGTGCTGGCCGACCCGCCCTACGCCGTGGACGCGGCCGCGCTCGGCAAGGTGCTGGCGTCGCTGGCGACGGGCGGCTGGCTGGGGGAGAGCGCGCTGGTCGTGGTCGAACGCGCGGCCCGCGACGGCGAGCCGGACTGGCCGGCTGGCTTCGAGCCCTCGCGCGCGAAGAAGTACGGCGACACGGCGGTCTTCTGGGCGGACTACGGCACTTCGTGACGTGGGCCACGCGCGGCAGAGCGGGCGCCGCGACCTGCGGCACGGTAGCGTCCGCGCCATGCGGCGTGCGGTCTGTCCCGGTTCCTACGATCCGGCCACCAACGGGCACCTGGACATCGTCGAGCGGGCGGCCCAGCTGTTCGACGAGGTCGTCGTCGCGGTGGGGGTGAACAAGAGCAAGAAGGGCCTCTTCGAGCTCGAAGAGCGCCTGGACATGCTGCGCGAGATCACCTCGAAGCTGCCGAACGTGCGGATCGACTCGTGGGAAGGCCTGCTGGTCGACTACTGCCGCGAGAACGACATCGTGGCGATCGCCAAGGGCCTGCGCTCGGTCAGCGACTTCGACTACGAGCTGCAGATGGCGCAGATGAACCGCGAGCTCACCGGCGTCGAGACGCTGCTGATGGCGAACAACCCGGTGTACGGGTTCGTGTCGAGCTCGCTGGTGAAGGAGGTCGCGGCCCTCGGCGGCGACGTCGAGAACCTGGTCCCGCCGGTGGTCTACGAGCGCCTCTCGGAGAAGTTCCCGAAGCTCGGGCGCTGATCGGCCCCCTACGTTCGTCGGGACTTGCGGCCGGTGCCGCCCCAGTTCACGTTCTTTTCTTCTGACGATCATCCGGTCGGGTTACGGTCCGAAAATGACCAACTATCGATCACGCCTGGTCGCGGTCCTCTTCGCGCTCCTGGCCACGCTGTTCACGGGGGTCACCGCCGCCGAAGCGGTGACGAACACGACGGCCGCGCAGAACGCGTGCGGCAACCTGTCCGGGTTCTCCCACACGACGCTCCCGGCCCTGCCCGCCGAGGCGACGACGACGTACAACCTGATCCAGAAGGGGGGCCCCTTCCCGTACCCGCAGAACGACGGCGTCGTCTTCGACAACCGGGAAGGCATCCTCCCGTCCTGCGCGTCGGGCTACTACCACGAGTACACAGTCCCGACACCCGGCTCGAGCAACCGCGGCACGCGCCGCATCGTGACCGGCAGCGGCGGCGAGTACTTCTACACCGGTGACCACTACGCCACCTTCAAGGTCATCGACATCAGCGGCGGCGGCACGACGCACGCCTGCGGCGACCTGTCCGGCCTCACGAAGATCGGCTACTCCCAGCTTTCGGCGGCGGCTCGCACGGTGGTGGACAACGTCCGCGGCGGCGGGACCAGCAGCACGACGTACGAGAACCGCGAAGGCGTGCTCCCGGCCTGCGCGTCCGGCTACTACAAGCTGTTCAACGTCGGCACGAACGACCGCGTGATCTCCGGCAAGGCGGGCGAGCTGGCCTACACACCCGACCACTACGTCACCTTCAAGCGGATCGACCTGAATTCCTGAGTTCCGTGCAACGCGCCGCGCCCCCTCGTCCGTGAGGTACACCGGGACGACGACGAGGGAGGCGCGATGCGCGCTGGGGACGACGCGGACTTCCGGGAGTTCGCCCGGGCACGGGCGCTGGCGCTGAGACGCACGGCGTACCTGCTCTGCGGCGACTGGCACCTCGCCGAGGACCTGGTGCAGAACGCCCTGGTCAAGCTCTACCGGGTCTGGCCGAAGATCACCCGGCGCGGGCCCGTCGACAACTACGCCCGGCAGGTCCTGCTGCGCTGCTGGCTCGACGAGCGGCGACGGCCGTGGCGCCATCGCGAACGCCGTGACGGTGTCGTGCCGGACCGGCCCTCGCCCGAGGTCGACGCCGGGATCTCCGGCTCGCTCCTGCACGCCCTCGCCGAAGTGCCCCCCAAGCAGCGCGCCGCCGTCGTGCTCCGCTACTGCGCCGGCCTGCCGGCCGCGGAGGTCGCGGAAGTGCTGCGCTGCTCGGAAGGAACCGTCCGGAGCCAGGCCGCGCGCGGGCTCGAGACCCTTCGGGACGTCCTCGAGCACAGCGCGGAGAGGAGCGCGTGATGACCGATCTCGAGACCCGCCTGCGGGACGTGGAGCTCGCCGAGCCGCCGCTCGGGTTCGACCCGGACGAGGTCGCCGACCGCGCGGCGAGGCAGGTCCGGCGGCGATCCGCCGCGGTGGTCGTCGCGACCGTCGCGGTCGTGGCCGCGGCGTTCCTGGTTCCGTCGCCGGCACCGGTGGTACCCGCGGCGGCACCGGTGCCGCCGTCGCTCGCCGAGCAGTCCCGGATCCGGCTGGTGCTCGCCGATGCCGTCACGCGGGCGCTGCCCGGCGTCCACGACCTGACCTTGGGCCGGTCGTCGGCCGACAGCATCGGGCCGGAGCGGATGAGCGTGACGGCCGAGTTCGTCGACTCGAGCGGACGGCCCGGGAACTTCCAGCTGACCGTGCGCGGGGCGCGGGCCGCGCACCAGGTCGTGCCGGCCGACCGGCTCTGCACCGCGTCCGGCTCGGAGGCGCGCTGTGTCCGGCTCCCGCAACCCGACGGCGGCGTCCTCGTGCTCTCCGAACTCGTCTACCTGGACGAAAACGGCACTCCCGTGCGTGACGGCATCACCGGGTTCCTCTACCACCCCGACGGCTCGACGGTGATCGTGACCGGCGGCCTCGGCTATCCGCTGACCGAAGAACAGCTCACGAAGGTGATCACCGATCCGGCCTTCGTGCTGCCATAAGGGGGTCCGGCACCGGGCGTGGTCCAGGGGGACACGCCCGGTGCCGGTGGCGTTCACCGGTTCCGCGGGGAAAACGGGCAGACTGATCTCAGCGACAGGGGATTGGAGTTGCCGTGTACCGGGTTTTCGAGGCGCTCGACGAGCTCGTCACCATCGTCGAGGAGGCGCGCGGCGTTCCGATGACGTCCAGCTGCGTGGTGCCCCGCGGCGACGTGCTCGAGCTCCTGGACGACGTCCGCGACGCGTTTCCGGCGGAGGTCGACGACGCGCAGGACGTGCTCGACAAGCGTGACGACCTGATCCACGCCGCCCGCAAGGAGGCGGGGGAGACGGTCGCCGGCGCGAACGCCGAAGCCGAGCGCGCGATCGCCGACGCCACCGACGAGGCCGAGCGCATCATGGCCGACGCGCGCGCCCGGGCCGAGCAGATGCTCGCCGACGCGCACGACCAGGCCGACCGCACGGTCGCGGCGGGCCAGGCCGAGTACCAGAACCTCACCGACCGGTCCCGCGCCGAGTCCGAGCGCATGATCCAGGCCGGCCGCGACGCCTACGACCGCGCCATCGAGGACGGCCGTCTTGAGCAGTCCCGGCTGGTCGCGCAGACGGAGGTCGTCCAGGCGGCGCACGCGGAGTCGGCGCGGATCGTCGACGAGGCCCACGCGGAGGCCGACCGCCAGCGCGCGGACTGCGACGCGTACGTGGACGGAAAGCTGGCGGAGTTCTCGGAGCTGCTGGCGACGACGCTGCGAACGGTCGACTCCGGTCGCAACCACCTGCGTTCCCCGGCGAACCTGCCGAACTCGGGCGGCCGCCCGACGCTGTACGACTACCAGGTGTGACGAGCCTCTCAGTGGCCCCGTGGTCCTGACCTCGAGCCGAGTTGCCCACAGCCCGGTCGTGATGGGGACAACCCGGTCCGAGCTGCGGTTTTCCCGGCTTTCCGTCGGCCGCCCCCGATACGCTGGAGGCGGGGCCGGCCCCAGGGAAGGGCGGGGGCTGCGCTTCCGGCATTCGTCCGGCCCGCGCGGGTGGCCAGCTCGAAAGGGCCGGCACCCGGTGCGTACCCTGGACTGGATGTCCGAGAACAAAACCCCCCAGCTCGACGACCGCAGCCCCTGGGTGATCGACACCCGTGAGCTCGGCCGTCACGCCGGCCTCAGCCGCGCGATCACGCGCAGCGTGCCGGTGGAGACGCCACTCGGCGTCCCCGATGTCATCACCATCGACGCCGGCTCCGAGCTCAAGCTCGACCTGCTGCTCGAGTCCGTCGTCGAGGGCGTCCTGGTCAGCGGCACCGCGACGGCGACCGCGAAGGGCGCCTGCGCGCGCTGCCTCGACCCGCTGACCGAAGAGGTCGAGGTCGAGGTCCAGGAGCTGTTCGCCTACCCGGGCTCGGTCACCGAGGAGACCACCGACGAGGACGAGATCCCCCGGCTGGTCGACGACCGCATCGACCTCGAGCCCACCGTGCGCGACGCCATCGTGCTCGCCCTGCCGCTGGCGCCGCTGTGCACCGAAGACTGCGCCGGGCTGTGCATCGACTGCGGCGTCAAGTGGGCCGATCTCGAGCCCGGACACGGGCATGAGAAGATAGACCCTCGGTGGGCCGCACTGGTCGAGCGCTTCGACGAGAATGCGGGCGAGAAGCCTGCGCCGGGTCCCGCCGAGCAAGCCTGACGAGCGCCCCAGCTCGTTGCGGAGGAAGTTCGCTCGCACCGCGAGCAGACCGTCTTAAGGAGATCTACTCGTGGCCGTCCCGAAGCGGAAGATGTCGCGATCCAACACGCGCTCCCGCCGCAGCCAGTGGAAGGCGGCTCCGGTGCAGCTGGTGCCCTGCTCCAACCGCGCCTGCAAGCAGCCGAAGCTCCAGCACATCGCGTGCCCGTCGTGCGGCCAGCACAACGGCCGCCAGGTCGTCGAGCCCGCCTGATCGGGTAGCCGACATGGGGGGCAAGACGCCCGGGGGACCACCAGCCGATCCGGCGCCGTTGCTCGAAGCGCTCGGGGTCACACTCGACCCCGAGCTGCTCGAGCTGTCGCTGACCCACCGTTCGTACGCGTACGAAAACGGTGGCCTGCCGCCGAACGAGCGGCTGGAGTTCCTCGGTGACGCCGTGCTCGGCCTGGTCGTCACCGATCACCTGTACAACACGCATCCCGACCTGCCCGAGGGTCAGCTCGCGAAGCTCCGCGCCAGCGTCGTCAACATGCACGCGCTGGCCCGGGTCGCGCGCGGGCTCGGCGCGGGCGGGCTCGGGGCGCACCTGCTGCTGGGCAAGGGCGAAGAGCTCACCGGCGGCCGGGACAAGGCGAGCATCCTCGCGGACGGCCTGGAAGCCGTCATCGGGGCCGTCTACCTCGCGCACGGCATCGAGATCGCCCGCAAGCTCGTGCACCACCTCTTCGACGGCCTGCTCGCCGAAGCTCCGCTGCGCGGTGCCGGTCTCGATTGGAAGACCAGCCTGCAGGAGCTGACGGCGTCGGCCGGTCTCGGCGTGCCCGAGTACCGCGTCGAGGACACCGGTCCGGACCACCGCAAGGAGTTCACGGCCACCGTCCTCGTCGCCGGCCGCCCGCTGGGCAACGGCAACGGGTCGACGAAGAAGGAAGCCGAGCAGAAGGCCGCCGAGACGGCTTGGCGCTCGTTGTCGGCCGAGCTCGAAGCCGAGAAGGCCGAAAAGAAGGACGAACCGGAGTCCTGATCACCGGGAACGTCCGTTGACGGTTCCGCCTGCCACTCAGTAGCGTGATGATCATCCGCCGCGCTTGTACTCACTGAGAGGTATGGCGGATGCGTCTGTTCTTGATTCCCCTGATCGTGGCCGCGCTCGTCGTCGTGCCCGGACCCTCCGCGTCGGCGGCGCAGATCCGCGTAACCTCGCTGTCGGCGCTGCAGTCCGCGCTGGACAAGGCGAATCCGGGTGACACGATCGTGGTGGCCGACGGCTCGTACTCGGCGGGCTCGACGCTCTCGATCAAGCGGTCCGGCACCAGTGCGGCACCCGTGACGGTCGCCGCCGAGCACACCGGCAAGGCCACGATCACCGGCTCGAAGACGTTCGCCTTCGCGAGCGGCGTCTCGAACGTGGTCCTGCGGGGCTTCAAGTTCCGCAACGGCGCGTCCCTGAGCATTCCTGCCGGCGCGTCGCACAACCGCCTGACCCGCAACGACTTCCAGCTCACCAGTGACGGCAACTGGGTCACCGTGAGCGGCGACGACACGGTGGTCGACCGCAACGTCTTCCAGAACCGCACCAGCCAGGGTGTGTTCCTGCAGATCCTCGGGCCGTCCGGTGCCATGGCCAAGCGCGTCCACGTGCACCACAACTACTTCTTCAACCACCAGTTCGCCGGTTCGAACGGCGGCGAGTCGATCCGGCTCGGGCTGAGCGACCGCCAGTCGTACACCGCGAACGCGCTGATCGAGAACAACCTGTTCGAGAAGGCCGACGGTGACAGCGAGGCGATCTCGGTCAAGTCGTCCGACAACGTGGTGCGGTACAACACGATCCGGGACAGCAAGGGCTACATCGTGCTGCGCCACGGCAACCGCAGCGTCGTCGAGGGCAACCTGCTGTTCGGGTCGGGCATCCGGTTCCACGGCAACGACCACAAGATCGTGAACAATTACGTCGCGAACAGTGGCGACCGCGCGATCGTGTTCGGGTCCGGCGACGAGGCCGACAGCGGGCCGGCGAGCAAGCTCCACGATCGACCCGATCGGGTGACGGTCGCCTACAACACGGTGCTGGGTTCGAAGAGCGTGATCGACGGCGACGGCGGCGACTTCAAGCCGAAGGACTGCGTGGTCGCGGACAACATCGTCAAGGGGACGAGCAGCACTCTGGTGACGCTGCCCAGCGGGTCGACGGTGAAGTACGAAGGCAACATCACCTTCGGCGGTTCGGCGGGTGTCCCGTCTCGCAACGTCGATCCGAAGCTGGTGAAGGACGCGGCCGGGCTGTACCGGCTGGCTTCGGGGAGCCCGGCGATCGACGCGGGCGTGGGTTCCTACCCGTCGGCGGCGAAGGACTTCGACCTGCAGTCCCGTTCGGGCGCTTTCGACGTCGGCGCGGACGAGTACGTCTCCTCCGGTGCGACGCGGGTCCCGCTGACGAAGGCCGACGTCGGACCGAGCGCCCCGTAACAGCGCCTTTCGAAAAGTGTCAGACCTCCCGGGCACAATGAACGCATGCCCGAACTCCCCGAGGTCGAAGTCGTCCGCCTGGGTCTGCAGGCGCACGTCGCGGGCCGGACCATCCGCGAGGCGGAGGTCCTGCACCCGCGCGCCATCCGCCGGCACGCGCTGGGAGCGGAGGACTTCACGAAGCGGCTGATCGGCACCCGCGTCGAGGCCGCGCGGCGCCGCGGCAAGTACCTGTGGCTGGAGCTGTCCGACAAGGAAGCGCTGCTGGCCCACCTCGGGATGAGCGGGCAGATGCTCGTCCAGCCGGAGAGCGCGCCGGACGAGAAGCACCTGCGGGTGCGGCTGCGCTTCGACGACGACGGCCCGGAGCTGCGGTTCGTCGACCAGCGGACGTTCGGCGGCCTGGCGCTCGACGACGTCCACGACGTCGGCGACGACATCCTGCTGCCGGACACGATCGCGCACATCGCGCGCGACCCGATGGACCCGGCGTTCGACCTCGACGCGGCGGTGCGCGCGCTGCGGTCGCGGCGCACCGAGGTCAAACGGGCGCTGCTGGACCAGACGCTGGTGTCGGGCATCGGCAACATCTACGCGGACGAGGCGTTGTGGCGCGCTCGTCTGCATGGGTCCCGGCCGACCGAAAAGCTGACGATGGCGAAGGGCCGCGAGCTGCTGTCGGCGGCGTCGGACGTGATGAACGCGGCGCTGGGCGCGGGCGGCACTTCGTTCGACGCGCTGTACGTGAACATCAACGGGCAGTCGGGGTACTTCGACCGGTCGCTGGACGCGTACGGGCAGGAAGGGCTGCCGTGCCACCGGTGCGGCACGGCGATCCGGCGGGAGCCGTTCATGAACCGGTCGTCGTTCTCCTGTCCGCGATGCCAGCCGCGGCCTCGCGCCAACTTGCGTTGATAAATGGTGTTCAGCTTTCAGCTAGGATGAATGTGCCTGGCAGCTGAGGGAGTGCATCGTGGTCAAGGAGCCCGGAAAGTCGACGCTGGCCGACAAGATCGACCGGCTGTTCCACGTGGTCCGCAGGCCCGATCGGGAGCCGTACAGCAACGAAGAGGTCGCGAAGGCCTGCCGTGAGGCAACAGGCGAGAGCTTCTCGACGACGTACCTGTGGCAGCTGCGCACGGGCCGCCGCGACAACCCGACGAAGCGGCACCTCGAAGCACTGGCCCAGTTCTTCGGAGTGCCTCCGGCATACTTCTTCGACGACGAGCAGAGCGAGAAGATCGCCGAGGAGCTGGCCCTGCTGGGCGCCCTCCGCGACGCGGGAGTCCGCGACTTGGCCCTGCGCGCGGTGACCCTGTCGGCGGACGGGCTCGACACGATCAGCGACATGGTCGACGCGATCGCCCGGAGGGAGGCGAGTCGCGGCGGACCGAAGAGGGAGGGCTGAGGTGACGGCGTTCGCAGGAGCGGTAACCGGGCTGAGCCTTGCGTCGCACACCCACCTGCCCACGGGGTTGAGCTGCAGGCCGAGCGCTCTCGCGAGTCGTCGATCCGCCGGCTCGAAATCCGTGCGGCCGATCTTGCTCCCCTCGCGTATCCCCGCCGGTGTCGCCGCGTTGAACCGGCCGGAGCCGTGGGGTCGCGGCGTGAGGGAGGGCTGACGTGGCGCGTACATCGTGGCGCCGGCGACCGGGGCGTGCGCTGTGGAAGCGGGCGCGTGAGGTCGCCGATGGCGTCACCCTTCCCGAGCCCTTCGATGCCGAGGCGTTCGTCGCGAGCCTGGCCGCCGGGCGGGGGCGTCCCATCGAGCTCATGCCCGTCAGCGCTCCCGAAGGCGCTCCCTGCGGGCTGCTCATGAGCACCGAACGCGCCGACTACATCCTTTACCCGACCACCACCACCGCCCTGCACCGGCAGCACATCCTGCTCCACGAGGTCGGCCACCTACTGTGCGGCCACACCGGCCCGGCCGGCGGCGCGGACGGTGTCGCGATCGACGCCGCGGCCGGGCGGCAGCTCATGCCCAGCCTCTCGCCCGAGCTGGTCCGGCGCGTGCTCGGCCGCACCACCTACACCGAGGTCGAGGAGCGCGAAGCCGAACTCGTCGCGAGCCTGCTCGCCCAGCGCGTCGTCCGGCCCGGGGAGCCGCGCGAGCTCGCGCCCGACGCCCCGGACGGCCTGCGGCGCTTCGACTCCCTCTTCGGCGGCCGGTCCCGCCGCCGGACGCCGTGATCGAGACCCTGGCCTACCACCTGTGCCTGGTCGGGTTCGCCGGGTTCGGGTACAAGCTCGTCGAGGCGCGCCGCAGCCAGCCGGTGCGCACCATGTGGTTCCTCGCCGGGTTCGGCATCTGCATCGCCACCGGCATCCTCGTGCTGACGCCCGCGATGGCCGCCCTCGCCGGCCAGGGGCCGGTAGCCGAATGGGTCCTCAGCCTGGCCGGCGACGAGCTGAAGCTGGGCGCGATCGGCTTCGCCGTGGCGTTCACGCAGTCGGTATGGCGCGGCGAAGGCGCCCGGCTCGCGCCGCACGCCCTGTTCACCGGCGCGACGATGGTGGTGCTCGCGGCGTGCTTCGTGCTCTCGAGTCCGCGGCGCGTCGGCGACGACACGGTCTTTGCGGACGCCGGCCTGCCTTTCGCGCTGGCGGACAAGCTCGTCTTCCTGGCTTACAGCCTGATCAGCCTCGGCCTGCTGATCGCGGTGTTCGCCCGCAGCGCGTGGCACGCGGACCCGGGCCCGCTGCGCACCGGGCTGTGGCTGCTGGTGGTCGGCGTGGGCGCGGCGTTCGCGTGGACGTTCTGGGACATCGACGACGTCCGCCAGCTCGCCCAGACCGCGCGGATCGGCGCCCGCGAAGACCTGCCGTCGTCGGTGCTCGCCGCGACGACGATCGGGTTCGTGACGGCCGGTGCCACGCTCAGCGCGTGGTCGCCGGCGGTGACGTCGGTGATCGGCCGGGTGCGGGCCTACCGGGCGTACCGCCGCATCGAGCCGTTGTGGACGGCGTTGCGCGCGGCGGTGCCGGGCATCGCGCTGGACCCGGGCCGCGAGCTGACGGGCGGCGCCGAGTTCGCGCTGTACCGCAGGGTGATCGAGATCCGCGACGGTCACCTGGCGCTCCGAGCCCACTTCGACCCGGACCTTCCGGCCCGGGCGGAGACGGCGGCCCGCCGGGCGGGAGTTCCGGAAGCCGAGGTGGCGCCGACGGTCGAGGCGGTGACCCTGGCCGCGGCGATCGAGGCGGGCCGGCAGGGCAGAAGGTTCGAGCCTGGGGAGGGCGAGGCCGGGTACCTCGCGGAGGCGGACGCGGACGTCGAGGCGGAAGCGGCCTGGCTGGTCCGGGTGAGCCGGGCGTGGCAGCGCGGCGCAGTGGTGGACCGGGTCCGGACGAGCGCGCTCGGCTGAGCGCCCCAATGTGGCGTTCGGTGCGTGGGACGCAGGCGACCCGAGGCTCGGTGAAGAGCACCTCGACGTCCAGGTCACCGTGATCGCCCGGGC
>NZ_JBFBAG010000018.1:61674-180756 GCF_040682155.1 Amycolatopsis sp. NPDC051371
GTGGGGGGGGGGGGGGGGGGGCGGGGGGGGGGGGTGGGGGTGGGGGGCCGCGGGGGGGGGGGGGGGGCGCGCCGGGGGGGGGGGGGGGGGGCCCCCCCCCCCCCCCCCACGCCACATTGGGTGCGTGTGACGCACCCGATGCCACATTGGGGCGCTCGTCAGCGGGGGTAGCGAGCGCCGTTGACTGTCACCCGCAGCGAGTACAGCGAGCTCGAAGCGGTGATGAACAGCTCGTTCCCCCGCGCGCCGCCGAACGTGAAGTTCGAGCAGATCTCCGGCACCCGCAGCTTCCCGATCACCGTCCCGTCCGCCGCGAAACAGTGCAACCCGTCGTGCGCCGCCGCCCACACCTGGCCTTCGCTGTCGACCCGGACTCCGTCGAACGCCCCGTTGTCGCACGTCCCGAAAATCGATCCGCCGGTCAGCGCGCCTTCGCGGCCCACTTCGAACACCCGGATGTGGCTGGGTTTCTGCCGGGTGTCCACGATGTACAGCAGCGACTCGTCGGCCGAGAACGCCAGCCCGTTCGGCCGGGAGAAGTCGTCCGCGACGATCCGGACCTCACCCGACGGCGCCACGCGGTACACGTGGCACGCCCCGATCTCGCTCTCCGCCTGGTACCCCTCGTAGTCGCTGTCGATGCCGTAACTCGGGTCGGTGAACCAGATCGACCCGTCCGAGTGCTCGACGACGTCGTTCGGGCTGTTGAACCGCTTGCCCTCGAACTCCGACGCCAGCACGGTGATCGAGCCGTCGTGCTCGGTGCGCGTCACCCGGCGGCGGCCCTGCTCGCAGCTGACCAGCCGCCCGGCCCGGTCGACCGTGTGCCCGTTCGAGTAGGACGCGGGCTGCCGGAACACGCCGACCTGGCCCGTCGTCTCGTCCCAGCGCAGCGTGCGGTCGTTCGGGATGTCGCTGAACACCAGGTAGCGCCCGGCCGGGAAGTACGCCGGCCCCTCGGTCCAGCGGCAGCCGGTGTGCAGGCGCTGCATCCACTCGTCGCCGTTGACGCGCGCGAAGCGCTCATCCAGCACCTCGAAGTCCGTCTTCACCAGATCCATCTGTCACCCCTAATGAGATTCTGCGATAAGCATGGATCGCCGAACCTGATATGGTCAAGACGTGGATGACGTGGATCGCATGCTGCTCGCCGAACTCCAGCAGGACGCGACGCAGGCGTACGCCGCCCTCGGCAAGGCTGTCGGGCTCTCCGCGGGGGCAGCCCACGAGCGGGTCCGCAAGCTGCGCGAGCAGGGCGTGATCCGCCGGACCACCGTGGACGTCGACCCGGCCGCGGTCGGCCGCGGCGTCGCGGCGTTCGTCCTCGTCGAGGCCGGCGCCTGGATGGGGGACGAGCCGGTGCGCGCGGCCCTGGAAGCCATGCCCGAAGTGGTGGAGGCGCACGTCATCGCGGGGCCGGCGTCGCTGCTGGTCAAGGTGCGCACGTCGACGACCGAGGAGCTCCAGGCGTCGCTGCGCCGGCTGTTCGCGATCGACGGTGTCACCGGCACGCAGACGATCGTGATCCTCGAATCCTTCTTCGAACGCCCCGTGGACACGGGGGCCTGAACGGACCCGACACGCCCATCTGGCCCTCCGCCGTGCGCACTACTGTGCAATGCGTGGTACCTTTCCAAGCGTAAGACTGGAGGGTGCAGTGGAGATCAGTCAGCTGCTCAAAGGGGTGCTCGATCTCGCCGTGCTCGCGGTGCTCCGCGAGGAAGACGGCTACGGGTACGACGTCCTGCGAAGACTCAGGAGCGCCGGCCTCGAAGAGGTGGGGGACGCGTCGGTGTACGGGACGTTGCGCAGGCTCTACAAGGCCGGCCTGCTCACGTCGTACGTGGTGCCCAGCGAAGAGGGCCCGCACCGGAAGTACTACAGCCTGAACGAGCCGGGCCGGCTCCGCCTGACGGAGTCGGGCAAGACCTGGCAGAGCTTCGCATCGACGATGAACGTACTCCTGGGAGACGCAGTGGGAGAGGCAGCATGAGCGACAAGCCGACCGCCGTGCGGGTTTATCTGGCGCGGGTCCGCACCGCGCTCGCCGACCTGCCCGCGAGCGAGATCGAAGAGATCCTCGAAGACGTCCGGCCGCACCTCGCGGAGCTGGAGGCCGAGCTGGGGGAGGGGGCCCGCGTCGAGGCTCTGATCGAACGGCTCGGCACGCCCGAAAGCTACGCCGCCGAGCTGCGCGCGTCCGGTGGCTACCCGCCGGCGGCCGAAGGCGCGACGCAGGTGCTCGCCACGACCAAGAACCCGAGCCTCGCGAAGCCGCGGATCGCGTTCTGGGGCCTGATGCTCTGCGCGGTGGCGCTCGCGCTGTTCGCGTTCGCCGCCGCGGTGAGCGTCCAACCGGACGCGCTCCTGGGCGCGGCGCTCTTCCTGCCGGTGTTCCTCATCAGCCTGTTCCTGCTGCTGAAGGGCGGGGTCGAGCCGGTGCTGGCGCTGCCGGAGGTGGCGTGGCTGCGGCAGGCGCTGAACAAGGGGCGCCAGCAGGAGGACTCCGGGAAGGCGCTGAGCTACCTCGCTTCGCTCAAGCCGGCGTGGTGGATCGTGTGCGCCATCGTGCTGCTGGCCTTCGGGCTGCTGCTCATGCTGCGCTCGCGCAGCGCCGTGCTGCTGCTGCCGTTCCTGCTCGTCGCGGGCGGCGCGGCCGTCTGGGCGGGTCCGCGGCTGCGGCGCGACCGGCGGCTGCTGTGGGTGGCCGTGCCGATCTCGGCGTTCGTCATCGGCGGCATCCTGGGTGGCTTCGGTGCCGCGGTCGACCTGATCTCGAACCGGAACTCCTACTCGAGCTCGCCGTCGTACTACCCGTCGTCGTCCGACCGGTACGGCAACGAGCAGCTGAGCTACGGCAACCACGAGATCGAGAACGTCTACGCCTTCGACGCCGAGGGCAAGCCGCTGACGGAGGTCTACCTCTACGACGAAGAGGGCCGGCCGATCACGCTGACCCGCTACGGCTGCGAGCGGTCGAGCGGGAGCAAGGAGAAGATCGGCGAGGACAACCGGTTCCCGCGGCCGAAGATCGAGCAGGGCGTCACCGACGACCAGGGCAACTACAACGGCTACAACGGGTACCGCTCGGCTTGCCGCGAGGACGCGGGGGTGCCGTTCAGCGCGGCGATCCCGAAGGTGACGGTGCCGCCGACGACCTCGGCAACGCCGTCGCCGACGACGACCCCGGCGCCCACGACGAGCACCACGCCGCCGCCGGCGACGACGCCGACCAGGTAGAAGCCATCAGGAGCGGAGGTCGGGGCCGCTCCTGACGCGACGAAGGCCGCCTCCGGAGAACCGGGGGCGGCCTTCGATCTTTTGGTGCGTCAGTGACCGAACGCGCTGCGAGCCGCGAGGTCCGCCAGGAGTGCGCGGCCCTTCTCGGCGTTGCGGGGCTGGGACAGGACGTCGTAGCGGCGCGCCACCAGCTGGCTCTGGGAGACGAACCCGCGCTTGTTGCGGTTGGCCGCGTACCCGAGTGCGCCGAACAGCAGGTTGAACCCGAGACCGGCGACCAGGCCGATCACGATCGGGACCAGGCCCGCGCCGGGGTTCAGCAGGCTGAGCACCAACCCGAGGAACAGACCGAACATCGCGCCGGACGTCGCCGCGCTGCCGAGGACCTTCCCCCACGACATCTTGCCGGCGATGCGCTCGACGAGCATCGGCTCCACGCCCACGATCGTGACGTCGGTGACCGGGAACTCCGCGCCCGCGAGGTGGTCGACCGCGCGCTGCGCCTGCTCGTAGGACTCGTAGGAACCGATCGGCCAGCCGGTGGGCAGGGTGGGCAGCTGGGGCCGCGCCTGCTGCTGTCCGATCGTGCTCTGCTGCGTGAATGCTGTGGTCATCGATCTCACCTCTCCTGCCCCGTTCAACGTGGGAGTACCCCGGATTCCTCCCGCTCGCGCGGAATTCACAGACTCTTCTCAGCCGGGCAAACCGCGCAATCCGCCGCGCCGGACCCGGCCGGGTGGGACAGGCCCGCCGATCATGGCGGCCGGGCGGGCCCGGAGGCTACCGCGGACGTGCGCAACCGGGTCGCTGACCTGACATGAACGACTCTTTCATGTCACCTGGCGAGGTGAACGACCCTTTCATCACGTCCTCGCCGCAGCCCCGGCCTCCCCGCCGCGAGCCACCACTTCAATGGCTCAAGAAAATACCTTTGTTCCGGTTGACCCGCCGGGCGTCACCGGGTAGGAAGAAGCCGCAAAGGATTCGCATCAAACCTTTGGGGCGGCTGATGGCACGCAGACGAGGCATGCTCACGCTCGACGAGCTCCGGGCGCGCGTGGACGCGGGCACGATCGACACCGTGCTCGTCGCGATCACGGACATGCAGGGCAGGCTCCAGGGCAAGCGCTGCTCGGCGGAGTACTTCCTGGATGAGGTCGTCGGCCACGCCACCGAGGCCTGCAACTACCTCTTGGCCGTGGACGTCGACATGAACACCGTCGACGGCTACGCGCTCTCGTCGTGGGAGAGCGGCTACGGCGACTTCGTGCTGCGTCCCGACTTCGAGACGCTGCGGGAAGTCCCCTGGCAGGAGGGCACCGCGCTGGTGCTGGCCGACGTCGAGCGGGTGCAGGGCGGCGGCGTCGCCGTGTCGCCGCGTCAGATCCTGCGCCGGCAGCTCGACCGGCTCGCCGAGCGCGGGCTCGCCGCCTACGTCGGGACCGAGCTGGAGTTCATCGTCTTCGACGACACCTACGAAGCCGCGTGGGACAAGCGCTACCAGGGCCTCAAGCCCGCCAACCAGTACAACGTCGACTACTCGATGCTCGGCACCGCGCGCCTGGAGCCGCTGCTGCGCCGCATCCGCAACGAGATGTCCGGCGCCGGGCTCTATCCCGAGTCCGCCAAGGGCGAGTGCAACCCCGGCCAGCAGGAGATCGCCTTCCGCTTCACGGACGCGCTGAGCACCTGCGACAACCACAGCGTCTACAAGAACGGCGCCAAGGAGATCGCCGCGCAGGAGGGCAAGAGCCTCACGTTCATGGCGAAGTACAACGAGCGCGAGGGCAACTCCTGCCACATCCACATCAGCCTGCGCTCCACCGAGGGCCGCGCCGTCATGGCGGGCGACCACGACCACGGCTTCTCGACGCTGATGGAGCAGTTCCTCGCCGGCCAGCTCGCCGGGCTGCACGAGCTGACGTACTTCTTCGCGCCGAACATCAACTCCTACAAGCGGTTCGTGCCCGGCAGCTTCGCGCCGACGGCGATCGCGTGGGGGACCGACAACCGCACCTGCGCGCTGCGCGTCGTCGGCCACGGCGACTCGCTGCGCGTCGAGAACCGCGTGCCGGGCGGGGACGTCAACCCGTACCTCGCCGTCGCCGCGCTGATCGCCGCGGGCCTGCACGGCATCGAGAACGAACTGGAGCTGGAAGAGCCCTTCGTCGGCAACGCCTACCAGTCCGACCGGGGAACGGTCCCGACCACGCTGCCGGAAGCCGCCGCGGCCCTCGCGGGCAGTGAGCTGGCGCGTGAGGCGTTCGGCGAAGAGGTGGTCGAGCACTACCTGAACGCGGCGAAGATCGAGGTCGACGCCTACAACGCCGCCGTCACCGACTGGGAGCGGGTCCGTGGCTTCGAACGCCTCTGACGACCGCCCGGTCATCGGCCTCACCAGCTACCTCGAACCCGCGAAGTTCCTGGTCTGGGAGACCGAAGCCGTGCTGCTGCACCGGTTCTACGTCGACTGCGTCGTCGCGGCGGGCGGCATCCCGGTGCTGCTGCCCCCGGTGTCGGACGCCTACGACAAGCTCGTGTCTACTGTGGACGGACTCGTGCTGACCGGCGGCGCCGACGTCGAACCCGGGCGCTACGGCCAGGAGCCGCACCCCGCGACCTACACCCGGCCGAACCGGGACGTCTTCGAGTTCGGCCTGTTCGAGGCCGCCCGCAAGGCGGGTAAGCCGGTGCTCGGCGTGTGCCGCGGCCTGCAGGTCATGAGCGTCGCTCTCGGCGGCACGCTCGCCCAGCACCTACCCGAAAGCGCGCGCACCACCGAACACCAGCCCGCGCCGGCGACCTTCGGCCGAGGCACCGTCACGCTGGCCGAAGGCAGCCGGGCGGCGGCGATCCTGGGCTCCGAGACCAAGACCCTGTGCTACCACCACCAGGCGATCGACCGCCTCGGCGCAGGCTTGCAGGCGGTCGGCTGGGCCGCCGACGGCACGATCGAGGCCGCCGAAGTACCGGGCGAGTTCACCTTGGGCGTCCAGTGGCACCCCGAGCAGGACAGCGACGACGTGCGGCTCTTCGCGGCCCTCGTCGACGCGAGCAAGGAGAGGGCATGACCAGCACTTTCGACGTCCTGAACCCCGCCACCGAGGAGGTGGTGCGAACGGTCCCGCTGACCAGCGCCGAAGAGGCGGACGCGGCGATCGCCCGCGCTCAGGCGGCGTTCCCGGCGTGGCGCGACGTCACCCCCGGCGACCGCGCGCGGCTGCTGCGCCGCTTCGCCGACGCCGTCGAGGCCGACATCGAGAACCTCGCCCGGCTCGAGGTCGAGAACTCCGGGCACACCATCGGCAACGCCCGCTGGGAGGCGGGCAATGTCCGTGACGTCCTCAACTACTACTCCGCCGCGCCGGAACGCCTGATCGGCCAGCAGATCCCGGTCCCGGGCGGGGTCAACGTCACGTTCCAGGAGCCCTTGGGCGTGGTCGGCGTGATCGTGCCGTGGAACTTCCCGATGCCGATCGCGGGCTGGGGCTTCGTGCCCGCGCTCGCCGCCGGCAACACCGTCGTCCTCAAGCCCGCCGAGCTGACGCCGCTGACCGCGGTCCGGCTGGGCGAGCTGGCGCGCGAGGCCGGCATTCCCGAGGACGTCTTCCAGGTGCTGCCCGGCAAGGGATCCGTGGTCGGGCAACGGTTCGTGGACCACCCCGGCGTGCGCAAGGTCGTCTTCACCGGCTCGACCGAGGTCGGCAAGCAGATCATGGCCGGCTGCGCGGCGCAGGTGAAGCGCGTGACGCTGGAGCTGGGCGGCAAGAACGCGAACATCGTCTTCGCCGACTCCGACCTGGAGAAAGCCGCCGCGACCGCGCCCTACGGCGTCTTCGACAACGCGGGCCAGGACTGCTGCGCGCGGTCGCTGATCCTGGTGCAGGCGAGCGCGTACGACCGCTTCATGGAGCTGCTCGAACCCGCGGTGCACGGGGTCGTCGTCGGTGACCCCGGCGACGAGAAGACCGAGATGGGCCCGCTGATCTCGGCCGCCCACCGGGAGAAAGTGGCTTCCTACGTCCCGGACGACGCGCCCGTCGCGTTCCGCGGCAGCGCGCCGGAAGGCCGGGGCTTCTGGTTCCCGCCGACCGTCCTCACCCCGCCCGACCTGCGGCACCCGGCCGTGGCGGACGAGGTCTTCGGCCCGGTCGTCGCCGTCGTGCCGTTCGCCGAGGAGCCCGATGCGATCCGCATGGCCAACGCGACCGAGTACGGCCTGTCCGGGTCGATCTGGACCCGCGACGCCGGCCGCGCGTTCCGGGTGGCACGCGGTGTCGAAGCCGGCAACCTGTCGGTGAACTCGCACTCTTCGGTGCGCTACTGGACGCCGTTCGGCGGCTTCAAGCAGTCCGGCCTCGGCCGCGAGCTGGGGCCCGACGCCACGGCGGCGTTCACCGAAACCAAGAACGTCTTTCTCAGCACGGAGGAGTAATGGTCCAGCGTTTCGAAGGCCGCGTCGCGGTGATCACCGGCGGCGCGAGCGGCATCGGGCTCGCCTCGGCCCGCCGTCTGGCGAGCGAAGGCGCGAAGGTCGTCATCGGGGACCTGACGCCGGCCGAGGGCAAGGCGGCCGCGGACGAGGTCGGCGGCGCGTTCATCCAGACCGACGTCACCGACGCCGAGCAGGTCGAGAACCTGTTCCACAGCACGGTCGAGCAGTTCGGCTCGGTCGACGTGGCGTTCAACAACGCCGGGATCTCCCCGCCGGAGGACGACTCCATCCTGACCACCGGCATCGAGGCGTGGGAGCGGGTCCAGCGCGTCAACCTGACGTCGGTCTTCCACTGCTGCAAGGCCGTCCTGCCGCACATGCAGCGGCAGGGCCGCGGTTCGATCATCAACACGGCTTCGTTCGTCGCGGTGATGGGCGCGGCGACGTCGCAGATCTCCTACACCGCGTCCAAGGGCGGGGTGCTCGCGATGAGCCGTGAGCTGGGCATCCAGTTCGCGCGGGAGAACATCCGGGTCAACGCGCTGTGCCCGGGACCGGTCAACACCCCGCTGCTCAAGGAGCTGTTCGCGAAGGACCCGGAACGCGCGGCGCGGCGGCTGGTGCACGTGCCGGTCGGCCGGTTCGCCGAGCCGTCGGAGATCGCGGCCGCGGTCGCGTTCCTGGCCAGCGACGACGCCAGCTTCATCACGGCGTCGCAGTTCCTGGTCGACGGCGGCATCTCCGGCGCGTACGTCACCCCGCTCTAACGCTTGGTCGGTTTCTTGACGCCGTAGACCTCCCGCAGGTAGCTCCAGGCGGCGTTGAGCTTCTTGCGCTCTTCGGAGACCAGCTTTTCGCGTCGGCGGAGCACCCGGACGGCGATCTCGGAGGCGAGGAACGCGCCGGCGGCGAAGGTCAGCACGCCGACGATCAGGGTCAGGGCGATGATGGTGGTGGTCATGGTGACCAGCGTCGATGCCGGGTGGGCGATTCGTCCCTGCGCAAAGCTAGCGGGTTTCGTTAGCTTTGTGAGGTGACGCACTGGCGCGCCGACGAGTGGGCGGAAGCGGTCCGGACCGGCATCCGGGCCAGGGGGCTCTCCCTGGACGAGGCCGCGCGCCGCATCGGCGTCCCGACGTCGACGCTGCGCAGCTGGATCGAGCACCGGCACGCGCCGAAGGTGACCGTCTTCGACCACTGGGCGCAGCTCGCCGAGGTCACCGGGCTCGGGGAGGCCGAGCTGCTGCGCGTCGCCGGCGTGCTGCCCGACAGCCTCGCGAGCCCGGTGCACGTCGCCCAAGCCGCGAAGGCGCTGCGCGAGGGCATCGACCAGGCCGGGCAGTTCCTGCGGCAGGCCACGGCGCTCGTCTACTCCTCGCCCGGCACGCAGGTGGCCAACCTCATCGCCGCGTCGCCGGTCGACTGGGAGATGCGGATCCGCTCCGCGACCCGCGGCGACGAGGTCCGCGTCACCTACCACCACTACGTCGGCATCGTGGCGCCGCGGGACTTCCCCCACGACGACGCCGAGGTGCGCCGGATCCTCGAGCACGACGTCCTCGGCGAGCTGTGGCGGCCGCTCGGCCTGTACTGGCGGGTCGCCGAGGTGCACGACTGGCACGAGCCGCCGCGGCTGGTGATCCAGGTGCCCGAGCAGGAGGCGACACGCCCGCCCGCGTCGTCGCCGGTCGTCGCCGCGCCGCCGGTCGTGGTGCTGTCGCCGATCTGGGGGTACGGCGAGCTGCTGGCGTCGCTGGTCGCCGACGGCCTCGGGTTCGGCAACGTCGACTTCCGCTACTTCGGCCTCCCGGACGCGATGGCCGACCGCGTCCGGATCACCGCCCGCGAGCTGGCCGAGCCCGCGCCGCGGCTGGTGCACTCGGTTCCGCCGATCATGCTGCTGCACGGACTGGCCGTGCCCGACCTGACCGGCCGCCTCCCGCTCGTGGTCCGCTACGGCCCCCGCATGCGCGAGCGGGCAGCGCGCATTTACCGCGAGCCGCTGCTCGAAGCGGGGTTCTCGGACCCGCTGGCCGGGGCGCGCGCGATCGAGGAGGCGGTCGCGGCCGGGATCCCGCCGGGCTGCGCGTACTACGAGGTGACGCTCGACGACGCGGACGTCTTCGACGGCGACAGTCCCTCGCTGGACCGGCTCAACGACTCGGTGGCGTGGTTCGCCGAGCAGATCGTGGAGCAGGTGCTGCTGGGGGCCGGCCACCCGCCGGTGCCGCTGGGCGGGCCGCTGAAACGGCTGGTCCTGCCGTCCGGCCGGGTCCGGCGGCCGCCGTCGCTGGCCGGGCGGGTGGTGCGGCGGGTCGCGGATCGAAGCGGACTCGAAGGCTGATGTGGCGTTGGCCCGATGAAGTAGACGGACCTCGAAGGCGGCAGGTACGGTAGCCGCCACAACTGCAGATCGGGCCGTCGAGCCGAGGCGGGAGAGCCCTCACGAAGTCAGTGGGGCACCGAAGGAGCAAACTCCCCAGAATCTCTCAGGTACCTGTTACCGCTTCGCGCGAGGCCACTCTGGAAAGCAGGCGCACCCGCGCCTCACCCAAGGTGAAAGCCGTGTCCACACGGTGAAACTCTCAGGTGCCATGACAGAGGGGGAGTTCCCAGCGCACCCGTGTGCCCGGCCCGAGGAGCTCCCATCACTTCCACGCAGTTCGACGCCCGCCACATCGGCCCGTCCGAGGCCGAACGCGCGAAGATGCTGGCCGAGTGCGGCTACGGCAGCCTGGACGCCCTCGTCGGCGCGGCCGTGCCGAGTGCCATCCGTGCCACCGCTGACCTGCGGCTTCCGCCCGCCGCGTCCGAAGAGGACGCCACCGCGGAGCTGCGCGCGCTCGCCGCGCGCAACCGCCCGATGACGCAGATGATCGGCCTCGGCTACTCCGACACCGTCACCCCCGGCGTGATCCGCCGCAACGTCCTCGAGAACCCGGCCTGGTACACCGCGTACACGCCCTACCAGCCGGAGATCTCGCAGGGCCGGCTCGAAGCGCTCCTCAACTTCCAGACGATGGTCGCCGACCTGACCGGGCTGGCCACCGCGAACGCGTCCCTGCTGGACGAGTCGACCGCCGTCGCCGAGGCCGTCACGCTGATGCGCCGCGCGTCGAAGTCGAAGTCGAACAAGGTCGTCCTGGACGCCGAGTGCCTGCCGCAGACCATCGCCGTCGTGCGCACCCGCGTCGAGGCCCTGGGCATCGAGGTCGAGGTCCGTGACCTGCTCACCGGCCTGCCGGACGACTTCTTCGGCGTTGTCGTCCAGTACCCGGGCGCGTCCGGCGTGCTGCGCGGCCGCGGCTTCTACCACGCGATTTCCGAGTCGGCGAAGGCCGCGGGCGCGCTGTTCACCGTCGCCGCCGACCTCCTCTCGCTGACGCTGATCACTTCGCCGGGCGAGTTCGGCGCCGACGTCGCCGCCGGGTCGACGCAGCGCTTCGGCGTCCCGGTCGGCTACGGCGGCCCGCACGCCGGGTTCATGTCGGTTCGCGCCGGGCTCGAGCGCTCGCTGCCCGGGCGCCTGGTCGGCGTCTCGGTCGACGCCGACGGCAACTCCGCCTATCGGCTGGCGCTGCAGACCCGTGAGCAGCACATCCGCCGCGAGAAGGCGACGTCGAACATCTGCACCGCGCAGGTCCTGCCCGCCGTGCTGGCCGCGATGTACGCGGTCTACCACGGTCCGGACGGCCTCAAGCGGATCGCCCAGCGCGTCCACGGCCTCGCCGCCGGCTTCGCCGGGGCCCTGCGCAAGACCGGCGTCGAGGTGGTGCACGAATCCTTCTTCGACACCGTCGTCGCGCACGTTCCCGGCCAGGCCGCCGAGGTCCACGCGGCCGCCCGCGAGGCCGGGATCAACCTCGGTCACGTCGACGCCGACCACGTGCGCGTCGCCTTCGACGAGGTCAGCACCCCGGCGATCGCCGCGAAGGTCCTTCGCGCGTTCGGCGTCGAGGACGAGGTCAACGACGGCGTCGCGCTGCCGAACGGCCTGGCCCGCGAGAGCGGCTTCATGGGCCACGAAGTCTTCGGCACCCACCGCTCCGAGACGGCGATGCTGCGCTACCTGCGCCGGCTGTCCGACCAGGACTACGCGCTCGACCGCGGCATGATCCCGCTCGGCTCCTGCACGATGAAGCTGAACGCCACCACCGAGATGGAGCCGATCAGCTGGCGCGAGTTCGCCGGCATCCACCCGTTCGCGCCGGCCGAAGACGCCGGGGGCTACCACACGCTCGTGGAGCAGCTGGCCGACTGGCTGGCCGAGGTCACCGGCTACGACAAGGTGTCGCTGCAGCCGAACGCGGGCAGCCAGGGCGAGCTGGCCGGCCTCCTCGCGATCCGCGCGTACCACCGCGCGAACGGTGACGAGGGGCGTGACGTCTGCCTGATCCCGTCGTCGGCGCACGGCACGAACGCCGCGTCCGCGGTGCTCGCCGGGATGCGCGTGGTCGTCGTCAAGTGCACCGACGAGGGCAACGTCGACCTGGCCGACCTGCGGTCCAAGGTGGATACCCACCGCGACACGCTCGCCGCCATCATGGTCACCTACCCGTCCACGCACGGCGTGTACGAGCACTCGATCGACGAGCTGGGCAAGATCGTCCACGACGGCGGCGGCCAGGTGTACGTCGACGGCGCGAACCTCAACGCCCTGCTCGGCCTGGCCAAGCCGGGTGAGTTCGGCGGCGACGTCTCGCACCTGAACCTGCACAAGACCTTCTGCATCCCGCACGGCGGTGGCGGCCCGGGCGTCGGCCCGGTCGCGGTGCGCGCGCACCTCGCGCCGTACCTGCCGAACCACCCGCTGCTGGACGCCGCCGGCCCGGCGACCGGCGTCGGCCCGATCAGCGGCGCGCCCTACGGCTCGGCGTCGATCCTGCCGATCTCCTGGGCCTACGTCCGGATGATGGGCGCGCCCGGCCTGACCGCGGCCACGAAGGTCGCCGTGCTGGCCGCGAACTACGTCGCCTCGCGGCTGGCCCCGCACTACCCGGTGCTCTACACCGGGCAGGACGGCCTGGTCGCGCACGAGTGCATCCTCGACCTGCGGCAGATCACCAAGGAGACCGGTGTGACGGTCGACGACGTCGCGAAGCGGCTCATCGACTACGGCTTCCACGCGCCGACGATGTCGTTCCCGGTCGCGGGGACGCTGATGGTCGAGCCGACCGAGTCCGAGGACCTGGGCGAGATCGACCGGTTCATCGCCGCGATGATCGCGATCCGGGCCGAGATCGACGAGGTGGCTTCCGGTCGCTGGAGCGCGGAGGAGTCGCCGCTGCGCGGGGCGCCGCACACCGCCGAGACGCTGGTCGGGGAGTGGGACAAGCCCTACGACCGCGAGCTGGCCGTCTACCCGGCCGGGGTATCGCGCAAGAACAAGTACTGGCCGCCGGTGCGGCGCATCGACGGCGCCCGCGGTGACCGCAACCTCGTCTGCTCCTGCCCGCCCCTCAGCGAGTACGGGTCGTGAGTGTGAAACAGGGTTAGAACACTGTTTCTCACTCACGACCACCTACGGAAGGCGAACATGTCTCGCGAAACCTCCCTGCACGGAGTCCACAAGGGACTCGGTGCGCTGTTCACCGACTTCGCCGGCTGGTCCATGCCGGTCCGCTACAACAGCGAACTGGCCGAGCACAAGGCCGTCCGCGAGGCGGCCGGGCTGTTCGACCTCTCGCACATGGCCGAGATCCACGTCACCGGCAAGCAGGCGGCCGACGTCCTGGACTTCGCCCTGGTCGGCAACCTCACCGGGGTCAAGCCGGGCCGCGCTCGGTACACGATGATCTGCGACGCCTCCGGCGGTGTGCTCGACGACCTGGTGGTCTACCGGCTGGCCGACGAGCACTATCTGGTCGTCGCGAACGCGGGCAACGCGAAGGTCGTCGCCGACGCCCTGGAAGAGCGGGTCGCGGGCTTCGATGCCGTCGTAGACGACCGCAGCGAGACCACCGCGCTGATCGCCGTCCAGGGCCCGAACGCCGTCGCGATCCTCGGCGCCGTCACCGACGCCGACCTGGGCGCGCTCAAGTACTACGCCAGCGTCCCGGCGGTCGTGAAGGGCCACGACGTCCTCCTCGCCCGCACCGGCTACACCGGGGAAGACGGCTTCGAGCTGTTCGTGAACGCCGACGAGGCGCCCGCGCTGTGGCGTCTGCTGATGGAGGCCGGCGAGCCGCACGGCCTGGTCCCGGCCGGCCTGGCCTGCCGCGACACGCTGCGCCTGGAAGCCGGGATGCCGTTGTACGGCAACGAGTTGACTCTCGAGCAGAGCCCCTTCGAGGCCGGGCTCGGGCGTGTCGTCAAGTTCGAGAAGCCGGGTGACTTCGTCGGCCGCGCGGCCCTCGAAGAGCGGTCCAAGCAGGACGTCCCGCGGGTGCGAGTGGGACTGAAAGGCGCCGGTCGCCGCGCTCCGCGGCACGGCTACCCGGTGCTGGCCGACGGCACCGAGATCGGCGAGGTCACCAGCGGCGCGCTGTCGCCGACGCTGGGTTACCCGATCGCCATGGCGTACGTCGATCGGGCGTACGCCGAGCCCGGCACCGAGCTGTCCGTCGACATCCGGGGCAGGATCGAGCCCGTCGAGGTCGTCGCCCTTCCCTTCTACTCCCGCGCGTAAGGACTTTCACCGTGAGCATCCCCGAGAACCTGAAGTACACGAAGGAACACGAGTGGCTGAACGTCGAGGACGGCGTCGCCACCGTCGGCATCACCGCCTTCGCCGCCGAATCGCTCGGTGACATCGTGTTCGTCCAGCTGCCCGAGGCCGGTTCGGCGATCACCGCGGGCGAGGTGTTCGGCGAGGTCGAGTCGACCAAGTCGGTCAGCGAGCTGTACGCGCCGGTCTCCGGCGAGGTCGTCGAGGTGAACGGCACCACAGCCGACACCCCCGAGGTCATCAACTCCGACCCGTACACGGAAGGCTGGCTGCTCAAGGTGCGGCTCACGGGCGACGTCCCGGAGCTGCTCGACGCCGCCGCGTACGCCCAGCTCACCCAGGAGAACTGATGACGACTTTCGACGCTCACCTCGCCGACGTCGACCCCGAGGTCGCGGCGGCCGTCGCCGACGAGCTGACCCGCCAGCAGTCCACCCTGGAGATGATCGCCTCCGAGAACTTCGCCCCGGTGGGCGTGCTCGAGGCGCAGGGCTCGGTGCTGACCAACAAGTACGCCGAGGGCTACCCGGGCCGCCGCTACTACGGCGGCTGCGAGCACGTCGACGTCGTCGAGCAGCTCGCCATCGACCGCGCGAAGGCCCTGTTCGGCGCCGAGCACGCGAACGTCCAGCCGCACTCGGGCGCGCAGGCCAACGCGGCCGCGATGTTCGCCGTGCTCAAGCCGGGCGACACGATCCTCGGGCTCGACCTGGCGCACGGCGGCCACCTGACGCACGGGATGAAAATCAACTTCTCGGGCAAGCTCTACAACGTCGTCGCCTACCACGTCGACAAAGAGACCGGCATCGTCGACCTCGCCGAGATCGAGCGCCTCGCCGTCGAGCACAAGCCGAAGCTGATCATCGCCGGCTGGTCCGCCTACCCGCGTCAGCTCGACTTCGCCGAGTTCCGCCGCATCGCGGACCTTGTCGACGCTCGCCTCATGGTCGACATGGCGCACTTCGCGGGGCTGGTCGCGACCGGGCTGCACCCGTCGCCGGTGCCGCACGCCGACATCGTCACCACGACCACGCACAAAACCCTCGGCGGCCCGCGCGGCGGCCTGATCCTGTGCCGCCAGGAGCTGGCGAAGAAGATCAACTCGGCGGTGTTCCCGGGTCAGCAGGGCGGGCCGCTGGAGCACGTCATCGCGGCCAAGGCCGTCGCGCTGAAGATCGCCGCGAGCGAGGAGTTTCGCGAGCGTCAGGAGCGCACCCTCGAGGGCTCGCGCATCCTGGCCGCGCGGCTCTCGCAGGAGGACTGCGCTGACGCCGGTGTGCGCGTGCTGACCGGCGGCACCGACGTCCACCTGGTGCTGGTCGACCTCGTCCAGTCCAGTCTGGACGGTCAGCAGGCCGAGGACCGGCTACACGAGGTCGGCATCACGGTCAACCGCAACGCCGTCCCGTTCGACCCGCGCCCGCCGATGATCACGTCGGGCCTGCGCATCGGCACCCCGGCGCTGGCCACCCGCGGTTTCCAGGCGGACGACTTCGCCGAGGTCGCCGACGTCATCGCGGAAGCCTTGAAGCCCGACTTCGACGACGCCCTGCGTTCGAAGCTGCGCGACCGCGTCGAGGCGCTGGCCGCGAAGCACCCGTTGTACGCGGACCTCTCCCGATGAGCGCGCTGCCCGAGGGCCGGAAGCTGCTGCGGCTGGAAGTCCGCAACAGTGAGACGCCGATCGAGAAGAAGCCGCCGTGGATCAAGACGCGGGTGCGGATGGGGCCGGAGTTCACCGAACTCAAGGGTCTCGTGCGTCGCGAAGGTCTGCACACCGTCTGCGAAGAAGCAGGATGTCCCAACATCTACGAATGCTGGGAAGACCGTGAGGCCACGTTCCTCATTGGTGGTGATCAGTGCACGCGTCGGTGTGACTTCTGTCAGATCGACACGGGTAAGCCGGCTGCCCTCGACCGCACCGAGCCGCGGAAGGTCGCGGAGTCGGTCCAGGCGATGGGTCTGCGGTACTCGACGGTCACCGGCGTGGCTCGGGATGACCTTGAAGATGGCGGTGCCTGGCTCTACGCCGAGACCGTTCGGCAGATCCACGCTCTGAACCCGGGTACGGGTGTGGAGTTGCTGATTCCGGACTTCAACGCCGACCCCGCGCAGTTGGCTGAGGTGTTCGGGTCGCGGCCGGAGGTGTTGGCGCACAACGTGGAGACGGTGCCGCGGATTTTCAAGCGGATCCGTCCCGGTTTCCGGTATGCGCGTTCGCTGGAAGTCATTACCGCCGCGCGTGAAGCGGGTTTGGTGACGAAGTCGAACCTGATCCTGGGCATGGGTGAGACTCCCGACGAGGTGGCTCCGGCGATGCAGGACTTGGTCGATGCGGGGTGTGAGATTTTGACGATCACGCAGTATCTGCGTCCGTCGTCGCGGCATCATCCGGTGGATCGGTGGGTGAAGCCGGAGGAGTTCGTCGAGCATTCTCAGGCTGCGGAGGCGATGGGCTTCGCCGGTGTGATGGCGGGGCCGCTGGTGCGGTCGTCGTATCGCGCGGGACGGCTCTACGCGCAGACCAAGGGTTACCGTGGAGAAGAGCTGCCGGAGAACCTGCAGCACCTCGCCGACCAGGGCCCGGCCGCGCAAGAAGCCAGCTCCCTGCTGGCGCGATAGGAAGGGGCGGATCAATGGCGATCAGCGTCTTCGACCTGTTTTCCATCGGCATCGGCCCGTCGAGCTCGCACACCGTCGGGCCGATGCGGGCGGCACGGACCTTTGTGGACGGTCTCGGCGACGACCTCGCCGCGACCGCCCGGGTCCAGGCCGAACTGTTCGGCTCGCTCGGCGCGACCGGGTTCGGCCACGGCAGTGACAAAGCCGTCCTGCTCGGGCTTTCGGGTGAGCGTCCCGAAGAGATCGACACGGACACCGTGCCGGTGCGCGTCGCGGAGATCCGGGAGTCCGGCCGGCTGCTTTTGGCCGGGACGCACGAGATCGCGTTCGACGAGGACAACGACCTGACGATGCACCGGCGCAAGTCCTTGCCGGCGCACCCGAACGGCATGGTCTTCCGCGCGTTCGACGCTTCCGGTTCTTTGCTCCGCGAGCGGACGTACTACTCGGTCGGCGGCGGCTTCGTCCGCGACGAGTCGTACGAGACCGACGCGGTGTTCGTCGAGGACTCGACTCCGGTGCCGTACCCGTTCCGCACGGGCGCGGACCTGCTCGGGCACTGCGCGTCGACCGGGCTTCCGATCAGCGAGATCATGCTGGCCAACGAGCTGTCCTGGCGTTCACGCGACGAGGTGCGGGACGGGCTGCTGGCGATCTGGGCGGTCATGGCGGAGTGCGTCCGCAACGGCTGCACGCACGAAGGCGTCCTGCCGGGTGGTTTGAAGGTGCCGCGGCGGGCTCGCGCGCTGCACGAGAAGCTGCTCGCCGAGGACGGTTCGGACGACCCGCTGTACGCGATGGACTGGGTCAGTCTGTACGCGCTGGCGGTGAACGAGGAGAACGCGGCGGGCGGCCGCGTGGTCACGGCGCCGACCAACGGCGCGGCCGGCATCATCCCGGCGGTGCTGCACTACTACCAGCGGTTCATCCGGCACTCGACCGACGACGGCATCGTGAAGTTCATGCTGACGGCGGGCGCGATCGGCTCGATCCTCAAGCAGACGGGCTCGATCTCGGGTGCGGAGGTCGGCTGCCAGGGCGAGGTCGGCTCGGCGTCGGCGATGGCGGCGGCGGGGCTGACGGAGGTCCTCGGCGGGTCGCCGGCCCAGGTGGAGAACGCGGCGGAGATCGGGGTGGAGCACCACCTCGGCCTGACGTGCGACCCGGTGGGCGGGCTGGTCCAGATCCCGTGCATCGAGCGCAACGCGGTGGGAGCGTCGAAGGCGATCCACGCGGCCCGCATGGCCATGCGCGGCGACGGCAGCCACGTGGTGACGCTGGACAAGGCGATCAAGACGATGCGCGAGACGGGCGCGGACATGAGCGTGAAGTACAAGGAGACGGCCCGTGGTGGGCTGGCGGTGAACGTCATCGAGTGCTGACGGCCGGCGCAGCTTTCCCGTGAAAGCGCCGGTCTCGTAACGGAGCTTTCACGTGAAAGCGACCTCAGTTGCGCCGGTCTTCGTCCTCCACCGCCAGCTTCAGCCCCACCTCGACCAATCTCCAGCCGAGCTGCTGTTTCCTCGTTCCCGTGCTGCGGCTCGGCGTCGCTCGCCCCGAGGGGCCGTTGCGGACGCCGTCGCGCAACTCGTTCTCCCGCTCGTGAACCAGATCCTCGGCCATCAAGAAGTGCACCGGATCGCCCCCTGCGTCGATGTTCGGTGTCGGTGGTGTCATCGTCGCCGACCGTGGCCGTCCGGTTCCACCGGTTTTTCCGCGGGCGAACGTCATTGTCACCGACAGCGACCGGCCGTGGCCACTCCGAAGGTGCGCCGCGCCGGGGGTGATCCACTCGCCGCGGCCTAAACTCGCGGGATGGAACCGACCTCGGTGGTGAATGCCGGTGAAGCGCTGTTCCGGCCGGTCCGCGCGGGCAACGCCTTCGAGGAGACCGTCGAGCGGCTGCTTCAGGCCATCCGCCTCGGCGTCGTCGGCGTGGGGGAGCGGCTGCCGTCGGAGCGGGAGCTCGCCGAGCGCCTCGGGGTCAGCCGCGTCACGCTCCGCGAAGCCATCCGGGCCCTCTCCGACGCCGGTTACGTCGAGTCACGGCGGGGCCGTTACGGCGGCACTTTCGTGAACGATGTTTTGCCCGGACCGCCGGAACGGTCACCCGGAGGCAAGGTCGACGCCGTCACGCTGGAAGACGCACTGTGCATCCGCTACGTCCTCGAAACCGGGGCCGCGGAGATGGCGGCTGCCCGTTCGCTGAGCCCGGCCGACCGCCAGCACCTCACCGGCACGCTCGCCGAAGCCGCGAGCGCGAACCTCGACGACTACCGCCGCAAGGACTCCCGCCTGCACCTCGCGATCGCGGAGGTGACCGCGTCCGGCTCCCTGACCACGGCGATGGCCGACGCCCGCACCCGCGTCAACCAGTTGCTCGACCGGATCCCGTTGCTCCCGCCCAACCTCGAGCACTCGAACGCCCAGCACGAGGCGATCGTCGACGCGATCCTGGCCGGCGACGCCCCCGCGGCCCGTCAGGCCATGGCCGAGCACATCGAAGGCACGGCGTCGCTCCTGCGCGCGTTCCTGGCGTAGCTCGTCTTGACAGGATTCGAACAACCTCGTTAGTTCTCCACAGAACCTTCTCACCCGTTCAGCCGTCATCCATTCGTGACCTTGGCGACCGAGGAAAATGAGGAAGAAGACGCGAAGCCGGACACCCCGCGCCGCCGGCGGTGGCGGCGGATCCGGCGGATCGGCTACTGGAGCTTCGGGCTGCTCGTCGGCGTGCCGCTGATCGCGTTCTGGGTCGCCTACCTCGTGCTCGACGTCCGCAGCCCGCAAGAGGTCCTCGCCGGGCTCGACAAGACCGTCGTCCTGCAGTACTCGGACGGGTCGCCGCTGCTCAAGGTCATCCCGGCCGACGGCGACCGGACGTTCGTGCCCTACTCGCAGGTGCCCGCGAAGCTGCGTGACGCCATCATCGCCACCGAGGACCCGACCTTCTGGGACAACCAGGGCTTCGACCCGACCGGCATCGGCCGCGCGTTCCTCACCGGCGTCGGCGGCGGGTCCGGGATCACCCAGCAGTACATCAAGAAGTCCACCGGCGACGACGACGCGACGCTCGGGCGCAAGTTCGCCGAGCTCGTGCTGTCCACGAAGATCACCCAGGAGCAGAGCAAGGAACAGATCTTCGAGAGCTACGTCAACATCATCTCCTTCGGCCGCGGCACGTTCGGGCCCGCCGCGGCGATGAACGCCTACTTCGGCAAGAAGCTCGACGACTCGATGACGTGGAGCGAGGCCGCGTTCCTGGCCGGGATGATCCAGTCGCCGTCGGTGCACGACCCGGCCGCGTCCGGCGACGCCCACGCCGCCCGGCGCTGGCAGTACGTCCACGACAAGCTCGTCGCCCGCGGTTACGTGAAGGCCGGCGAACCGATGGCTTACCCCGGCGACGAAATCCAAGCGCCGTCGGAGACCCGCGCGGGCCGCGTCACCTACGACCAGTTCCACATCAAGCAGCAGGTCCTGGCCGAGCTCGAACAGGACGGCTTCCCGCTCGGCCGGCTCCAGCAGGGCAACATGACCGTCGAGACCACGCTGGACCGCGGCATGCAGGACGCCGCGCAGAAAGCGTTGCAGGACAGGCTGAAGGGCGAGCCGAAGGAGTTCCGCGGCGCGGTGGTCGCCGTCGACCCGAAGACCGGGGCCGTCCGCGTCTACCAGGGCGGCGACCAGGGCGTCCGCGACTACGCGAGCACTCCGCACGCGGCGGGCTCGGCGTTCTACCCGTTCACGCTCGCCGCCGCCCTGCGCCGCGGCTACGGTCCGGACGTGCCGGTCCCGGCGCCCGAGGAGCAGGAGTTCCTCGGCGAGAAGTTCAAGTACCCGGACGTCTGCGGCCCCAAGTGCACGCCGCGCGCGGCGATGCAGGCGCACGCCGACGGCCCGTTCGTCGCACTGGCGAAGAAGCTCGGCCCGGACGCGCTGAGCGAGACCGCGCGGCAGGCCGGCATCCCCGAGTCCGTCGACGGCACGCCGACGATGCGGGAGAAGGACGGCTTCCTCATCGGGCCGGGCATCGCGATCGGCCGGTACCCGCTGCGGCCGCTCGACCTGGCGAGCGCCTACGCGACCTTCGCCGCGGACGGCCGCCGCACCACCCCGCACCTGGTGGCGAAGGTGCGTGACGAGAGCGGCGCCGTCGTCTGGGAGCACACCGACACCGCGCGCCCCGCGTTCGACGAAGACGGCGACGAGAGCCGCCGCATCGCCCGGGAGGTCACCGGCACGCTGACCGACGGCAGCGGGACCGCGCTGCGCACCGGCGAGGCCGAGCACGGCAGCAGCCCGGACAACCAGGACGCCTGGGCCGTCGGCTACACCCCGCAGCTGGCGGCCGCGGTCTGGATCGGCTCCGACGACGACCGCCGGCTGACGGACGCGAACGGCGCGAAGCTCACCGGCGACGTCGTCCCGGCCGACATCTGGCGCGGGTTCATGGCGGCGGCGCACCAGGGCGTACCGGCCCGGTCGATGACCCCGGGCCCGCCACCCGTGGTGCGGCCGCCGCGCTGAGTCAGCGGACCAGGGCCAGCACGAACCCGTCGTGCCCCTTGCCGCCCACGGTCTGGACGGCGGTCGCGTCCAGCCGCGGCTCGGCGGCGAGGAGGCCGAACATCTCCCGCACGCCCACGACGTCCGGGTCGGTGCTCGCCGGGTCGGTCACCCGGCCCTGCCGGACGACGTTGTCGACGACGATCGTCGTGCCCGGCCGCGCCAGCTCCAGCGACGCGCGCACGTAGTTCGCGAGGTTGCGCTTGTCGGCGTCGACGAAGATGAAGTCGAACGGCCCGGTCAGCGTCGGCAGCGTGTCGAGCGCGGCGCCGACCTTGATGTCGACGACGTCGTCGCCGAAGCCCGCGCGCGCCAGGTTGGCTCGGGCGACTTCGGCGTGCTTGGGCTCGTATTCGCAGGTCACGAGCTTGCCGCCGGCCGGGAGCGCGCGGGCCAGCCAGATCGTGCTGTACCCGCCGAGCGTGCCGATCTCGAGGATCGAGCGGGCCCCGGCCTGGCGGGCCAGCAGGTTCAGCAGCTTGCCCTGGTTGGGCGCGACGGCGATGTGCGGCAGCCCGGCGGCGGCCGAGTCGGCGAGCGCGTCGTCGAGCACCGGATCGGGGGAAAGCAGCGCGGCGGTGAGGTAGTCGTCGACTTCGGCCCAGGTCTTGTCGGTCATGGCACCTCCACCGCCAATCTAGCGGGCTGGGATCATGCTCGAGGACGATCGAAGGCGGGAAGGTGGACATGGACGACTACCGCGTCGTCGCGGACGCCCTCGCCGCCGACATCGAGGCCGGCCGCCTCCGCCCCGGCGACCGCCTCCCGCCGCAGCGCCGCTTCGCGCGGCAGCACGGTCTCGCGAACTCCACCGCCGCCCGCGTCTACGGTGAGCTCGTCCGGCGCGGCCTGGCCGTCGGTGAGGTCGGGCGCGGCACGTTCGTGCGGGCCGCGAAGCCGCCGCCCGAACCCGCGCTCGCCGAACCCGGGGACGCCCGCGTCGACCTCGAGCTCAACTTCGCCGTCCTGCCCGACCAGTCGGCGCTGCTGGCGAAAGCGCTGGAACCGTTGCTGCGCGCCGACGTCCTCACCGCGGCCCTGCACCCGATCGGCGCCGCGGGTACGCCCGCCGCCCGGGAGGCCGCGGCCACGCTGCTCACCCGCGGCGACTGGCGGCCGGACCGGGGAAACATCCTGTTCACCGGCAACGGCCGCCAGGCCATCGCGGCGGCGATCGCCGCGTTCGTGCCGGTGGGGGAGCGGCTCGCGGTCGAGTCGCTGACCTACCCGGTGGTGAAGGCCGTCGCGTCGAGGCTCGGCGTGGAGCTGGTGCCGATCGAGACCGACGAGCACGGCCTGGACCCGGAAGCCCTGGCCGCGGCCGGGCCGGTGCGCGCGCTGTACGTCCAGCCGACGCTGCACAACCCCCTCGGCACGACCATGCCTCCAAAACGCCGCGAAGAGCTGGCCGCCGTCGTCGCCCGGCTGGACCTGCCGGTGATCGAGGACGGCATCTACACGTTCCTGCGCGACGACGTCCGGCCGTTCGCCGCGTACGCGCCGGAGCGGACGGTGTTCGTCGACAGCCTGTCCAAGCGCGTCGCGCCCGGTCTGACGGCGGGTTTCCTGGTGGTGCCGCCGGCCTGGACCGCGCGGCTGGCGTCGTCGGTGCGGTCGGGCGCCTGGGCCGCGTCGCGGTTCGCCGTCGAAGCGGCAACGCAGTGGATCGTGACGGGCACCCTCGCCGACGTCGAAGCCGCGAAACGCCGTGACGCCGCCGCGCGGGCTTCGGTGGTCGAGGCGAAGCTGCCGGGCCTGCGGGGCGACGCGGCGTCCTACCACCGCTGGTGGGAGCTGCCGGAGCAGTGGCGGGCGGAGACGTTCGTCGCGGCGGCGGCCCGCCGGGGCATCGCCCTGTCCCCGGCCGCGGCGTTCGCGGTGCTGCCGGGGCACGCGCCGAACGCCGTGCGCATCGCCGTGTCGGCCCCGCCGGTGGCGACGCTTTCCGCGGCCCTCGACGTCCTCGCGGCGCTGGCGAACGGCAGCCCGGACGACCTGCTGGCCGACTGACAGCGGATGCCAGGGGCGTGCCAGTGCGGTGTGCGGCCCGCACCAGAGCCGCGCGCGAATCTTCGGTCGTCGCGAAACGAACCGAAGGAGCATCCATGAACGTCACGATCATCGGCGCCGGCCTCGGTGGCCTCACCCTGGCCCGGGTCCTGCACGTCCACGGCATCCCCGTCGCGGTCTACGAGGCCGAGTCTTCCCCGATGGCGCGCATGCAGGGCGGGATGCTCGACATCCACGACTACAACGGGCAGCTCGCGGTCGAAGCCGCCGGCCTGGTGGACGAGTTCCGCGGTCTCGTCCTGGACGGCCGCCAGGCGATGCGGATCCTCGACCAGGACGGGAACCTGCTGTTCGAGAAGGTCGACGACGGGACCGGCGGCCGGCCCGAGGTGCAGCGCGGCGAGCTGCGGCAGATGCTGATCGACGCGCTCCCCGAAGGCACCGTCCGGTGGGGGTACAAGGTCGACGGCGTCCGCACGCTCGACGACGGCTGCCACGAGGTGACCTTCACCGACGGCACCACGGTCGTCAGCAGCCTGCTGGTCGGGGCCGACGGCGCCTGGTCGAAGGTCCGGCCGCTGCTCACCGACGCCACGCCGGAGTACGAGGGCACGGCGTTCGTCGAGACCTACCTGTTCGACGCCGACACCCAGCACCCGGCCACCGCGGCGGCGGTCGGCGGCGGGTCGATGGTCGCGCACGGCGGCTCGCCGGACGACGGGATCAACGCCCACCGGGAAAGCGGCGACACCGTGCACACGTACGTCGCGCTTTCCCGGCCGCTCGACTGGTTCGCGACCATCGACTTCACCGACCCCGCCACCGCCGCCGCGCGGATCGCGGAAGAGTTCGACGGCTGGGCGCCGGAGCTGACGGCGTTGATCACCGACGGCGACACCGACCCTGTCCTGCGCCCGCACTACGCGCTGCCGGTCGGGCTCCGCTGGGCCCGCGTGCCGGGCGTGACCCTCGTCGGCGACGCCGCGCACCTCGCGCCGCCCAACGGCGAAGGCGCCAACCTGGCGATCCTCGACGGCGCGGAGCTCGGTCAGGCCCTCGCCGCCCAGCCGGACGACGTCGAAGCCGCCATCGCCCGGTACGAGGAAGCCATGTTCGTCCGCAGCGCGACGCCCGTCGACGACGCCGTCCTCCTCGAGAGCCTGTTCGGCAACGACGTCCCGGAGAGCCTGCTCGAACTGGTCCGGGGCGAGCAGGGCTAGGGCGCGTACTTCCCGACGAAGCTGCCGCAGGTGACCGCGCGGCCCGTGAGCCGGGCCTGGATCGCCTTCTCCAGGCCCAGGTAGTCGAACACGGGGGTGTCGACCGGGATCGACTCCGGCACCGGGCCGCCGGTCGCGAGCATCCGGATCGAATCCGTCTCGAACAGCACCAGGTAGCCTCCTTCGCGGTTCAGGTCGTCGGCTTTCGCGAGCATCCGCTGGGGTGCGTCGCCGACGATCTCCAGCGGCAGCGGCCATTCCAGCGGGAACGGGTTGCGCAGGCCGAACGCGGGGTAGGCGAACGTGCTGTCGGGCAGGATCGCCGTCTTCGCGGCCGGGAACCGGTCGAGGCAGTCGCGGATCTGCCGGACGAACGTGTGCGTCGAGGGGTTGGTCCGGATGCCGGCCATCGCCGGGCTGACGTCGCCGAGGTCCGCGGTCAGCCGGTCGTGCCCGAGGTCGAGGTAGGCCGCCTGGTCGTGGCGCGCGACGACGACCCAGCCGCACACCGCCACCGCCGTCAGGCCCGCCGTCGCCGTCACCCAGCGGCGCGCGAGCCGCGGCCGCGGCGGGACGACGTGGCTCAGCAGCAGCAACGCCGTCAGGGCGAGGGTGCCGGTGAGCAGCGTCGGCGTGTCGTTGCCCCACGACAGGCTGGTCATGAAGCCGGTGGCGAGCACGAGCAGCCCGGCCCACGGCACCTTCCGCCGCACGGCCGCGTAGACCGGCACGCTCACCGCGACGATCCACCACAGGACGTCCGCCCAGCGCGACGAGCCGGTGAACCGGCCGTCGACGACGGTCCAGACGATGGCCGCGGCACCGGCGAGCACGAGCACCCAGGACGCGGCGCGCCCGGCCGCGCCGAGCCGGTCACCGGGCAGCCGGACGGCCAGCAGCACGACGGCGATCGCGGCGAAGAAGCCCAGCTCCCGCATCGGTGCCCGGGTCAGCACCTCGGGGTCTTCGAGCCAGAGCCCGAGCAGCCGCTGGCCGTACGCGGGCACGCCGCCGGTCAGCTGCTCGACCATCTCGGCGAACCCGCCGCCGAGGCTCACCCACGCCACGTACACGAGCCCGGGCGCGCCGAGCGCGAGGAGGTCGAGAAGCAGCCGGACCACGCGCCGGGTCCCCGCGCGGGTGGCCGGGTGCAGCAGCAGCCACAGCACGCCGATCACGGCCGCGAACACGAAGCTCTGCTTGACGAACACGGCGCAGCCGAGCAGCACCAGCCCGCCGCGCCGGGCGAGCGCGCGGTCTCCGCGCAGGCCGGCGTCGAGCGCCCACGCGCCGCACGCCGTGAGCGCGATGCCGTCGACGGTGTGCCAGGCCATCAGCGGGAAGGCGTTGAGGTTGATCAGCGACGCCGCCGCGACCATCGCGGTCATGCCCGGACCCCAGTCGAGCACCCGGCGGCGCGTGACGAGCGTGGCGAAGGCGATGGTGGCGACGATGATCTCGATCATCGAGAGGAAGCTCGACCCGAAGAACAGCGGCATCGGGAGGGCGTAGTCGGCGACGTGCAGCACCGCGGACCCGAGCGGGCGGGCGGAGATGATGTCGGCGTGCGGGACTTCGCCGTGGAGGACGCGCCAGGCCTGGGCGAGGATGAAGCCCTGGTCGGAGGGGTGGAACCCGAAGCGGCCGACGCGAAGTTCGGTGGCCAGGGCGAGCAGCACCACCCAGCCGGCGTGGATGCCCCAGCGCAGCAGCGGCCGGGCGGGTTTCGCGGGCACGGGCTCCGGGGCGGCGGCGCGCGCCGGACTCGCCACGTCCACGCCTGCCCGCCTTCCGCTCCCCGATCACGCCCGGGAAGCGATGGTAGCGGCCGGGGCGGTCACCGGCTCGAACAGCACCGCCGGGCCCGCCGGTCCGCAGGCGGAAGCGCCCCAATGTGGCCTTCGGTGCGCTGGAAGCACCCAAGGCGGCCTTCGGTGCGTTGAGCGCACCCAAGGCCGCCTTGGGGCGCTTGCTCAGCCGGTCGTGTGCCTTGCGGTGCCGATGGCGGCCGTCTCGTCGGCCACCGCGGATCGTTCCCCAGTACTGCTGGTTTCCGGCATTCCGAACTCCCCAGTTCACGCCCGCACCGGTGTACGGGACTCGCGCGAGGGTAGAAGTACCGTCATCGGAATTCCAGTGCTTCGGCGGAATTCGAGGGGATCAAGCACGACGGCGCCAGAACAAGCGGGTCACCGTCGCCGCGACCGCCGCCGGCGCGGGCCGGCGCGGGAGGTCGCGTGCCTCGGGCGCGGACTCCGGCATCGCCCGGTAGGCGAGGTGCGCGGCGAACCGGGCGAGCCGCGGCGCGGTGAGCGTCGCCAGCTCGGCGGCCCGGCCTTCGGGGAGGCTGAGGATTTCCGGACGCTCCTCCAGCGCCTTCACCACCAGCGCGGCCGCGCGTTCCGGGCTGCTCGACGGGATGCCGCGGTAGCCGGTCGGCGCGATCATCGGCGTCCGCACCAGGGGCATCCGCACCGACGTGAACGTGATGCCGTCCGAGAGCGTCTCGCGCCCGGCCGTCAGCCCGAACTCCTCCAGCGCCGCCTTCGACGCCAGGTACGCCGAGAAGCGCGGAGTGTCGGTCTGCAGGCCCTGGGTCGTGACGTTGACGACGTGGCCGAACCTCCGCTCGGCCATCGACGGCAGGAACCCGAGGATCAGCCGCACCGGCCCGAAGTAGTTGATGGCCATCGTGCGCTCGTAGTCGTGGAAGCGTTCCGTGGACAGCGCGACCGAGCGCCGGATCGAGCGGCCGGCGTTGTTCACCAGCATGTCGACCGCGCCGTGCTCGCCGAGCACGTCCTTGACCAGCGCGTCGACGGCGTCGCCGTCGGTGAGGTCGCAGGGGTGCGCCGCCGAGACGCCGCCGGCCGCGATGATCTCGTCCCGCACCTCTTCGAGCTCCGAAGCGCGCCGGGCCACGAGGATCACCTTCGCGCCCGTGCGCGCCACGGCGAGCGCCGACGCCCGGCCGATCCCGGACGACGCCCCGGTGATCAGCACCGTCCGCCCGGCCAAGCCGTGCCGACGCCGGGCGCGGTCGGGGTCGAGGTGGGCCCGCCAGTACCGGTAGAGCGGCGCCGCGTAGTCCCGCAGCTCCGGCAGCTCGATGCCGCTGCCGAACAACGCCGTCGTGGTGCGCGCGGTGTCGAAGACGACGTCGGTGCTCAGGTGCGGCAGCACTTCGAGGGGGATGCCCAGCTCCTCCAGGACGGCGGCGCGGGCGGCCCGGCCGCCGGGCACGCGGTCGACCCCGGCCGCGGCGGCGTGGGCCAGCCGGGTGCCGGCGCGGCGCACGATCCCGGACGCCCGCGCGGGCAGCACGGCCCGGATCGTCGGCCCGCCCGCGGCGCGCGCGAAGGCGTTGTAGACGGAGTTGAGCGACTGCGGCCGCGCGGCGGCGAGGTGGTAGGTCGCCCCGGACGGCGCGTCCCGGTGCATCAGGTACTCCATCGCGTCGACGACGTAGTCGACGGGCACCAGGTTCGTGGCGCCGAGGCCGGGAGCGGCCAGCGGGAGCCGCGCGGGCAGCGCCGCCAGCCGCGAAATGGCGGGGAGGAAGTAGTACGGGCCGTCGACCTTGTCCATCTCGCCGGTGCGCGAGTCGCCGACGACGGCCGAGGGCCGGTAGACGCGGAAGGGCAGGGACTGCTCCCGGACGAGCTTCTCGGCCTGGAACTTCGTCGCGTGGTACGGCGAGCCGAAGTGCTGGCCGAGGTCGAAGTCGGCCTCGGTGAACCGCCCGGCGTGGTCGCCCGCGACGGCGATCGAGGACACGTGGTGCACCAGGCCCGCTTTCGCGGCCAAGGCGAAAGCGAGCAGGTGCCGGGTGCCCTCGACGTTGGCGCGGCGGTTGGCGTCCTCGCCGGCGGTGAGGTCGTAGATCGCGCCGAGGTGGACGACGTGGTCGAGGTGCCCCGTCCCGGCGGGGTCGACGCCGAGCCGGGGTTCGGCGAGGTCGCCGACCACCGGGTGGAGCTTGTCCGCGCCCGGCCAATCCCGGGCCAGGCCGGCGAGGCGCTCACGCGAGGTCTCGCGAACCAGTGCGTGCACCTTGGTCGTTTCCGGCCGCCGCAGCAGGCGCGCGACCAGGCGTTGCCCGATGAAGCCCGTCGCGCCCGTCACGAAGTAGGTCGTCATGGCCGGTCCCTTCCGTAGACGGGCCGACTCTAACCTACTGGAAAGTAGGAACGGTAGTTGTCAGTGTCTTCGGCTCACGGTTCGGTCGTCTCGTCCGCCGTCGCGACGACGGCGTCGCGCAGGGCGGCGCGCAGCCGTCCGACGTCGAGCGGGCCGAGTACCGCGGCCTCGCCCGGCGGCGCGACCAGCACCACTTTGTCCTGACTGACGAACACCGTCACGTCCCGGCGCCGGCCGGCCAGATCCCGGCAGCCCACCGACCATTCGCCCCGACTCATGGTCGCCGCCCTCCGATTTCTCTTCGTGGTCGTGCTCCGTGCGAGGGTGGGAGCGAGGCGCGGGAGCGCTATGACGCCGGTTCACCCGATCTGCCTACTCGCGGGTTTTCTCTTGCGCTTCGCGGATTTCCGGCGTATCCCCCGGTCGTGGCCGGGCCCGTTCGGGAGTACCGTCCGCACCGACTCGTCGACGTGGAGGTCACTGATGTCGGAGCCGCGGAAGATCGTCATCGTCGGTGCGGGCCTGGGCGGTGCGTCGGCCGCGGCCGCGTTGCGCGAACGCGGCTACACCGGCGAAGTCCTGCTGATGGGCGCCGACCCGCACCGGCCGTACGAGCTGCCGCCGCTGTCGAAGGGCGTGCTGCTCGGCACCACCGACGAGCCCGACTGGGTGCACGAAGAGAAGTACTACGCGGAGCACGACATCCGGTTCAGCGCGGGCGTCACGGCGACCCGGCTCGAGCTGGGCGCGCGGCTGGTCCTGGACGACGCGGGCGGCGAGCACCGCTACGACCGGCTCGTGCTGGCGACCGGCTCGCGCCCGCGCACGCTCCCGGTGCCCGGCGGCGACCTGCCCGGGCTGTACACGCTGCGCAGCCTCGACGACTCGCTCAAGCTCCGGTCGGCGTTCGCCGAGGCGGAGCGCGTGGTGATCGTCGGCGCCGGCTGGATCGGCTCCGAAGCCGCCGCCGCGGCCCGCACGCACAACGCCGACGTCACGGTCGTCGATCCCGTGGCCGTCCCGCTGGCGAACGTCGTCGGGGAGACGGTCGGCGGGGTGTTCCGGGACCTGCACGTCTCGAACGGCGTGAACTACCGCTTGGGCGAGCAGGTCGCCGAGATCACGGGCGGCCCGGACGGCGTCCGCGGCGTCCGGCTGAGCGGCGGCGAAGAGCTGACGGCGGACGTGGTCCTGGTCGCGGTCGGCGCGGCGCCCCGGGTGGAGCTGGCCCACGCGGCGGGCCTGGAGCTCTCCGACGACGGCGGGGTGTGCGTGGACGCGGGCCTGCGCACGGCGGCCCCGGACGTGTACGCGGTGGGCGACATCGCGGCCCACTTCCACCCGCGCTACGGGCGCCGGATCCGCGTGGAGCACTGGGCGAACGCGAAGGACCAGGGCGCGCACGTGGCGCAGAACCTGCTGGGGGAGAACGAGCCTTTCCTGGGTTCGCCGTACTTCTTCACGGACCAGTACGACTTGGGGTGCGAGTACCGGGGTCTCGCTGACCCGGTCGCGGACGAGCTGGTGGTCCGCGGGGACCTGTCATCACGGGAGTTCACGGCGTTCTGGCTGCGCAACGGCGAGGTGTCGGCGGCGATGAACGTGAACATGTGGGACGACGGGGATGCGTTGGGCGCCTTGGTGGACGGCCGGACGAAGGTGACGGCGGAGCAGCTCAAGACGGCGGATCTGGCGTCGCTCAGCTGACTCCGAGCCGCTTCCGGAGCAGGGTGTCGAGCCGCCGCCACGCCGGCGAGGACGCGTTGACGGCACCCTGCACCAGCGCCGGGATCGCGGAACCCCGGTCGTACGCAGGCATATCCGCGCCATAGCGAGCGCGAGTCGCCGAGACGAGCTTCTCGGCGAGCGCGTCGACGCGGGGGTCGTGCGGGTCGAGGTCGTGCAGCCGGTCGTACTCGAGAACCACCTCGAGCAGCGCCGGGTCGGTCAATATCGCCGCCTGGTCCTGGAAGGACGCGCGAGCCGTCGAGGGGTGGGTGGCGAACACCAGCAACCACAGGTCGTTCTGCAGCGCCACCCAGCGCTCGCTGAACCCGAGACCGGGCAAGCGGGACAGGTGGTCCACGACGTCGGCGGGCAGCGCGGACAGATGGCCGTCGGCGAGCTGCCGGAGCCGTTCCTGAGTGGCGCGAAGGCCGTCGATCCGGGCGGAGAGGTCGTCGTCGATCTGCCGCAGAGCGTCCCGGAGCGCGTCGCCGGAGCGGAGTTCGCGGATGCGCGCCAAGGGCACGCCGGCCTCGGCGAGCGTGCGGATCTTGATCAGCTCGACGGCGTCGGCCGCGCTGTAGCGCCGGTAGCCGGACGCGTCGCGCGGCGGCTCGGGGAGGAGTCCCTTGGCGTGGTAGACGCGGATCGTCTTGGCCGTCACCCCGACGTACCCGGCGAGCTGTCCGATGGTGAGCACCCGGCCATCGTCGCACTTGACCTTGCCCCAAGGGCAAGGTTGCAGGATGACCGGCATGGCGGACTACGAGACCCTGTGCGCGCTGGCCGACGAGGGCAACGAAACGGCGCTCGACCGGCTCGCCGACCTCGTCGACGCCCGTGGGGACGTCGAAGAGCTGAGCGAGCTGCTGGACGAAGGCAGCGAACGCGCCGGGGTCCTGCTGACCCGGCGCGCGGTCGCCGCGAAGGACCTGCTGGAGCTGCAGCGCATCGCGGACGCGGGCTACGACGGTGCCGGCGAGGAGCTGGAGCGCCTGCTCAGGCAGTAGCCGGGCGCGTGAGGGTCAGGAACGCCAGCAGGGCCAACACGGCGAATCCGGCCATGGTCGCGGCCATCGGCACCGCGGTGCCCGGCCCGCCGAGCCCGACCAACGGCGTCGCCACCGCGCCCACCACGAACTGCAGCACCCCCAGCAACGCCGAAGCCGCTCCGGCGGACCGAGCGTGCGAAGCCAGCGCCAGCGAACTCGAGTTCGGCATGACCAGCCCGATGCTCGACACCAGCAGGAACAACGACACCAGCAGCACCGGCAACGGCAGCCGAGCCCACGCGGACAGCAACACGAAAGCCCCGCCGAAAACGCCGAGCAGCAGCCCGGACAAGAGCAGCGCCCGTTCGGACACCCGTCCCACGAGCCGCCCGTTGAGCTGCCCGGCCAGCACGATGCCGACGCCGTTCACGCCGAACACCACGCTGTACGCCTGCGGACTGAGCCCGTAGACGCCCTGCAGCGCGAACGACGAACCGGAGATGTAGGCGAACATCGACGCGAACAGCAGCCCGGACGCCAGCGCGTAGCCGGCAAAGCTGCGGTCCAGCGCCAGCCGCCCGTATGTCCGCATCACCTGGCCGAGCCGTGCGGGCGATCGCGAAGAAGAAGGCTCCGGGAAGAAGAACACGACCACGGCCAGCAGCAGTGCGCCGAACGCCGTCAGCACGACGAACACCCCGCGCCACGACGTCCAGTTCAGCAGCTGCCCGCCGATCAGCGGCGCCAGGATCGGGGCCAGCCCGCTCACCAGCATCAGCGTCGAGAAGAACTTCGTCATCGCGGTGCCGGAGTAGAGGTCGCGCACCGTGGCCCGCGCGATCACGATGCCGGCGGCCGCGCCGAGGGACTGCACGCCGCGCGCCGCGACCAGCAGCCACGCGTCCGGGCTCACCGCGCACAGCACCGAGCCCACGACGTACAACGCGAGCCCGACCAGCAGCGGACGACGGCGTCCCAGCGCATCGGACAGCGGTCCGAGCACCAGCTGGCCCAGCGCGAGACCGGCGATGAACGCGCTGAGCGTCAGCTGGACCGTCGTGTCGGCCGCATGCAGGTCGTCCGCCATCCGCGGCAGCGCGGGCAGGTACATGTCGATCGACAGCGGCCCGAACGCCGAGAGACCACCCAGGACGAGGACGAACTTCAGCTGCGCCCGCCTGCTCGTCGCGGTACGTTCCGCCGTGATGGTCATGCGCCTCCTCGGGTCCCTGACTCCGACCAGCGACGCGGTGACCTGCGCTATTCCGGCTGTGAGCGGTGACACCCCGTGCTCAAACGAGCACTGAACCGGTACTGATCCGATCAATTTCCGGCCGATTGAGCGACGGCTCTGGATCCGGGGTCAAGACTGCGATATACATCGGATGTCTGGTCGAGCGGGTGAAGGGAAAATCCGTGCAGCTTGTGCGTCTCGGGGAGCCGGGAAGTGAGCGTCCGTTCGTACGTGCCGACGACGGCACGACCTACGAGCTGGGCGGCCTGACCGCCGACGTCGACGGCGGCTTCCTCGCCGCGGACGGGATCGCGCGCGCGGCCGCCGCGCTCGCCGCCGGAGAACTGCCGGAAGCGGAGGTCGCGGGCCTGCGCGTCGGCTCGCCCATCGCCCAGCCCGGCAAGGTCGTCTGCATCGGCATGAACTACCGCCGCCACGCCGAAGAGACCGGCGCGACGCCGCCGACCGAGCCTGTCGTCTTCATGAAGGCGCCGGACGTCGTGGTCGGCCCGGGCGACGACGTTCTGATCCCGCGCAAGTCGGTCAGCACCGACTGGGAGGTCGAGCTGGGCGTCGTCATCGGCAAGACCGCGCGCTACCTCGACAACGTTGACGAAGCCCTCGAGTACGTCGCCGGCTACGTCGTCTCGAACGACGTTTCCGAGCGCGCGCTGCAGTTCAGCACCGCCCAGTGGGACAAGGGCAAGTCGTGCGAGAACTTCAACCCGCTCGGCCCGGCGCTGGTCCCGGCGAGCGAGGTGCCGGATCCCCAGGACCTCGGCCTGCGGCTGTGGATCAACGGTGAAAAGAAGCAGGACTCGAGCACCAAGGACATGATCTTCTCCGTGGCCGAGATCATCCACCACCTGAGCCAGGTCATGGTGCTGCGGCCGGGCGACCTCATCAACACCGGGACCCCGGAGGGCGTGGCGCTCGGCCAGCCCGACCCCAAGCCCTACCTGCGCGACGGCGACGTGATCGAGCTGGAGATCGACGGGCTCGGCCGGCAGCGCCAGACCGCGAGGCAGGCCTGACCATGGCGAAGATCATCGGCATGGAGGTCCTCGACGTCCGGTTCCCGACCTCGCGGGAGCTCGACGGCTCGGACGCCATGAACCCCGACCCGGACTACTCCGCCGCCTACGTCGTGCTCCACACCGACGGCGGCCCGGACGGCTACGGCCTCGCGTTCACCATCGGCCGCGGCAACGACGTCCAGGCCGCCGCGATCCGCGCGCTCGCCCCGCACGTCGTCGGCCGGGACGTCCCGGAGGACGCGGCCGCCCTCGGCGACCTGTCGCGCACACTCGTCGGCGACTCGCAGTTCCGCTGGCTGGGCCCGGAAAAGGGCGTCGCGCACATGGCCGTCGGGGCGGTGGTCAACGCCGCGTGGGACCTCGCCGCGCGCCGCGCCCACCTCCCGGTCTGGCAGTTCGCGGCACGCATGACGCCCGAAGAGCTAGTGTCGCTCGTCGACTTCCGGTACCTGTCCGACGCGCTCACCGAAGCCGAAGCCCTCGACATCCTGCGCGCCGCCGAACCCGGCCGCGCCGAACGGACCAAGCAGCTGGAGGCGAACGGCTACCGCGCCTACAGCACGTCACCCGGCTGGCTCGGGTACGCCGACGCGAAGCTGGTGCGGCTGGCCGAACAGGCCGTCGCCGACGGTTTTCAGATGATCAAGCTCAAGGTCGGCGGCAACCTCGAGGACGACGTCCGCCGCATGAAGCTCGCCCGCGAGACGGTCGGCGACGGCATCCGGATCGCCGTCGACGCGAACCAGCGCTGGGACGTCTCGGCGGCGGTCACGTGGATGACCGCCCTCGCGCCGTACGACCCGTACTGGATCGAGGAACCGACCTCCCCGGACGACATCCTCGGCCACGCGGCCATCGCGAAAGCGCTTGCGCCGATCCGCGTGGCCACGGGCGAGCACGTCCAGAACCGCGTCGTCTTCAAGCAGCTCTTGCAGGCGAACGCGATCTCGGTGCTGCAGCTCGACGCCGCCCGTGTCGGCGGCTTCAACGAGAACCTGGCGATCCTGCTGCTGGCCGCCAAGTTCGGCGTCCCGGTGTGCCCGCACGCCGGCGGCGTCGGGCTCTGCGAGCTCGTCCGGCACCTCTCGATGTTCGACTTCGTGGCGGTGTCCGGCACCGACGCGGACCGCTCCATCGAGTGGGTGGACCACCTGCACGAGCACTTCACCGACCCGGCCGTCGTCGAGCGCGGCCGGTACCTCGCCCCGACCGCCCCCGGGTTCTCCGCGCGCATGCACGACGCCACACTGCGCCGGTTCCGCTTCCCGGACGGTCCCGAGTGGACGGAGACCGCAAGTGAGTGAATTCGAGGGCCTGGTGGCCGCCGTCACCGGAGGAGCCTCGGGCATCGGCAAGGCCGCCGCTACTTTGCTGGCCGGACGCGGTGCCCAGGTGGCGGTCCTCGACTTGAAACCGGACGACGACGGCTTCCGCTGTGACGTCGGCTCCGACGAAGAAGTCCGCTCGGCGATCGACGCCGTCGTGGAACGCTTCGGGCGCCTAGACATCCTCGTCAACAACGCCGGCATCGGCGCGCAGGGCGACGTCACCGCGAACAACGACGACGAGTGGCACCGCGTGTTCGACGTCAACGTCGTCGGCATGGTCCGGCTCGCGCGCGCCGCGCTGCCGCACCTCAAGAACTCGCCGTCCGCGGCGATCGTCAACACCTGCTCCATCGCGGCCTGGGCCGGCCTGCCCCACCGCGCGCTCTACTCGGCCACCAAGGGCGCGGTGCTCTCGCTGACCCTGGCCATGGCGACCGACCACCTGCCCGACCGGATTCGCGTCAACTGCGTGTGCCCGGGCACGGCGGACACCCCGTGGGTGGGCCGGCTGCTCGACGCCGCCGACGACCCGGCGGCCGAACGCGCGGCCCTCGCCGCGCGCCAGCCGATGGGCCGGCTGGTCACCGCCGACGAGGTCGCGAACGCCATCGTCTACCTCGCTTCACCGCTTTCCGGCTCGACCACCGGCACCGCGCTCGCGGTCGACGGCGGCATGTACGGCCTGCGTCCGCGCGGGCCGGTTCAGCAGTAACAGACTTGATTTCCGCTGTCATCAAGGAGGATGCGGTGCGTAACAGGGTGATCCAGGTGGCCGCCACGGCCGCCGTCTGCGGCCTGGTTCTGGCCGCCTGCGGGTCCACTAAGGACAACGCGTCGGCGCCCGCGGCGGGCGGCAACGCCGGCGGCAAGGTCGGGGCGACACTGCCCCTGCTGACCTCGCCGTTCTGGCAGGCCTACAACAACTACGTGCCGCAGATGGCGAAGTCCGAGGGCGTCGACGTCCTGCCGACCGTCAACGCGGACAGCGACCCGGCGAAGCTGATCACCGACATCGGCACCTTCCTCAACCAGGGCGTCAAGGGCCTGGTCGTGACGCCGCTGGACTCGGCGGCCATCGTCGCCGGGCTCAAGCAGGCGGAGAACAAGGGCGTGCCGGTGGTCGCGGTCGACGTCGCCCCCGAGAGCGGCAAGGTCGCCATGGTGGTGCGGGCCGACAACAAGGCCTACGGCACCAAGGCCTGCGACGCGATCGGCGCGAAGGTCAAGTCCGGCAAGGTCGTGCAGATCATGGGCGACCTCGCCTCGGTCAACGGCCGCGACCGCTCCGAAGCCTTCCGCGACTGCATGAAGTCCAAGTACCCCGGCGTGCAGGTGCTGGAGATCCCGGCCGAGTGGAAGGCCGACAAGGCGTCCTCCGGCCTGGACAGCATGCTGACCGCGAACCCGGACATCAAGGGCGTCTACATGCAGGCCGGCGGTGTCTACCTGGCCCCGACCGAGCAGGCGCTCAAGCGCAAGAACCTGTTCTTCCCCGTCGGCGACCCGAAGCACATCGTGCTCGTCTCCAACGACGGCATCCCGCAGGAGCTGGCCGCGATCCGGGCCGGCGAGCTGGACGCCACCGTCTCCCAGCCTGCCGACGCGTACGCGAAGTACGGCCTGTACTGGCTGAAGAAGGCCATGGCCGGCGAGACGTTCAAGCCGGGCCCGACCGACCACGACAGCACCATCGTCGAGATCAGCCCCGGCATCCTCGAGGACCAGCTGCCCGCGCCCGTCATCACCAAGGACAACGTGGACGACAAGGCCCTCTGGGGGAACAACCTGTGACCGCGCTGCCCGCCGGCGAATCCGCCGTCCCGGTGGTCAGCGCCGTAGGAGTCGGGAAGCGCTACGGCCCCACCGTGGCGCTCCACGACGTCAGCCTCACCGTGCACCCCGGCGAGTCGCACGCGCTCGTCGGGCGAAACGGGGCCGGCAAGTCGACGCTCGTCTCCATCCTCACCGGCCTGTCCGCCACGGACACCGGGCACGTCGAGTTCGCCGGCGCGCCGGCCCCGGCCCTCACCAAGCAGGACGATTGGAAGGCGCGCGTCGCCTGCGTCTACCAGCACGCGATGGTCGTCCCGCAGCTCACGGTCGCCGAAAACCTGTTCCTCAACCGGCAGGCGGGCGGCGGGTTCGCCATCGGCTGGAAGTCGTTGCGGCGCAAGGCACGCGAGCTGCTCGACTCGTGGGACGTGCACGTCGACGTCGACACCCCGGCCGGCGAGCTGTCGGTCGAGGACCGGCAGTTCGTCGAGATCGCCCGAGCGCTGTCCTACGGCGCCCGGTTCATCGTCCTCGACGAGCCGACCGCGCAGCTGGACAAGCAGGCCATCGAGCGGCTCTTCGAGCGGATGCGCCAGATGCAGGCGGGCGGGGTGACGTTCCTGTTCATCTCGCACCACCTGCACGAGGTGTACGAGGTCTGCCAGGCCGTCACGGTCCTACGCGACGCGAAGCACGTGCTCACCGCGCCGGTCGCCGAGGTCGGGAAGGCTCAGCTCGTCGACGCGATGACCGGCGAGCCGGGCGGCCTGTCCGTCCGGGACGCCGCGTCGCGGGAGTCGCTGGAAGCGGACGCCGCGGAGATCCTTTCGGTCGACGGGCTGTCCGGCGACGGCTTCCGTGACGTCTCGTTCCGGCTGCGCCGCGGCGAGGTCGTCGGGCTCGCGGGCAGCAACGCCAGCGGGAAGCACCAGGTCGCCGAGACGGTCTACGGCCTGCGGACGCCGTCGGCGGGCACGGTCCGCGTCGACGGCTCGCCGCTGCGGCCGGGCGACATCCCGGCGGCGCTGCGGGCCGGGATCGGCTGCGTGCCGCGCGACCGTCACCACGAAGGCCTGGTCCTGGAGCACTCGATCGCGGACAACGCCACACTGTCCATTTTGGACAAGCTGGGCCGCGGAGGGATCGCATCACCGCGCACCCGGTTCGCGAGGGCGTCGCAGGCACTGGCGGACTACGACATCGTGGCCGCGAGCGCCGAGCAGCCGGTGTCGGACCTGTCCGGCGGCAACCAGCAGAAGGTCGTGCTGGCGCGGGCACTGATCGGCGACCCGCGGGTCGTGGTGCTGATCAACCCGACCGCGGGCGTGGACGTGAAGTCGAAGGAGGCGCTGCTCGCGGTCGTCGACCGGGTGCGCGCCGAGGGCAAGGCGGTGCTGATCGTCAGCGACGAGCTCGACGACCTGCGCCTGAGCGACCGGGTTCTGGTGCTGCGCGCCGGGGCCGTGGTCGCCGAGCACCAGGCCGGGTGGTCCGACGGCGACCTCGTGGCCGACATCGAAGGAGTCGAGCTTTCGTGACCGACGTGATGACCTCTCCGCAGACGGAGCTGCCGGCGCCACCCCGGCGCCGCAAAGCCGGCTGGCTGCGCGAACTCGCGCTGCTGCCCGCCCTGGTCGTGGTGTTCCTCATCGGCGGCCTGGTCGACGACACCTTCGTCGGCTGGAGCAACATCGTCAGCATCCTGACCGCGTCGGCGGCGCTGTCGCTGGTCGTGCTCGGCGAGTCGCTGGTGCTGATCACCGGGAAGTTCGACCTGTCACTCGAATCCACGATGGGCCTGGCGCCGGCGCTCGGCGCGATGGTCGTCATCCCGGCGGCGTCGGCCGGCTTCGGCGTCGAGCTGCCCGCCGCGATCGGCCTGCTGGTGATCCCGCTGTGCGGTGCGCTCGTCGGGTTCGTCAACGGCTTCCTGATCGTGAAGCTGAAGCTGAACGCCTTCATCGTCACCCTCGCCATGCTGACCGTGCTGCGCGGTGTGCAGGTCGGGTCGACCAAGGGCAAGACGCTGTTCAACCTGCCCGACTCGTTCACGAACCTGGCGACCACGACGTTCCTCGGGCTGCCGATGTCGGTGTGGCTGGCGGCGGCGCTGTTCGCGGTGGCCGGCTGGTTCCTGCGCTACCACCGCGTCGGCCGCGCGCTGTACGCGATCGGCGGCAACCGCGAAGCCGCACGGGCGGCCGGCGTGCGCGTCGACCGGATCGCGTGGGCGGTGTTCGTCGTCGCCGGGATCCTGGCGGCGATCGGCGGGCTCGCGTACACGGGTTACGTCGGCGCGCTGGGCGCGAACCAGGGTTCGGGGATGATCCTGCAGGTGTTCGCAGCGGCGGTGATCGGCGGCGTCTCGCTCGACGGCGGCAAGGGCACCCTGGTCGGCGCGCTGACCGGCGTCCTGCTGCTGTCGTCGGTGTCGAGCCTGCTCAACTACGCGCACGTGACGGCGGAGTGGCAGGGCGCGATCTACGGCGCCATCATCCTGGTCGCGCTGATCATCGCCCGGTACGCGGGCGGAAAGCCCCAGACCTGATGGTCACTCCGTGATCATCGGATCACTGTCAGGAGGCTTCCGCGGCCGGCTCGGCGTCTGCCGTCGGGTCGTCCGCGGTGCCGAGGGCGTTGCGCAGCCACTGCTCCACGCCCGCGACGTGCACGGTCGCCCACGAACGCGCCAGTTCCGGCTCGCGCGCCGCGATCGCCTCGTAGATCGCCGAGTGCTGCTCCCGCGTCTTCGCGACCGCGCCCTCCTGGGTGAGGCCGCGCCAGATCCGGGCGCGGGCCGTCGGCCCGGAGAGGCTGTCGAGCAGCGAGCAGAGCACCGGGTTGCCGGAGCCGTCGGCGATCTTGCGGTGGAACTGGAGGTCGTTGGCGACCAGCGCCTCGACGGTCGGCGAGTCCTCCAGCTCCCCGAGCAGCTGACCGAGCTCGGTGATGTCGTCGTCGCTCATGTGCAGCGCGGCCAGCGCGGTCGCGGCCGGCTCGAGGATCCGCCGCACGGCGAGGAAGTCGAGCACGGTGTCGTCGCGGTGGAAGTCGACCACGAACGTCATCGCGTCGAGCAGCAGGTTCGGCTCGAGGCTGGTGACGTACGTGCCGTCGCCCTGGCGGACGTCGAGCACCCTGATCAGGCACAACGCCTTGACGGCCTCCCGCAGGGAGCTGCGCGAGAGCCCGAGCCGCTGGGCCAGCTCGGCCTCCTTCGGCAGCCGGTCGCCCGGCGCCAGCTCGCCGGAGATGATCATGTCCTTGATCTTGTCGATCGCGACATCGGTGACGGGCATCGTGTCCGCCCTTCCCTGCAACAGACCTCGGATGTTTCGGTGTTCCTCCCCAGCGTGCCATGTTCCGGCGAAGGAGTGGCGATGACCCACCAGCCCGCACCACAAAGAGTGGCTCTGCACACCCGCCTCAAACCCGGCAAGGAGGCCGAGTACGAGTCCGTCCACGCGGTCGTCCCGCCCGAGCTGGACGTCGCCCTGCGGGAAGCCGGGGTCCGCACCTGGCGGATCTGGCGTAACGGTCTCGACCTCTTTCACGTTGTCGAAGTCGACGACTACGCGGCGATGCGGGCGGCGTTGCGGGACCACCCCGCGAACGTCCCCTGGCAGGCCCGGATGGCCGAGCTGCTGGCCGTCGAGGACGACTATTCCGGCGGCGACACCGGCATCGGGCTGGTCTGGGAACTGCCGGTGAAGGAGTGACGGCGTTGGAACTCTCCCTGTCCCCGCTCGGTCTCGGCTGCGCGCAGCTGGGCAACCTCTACCACGCGATCAGCGACGAAACGGCGGCCGCGACCGTGCGCCGCGCGTGGGACGAGGGCATCCGGTACTTCGACACCGCGCCCCACTACGGCCTCGGCCTCTCGGAGGCCCGCCTCGGCGCGGCGCTGCGTTCGTACCCGCGCGACGAGTACGTGCTTTCGACGAAGGTCGGCCGCGTGCTGGAACCGAACCCGGACGGCGCGGGCGCACAGGACGACCAGGGCTTCGCCGTCCCGGCCGCGTACAAGCGCCGGTGGAACTTCAGTCGCGACGGCATCATGCGGTCCCTTGAAGACAGCCTGACGCGGCTCGGGCTCGACCGCATCGACATCGTCTACGTGCACGACCCCGACGAGCACTTCGAGGAAGCCCTGCGCGGCGCCTTCCCCGCGTTGCGCGAGCTGCGGGACCAGGGCGTGATCGGCGCGTTCGGCGCCGGGATGAACCAGGCGCCGATGCTCACCGAGTTCGTCCGCCGCACCGACCTCGACGTCCTGCTGGTCGCGGGGCGCTACACGCTGCTCGACCAGCCGGCGCTCGACGAGCTGCTGCCGCTCTGCCTCGACCGCGGTGTCGCCGTCGTCGCCGGCGGCGCGTTCAACGGCGGCATCCTGGCGACCGCCGAGCCGGGCCGTCTCTACGACTACGCCGAAGCGCCGGTGGAGCTGGTCGAGCGGGCCGCGAAGATCGCGGCGGTCTGCGCGCGGCACGGCGTCGAGCTGCCGGAGGCCGCGCTGGCGCTGCCGATGGCGCATCCCGCGGTGGCGTCGGTCGTCGTCGGCGCGCATGATCCTTCGCAGGTCAGCGTCAACGCGCGGCGCGCGCGGGCCGAGGTGCCGCCGGAGCTGTGGACCGAGCTGGTCGACGCGGGCTTGCTGCGCGCCGACGTCGTCACCGCCGAAGGAGTCTCATGATCGACGCCCACCACCACCTGTGGGATCCGTCGCGGCGCGACTACCCGTGGATGGCGGGGGCGGCGCTCGACCCGATCCGCCGTCCGTACACGGTGGACGACCTGCGCGCGGTCACCAAGGCGGCCGGCGTGCACGCGACGGTGCTGGTCCAGACGGTGTCGTCGGCCGAAGAGACTTCGGAGTTCCTGACGACGGCAGCGGCCGAGCCGGTGATCGCGGGCGTCGTCGGCTGGGTCGACCTGGGCGCTTCGGACGTCGTGGACCAGCTGGCCGCGATGCGGGACCAGGGTCCGCTGGTCGGGATCCGGCACCAGGTGGAGACCGAACCGGACGACGACTGGCTGCTGCGACCGGAAATCGTGGCCGGGTTGAGCGCGGTGGCGTCGGCGGGCTTGGCGTACGACCTGCTGGTGCGCCCGGCGCAGCTGCCCGCGGCGGCCGAGGTGGCGTTGCGACTGCCGGAGCTGCGGCTGGTGCTGGACCACGCGGCGAAGCCCCCGATCGCGGCGGGGGAGTGGGAGCCCTGGGCGTCCGGGGTGGCGGCGCTGGCCGGGCGGGAGAACGTCGTGTGCAAGCTCTCCGGGCTGGTCACGGAGGCGGACTGGACGGGCTGGGAGGTCGGGCACCTGCGCCGGTACGTCGACCACGTGCTCGACGCGTTCGGCGCGGACCGGCTGCTGTTCGGTTCGGACTGGCCGGTCTGTGAGCTGGCGGCGTCCTACGAGCTGGTGCTGGACGCGGCGATCGCGCTGACCGGCGGGCTTTCCGACGCCGAGCGGCTGGGCGTGTTCGAGCACAACGCCCGCCGCGTCTACGGCTTGGACGCGAGCGGGGAAACCTCTTTCAGGGGGTAAAAGAGGTTCCCCCGCCCGCCGCTGGGGTGGCCTAGAACTCTTCGTCGCGGATCATGCCTCGCAGCCGGGTCAGCGCGCGGTGCTGCGTCACGCGCACGTTCCCCGCAGAGATCCCGAGCGCTTCGGCGGTCTCCTGCGCCGAGAAACCGACCGCGATGCGCAGGGTCAGGATTTCCTGCTGCACACGCGGCAGCGCGGCGAGCAGCCGGCCGAGGCGCGCGCCGAGGTCGAGGTGCAGCGCGTGGGACTCGGGCTCGTTGCCGGCGACCAGCGGGCGCTCCGGGAGCTCGGGGACGGGCTCGGAGCGGTCGCGGGCGACGGCGCGGTAGGCGTCGGCGACCTTGTTGGCCGCGATCGCGTGGACGAGGTAGAGGAACGAGCCCCCGCGGTCCTGATAATCCGGAAGGGCCTTCAACACCGCGAGGCAGACCTCCTGGGCGACGTCGTCGGCCGACAGGTAGGAGAGGTCGCGGCCGCCCATCCGCGCCCGGCAGTACCGCACCACGACCGGCTCGATCATCTGGAGCAGGTTGTGGATGGCGGCGGGGTTGCCCTCGCCCGCGTCCTTGACGAGCGGGTCGAGGTCCTCCTTGGTGAGCCGTCCGTTGGGCCGCGGCAATGACTCTGGGGTCCGATAATCGCGAACGCCGCTGTCCGATTGCTCGGTGGTCCTCGTCGGTGCTGTCATGAGTCGTCTCCCCGGCCGACCCTCGACCGTCGCTGCCGGGGGTTCTACTCTCCGTGACCATTTGGTTGCAGGTACTCCGGGGGACCCGGGCTTACCTGCGTTCCGTGCGACGCTGGGTAATCGTAGGCACCTCGCGGGCCAACAGTCCAGATTTCAACGACCAATACCCCGTTAGCAGCAGTGACCGTGATGTTCCCGCGACCAGCCTGCGCACATTGCGATTAATCGGTTTCAGGATGTGCCGACTTCACCCGTCAGTGGAAGACGGCCACGGAAGCGGCAGTCACGGTCACGGCGAGCGACGCGATCGCGGACAGGGCAGTGCTCATCGCGGCCGGCCGAGCGGTCCGCAACGCCCGTTCGCGGCGCACGCCCACGGCCGCTAGCAGGGCCGATGTCACGGCGGCGAGCAGTACGGGGACCAAAGAGACACCCCAATGGCGCTGGGCGGCGGAGTGCAGGAGAAGTACGGTGCAGGCGGCGGAAGCGAGAGCGGTCCGCCGCCAGGCGAGCCCGGTGCGCTCGGCTTGGGCGCCATCGGGGGTGGTCACGGGGTGGCCCCCAGGATGATGACGGTACTTCTGACGTCGCGATAATCGCGAAGTCGCGGTATTCGGGCGAAGTGGTGGTCCGCCGGAGGGTTGCGCCGAATGGCTTGAACGGCTTCCGGCGAGGTTCGGCGGGGGTGTTCGGGCGGCCTAACGGTGTGTGCGGACCGTGGCCGAACGTGCGGGCACGGTTCGCCCGGGGCAGGCCTGATCGGCGGCCGTTCGTGCGCAGCCGGCGGCATCTCGCTGCTCCGGTCGCAGTGGAGCTGTGTGGTTCGTGTGGCCCGTCCGGCCTGAGGTGGCTTGGTTTGCAGTCGGTTGTGGTGGGCGCTCGCCGCTAGTGCGGCCTGAGGCGGCTCGGTTCGCGGCCGACTGTGGTGGGTGCTCGCCGCTCGCGCAGTCTGCGGCGGCTTGGTCTGCGGTCGGCCGTGGTGGGTGCTCGCGGCTGGTGCGCTCTGCCCGGTGTGGGGTGGCTCAGTCGCGCGCCGAAGGCCGGCGCCTCGTACCGCCCGCTCGCTTCCGGACGCGGCGCCCCCGCTGGCCGCCCAACCGCGTCGCGCCTGCGCGACCACCGCACCCGGCTCGCTCACGACACCACCAGCAACACCGCCGCCGCCACGGTCAACGCCAGCAGGCCACCGGTGAGCGCCAAGATCATCCGGCTCCGCGGCAACGGCTCGCCGGCCCGCATGGCGATCTGCACCCGCCGCCACCGCGGATAAGCCGTCGCGGCCAACGTCGCCGCCAGCACCACGCACAGCCCCGCGAGCACCGCGCTGGCCGTAGCCGGGGCCGGCACCAGCTGGTGCACCGCGACCCCGCCGGCCAGCAACCCGAGCGCCGTCCGGAGCCACGCCAGGAACGTCCGTTCGTTGGCCAGCGTGAAGCGGTAATCCGGTTCGGTGCCGCCCTCGTGGGGCGTGATGTCGTCCGAGGCCACGCCTCCAGACGCTAGCCGGTGTGCGCGGCCGCAGCCCCTTCGGCGCGGTGCGCGAACACCCACCAGCGCAGCACCGCGAACCGCACGAACCCGCCGACCAGGCTGGCCAGCAGCAGCGTGCCGGTCTCCTCCCACGACGTCGGCCGCTCGACGACCGCGTCGAGGATCGCCAGCACGGCCGAGCCGTACCCGGCGTAGAAGGCGAACGTCAGCAGGTCCTGCAGGTGCCGCTTCCCGGCGTTGCTGGGCCGCCCGGCGAAGGTGACGCGGCGGTGGAACTCGGTGTTCCCGACCGTCGTCAGCGCGATCGCGATCAGGTTCGCCACCTGCGAGCCGAGTTCGTCGCGCAGCAGGAGGAACAGCACTGCCTGCACGCCGGTTGTCACTACGCCGGCGACGACGTACCACGCGGCGTGCGTGCCGAGCTCGTGGTGCCGTTCCGGGTCGGTGGCGAGCAGCCGGTGTCCGGGTGCGCACCTGGTGGTGGCCATGATCCGAACCTACCCCGCGTTCACAAACTTGTGAATATGTTAAACCGGATGAAGAAATGTGATCCCGGTGACACCGCCGGGGTTTGAGGCCCCCGATGGCCCGGGTAGCTCCCTGACGATGACTACTGCCTACGCGCCGGGAGAAACCAGTGAGTGACCGTGACGCGGCCGAACCGGAAAGCTTGGACCCCAGCGAGGCGCTGGACGAGGACGAGCTGCGCGTGGACCCCCTCGAAGAGGGCATCGAGCCGCCCGAGCGCTGGAGCGCCGCCGACCGCTTCGGCACCACGCCCAGAGAGATGCGCGAAGGCGAGCCGATGGACCAGCGCCTCGCCGAAGAAGTGCCGGACACCGAGCCGGAGCCGGCCCCGGAGCGCCCGCTCGCGGCGACCCCGGCCGACCAGCTCGACGAGACCGTCGAGGACGCGCCGGCAGACTTCGAGCAGGTGACTCCGGCCGACGAGATCCCGCACCGCCACGCCGACCCCGATCCGCGCGAACAGGCGGACTACGCGGGCGGGTCCGTGGCGGATGCCATCCGCGAAGCGCGGCAGGGCTGATCCGCTCAGACTGCGCGTCCGAACGGACGCCCCTAGCGTGGGGCCCACAGTGCACCGGACCGCGACGAAGGGAAGGCCGAAGATGCTGACCGTGACCGAAGCCGCCGCCGAGGCGATCACCGCACTGACCAGCCAGGGGGAGGGCGAAGCCGGACTCCGCCTGGCGGTCCAGAACGCCGACGGGGAAAGCGCCCAGCTGGCGCTGTCCGTCGCCCCCGAACCCGCGGCGGGCGACAGCGTGCTGGGTGCCGAGGAAGGCCCGAAGGTCTTCCTGGAACCGCAGGCCGCGGCGTTGCTCGACGACAAGGTGCTCGACGTCCAAGAGGACGAAGCCGGCGGAGTCGCCTTCGCCGTGCTGCCGCAGCACACCAGCTGACCGCGGCGGACGGGCCTTTCGCCGCGGCGCGGAGGGTCCGTTCGCTAGCGGGTCAGCCAGTCGCGGACCAGCTCCGCGGCACGCACCCGCAGCAGGTCCGCCGCGTGCGCCCGCGCGTGGTCGAGCGACGGCGCGTGGTCGATCAACGCGCTGCTCCCCACCACGCCCAGCCGCTCCAGCCCGGCGGAATCGAGCTGGATCCGGCCGGCCAGGGCCAGCAACGGCACCCCGCGCGGCCGAGCTCGGTCCGCGATCCCGGCCGGCGCCTTGCCGTTCAAGCTCTGCTCGTCGAGCGAACCCTCACCGGTGATGACGAGATCGGCGCCCTCCAGAGCCTCGTCGACCCCGGTCAGCCCGGCGATGAGGTCGAACCCGGACTCGACCGTCGCGCCGAGAGCGATCGCGCCCGCCGCGACCCCGCCGCCCGCACCCGATCCCGGGATCCGCGAGACGTCCGGAGCGCCACCCACCTGGAGCGCGTGCGCCCACCGGCCCAGCGCTTCGTCGAGCAACGTCACCTCCGCCGGCCCCGCGCCCTTCTGCGGCCCGAACACCGCGGCGGCGCCTTCCGGCCCCAGCAACGGGTTCGTGACGTCGGTGGCGACCGCGACGCGCACGCCGTCGAGGCGTTCCCGCACCGGCGTCAGCTCGGTCGACGCCACCCGCGAAAGCGTGCCGCCGCCCAGGCCGACCGGCGCGCCGAACGCGTCCAGCACGCCGGCACCGAGTGCGCTGAGCATCCCGGCCCCGCCGTCGGTGCTGGCCGTGCCCCCGACCGTCAGGACGAGCCGGCGAGCGCCGTGGATCAGCGCGTCCGCGAGCAGCTCCCCGACGCCCCAGGTGTGCGCGCTCAGCGCGGTTGCCGGGCTGGGCTCGACGAACTCGATCCCGCACGCGCGCGCCGCTTCGACGTAGGCCGTGCCGTCCAGCACGGCGTACCGCGCGTTGACCGGCTCTTCGAGTGGCCCGCGGACCGTCAACCGGACGATCCGGGCGCCCGCCGCTTCGAGGACGTCGAGGGTGCCTTCGCCGCCGTCCGCGACGGGGCAGGTGACGATCTCGGCGTCCGGCAAGGCGTCGCGCACGCCGAGGGCGATGGCCTCCGCGGCCTCGACCGCGGTGAGACTGCCCTTGAACTTGTCGGGCGCGATGACGACACGGGTCACGGCTTCACCTCCGTCAGCGGGGGACGCCCGGCGAGCACCGCCGCGACGTTGCGGGCCGCCAGCACGGCCATCGCCGTGCGGGTCTCGACCGTGGCGGACCCGAGGTGCGGGCTCAGCACGACGTCGTCGCGGCCGAGCAGCCGCGGCTCGACCTCGGGTTCCTTCTCGAACACGTCCAGCGCGGCGCCCGCGATCTCCCCGGCTTCGAGGGCGTCCGCGAGCGCGGCTTCGTCGACGACCGGCCCGCGCGTCGTGTTCACCAGGTACGCGCCGGGTTTCATGGCGCGCAACGCGGCCGCGTCGATGAGGTGCCGGGTCTCGGGAGTCAGCGGGCAGTGCAGCGAGACGACGTCCGAGCGCGCCAGGAGTTCTTCGAAGGAAACGGAACCCGGTTTCGACCGACCCGAGTGGACGATCGTCATGCCGAACGCCTCGGCCCGCTTCGCCACCGCCCGGCCGATCTGGCCGAACCCGACGATGCCGAGCGTCTTGCCCTGCAGGCCCGAGCCGAGCAGGAAGCCCAGGTGGAAGGACCACGGCGTGCGCGAGCGCAGCAGCCGTTCGCCCTCGCCGATCCGCCGCGTGACCGCGAGCAGCAGGCCGAAGGCGAGGTCCGCGGTCGCGTCGGTGAGCACGCCCGGCGTGTTCGTGACGACGATCCCGCGTTCGGCCAGCGCCGGGACGTCGACGTTGTCGTAGCCGACGGCGACGTTCGCGACCACCTTCAGCCCCGGCCCGGCGGCGTCGGCCAGCGCGCCGTCGAGCCGGTCGTGCAGCATGCCGACCACGGCGTCCGCGCCGGCCACGAACTCGTGCAGTTCTTCGGGCGTCAGCGGACGGTCGGCGGGCGACACGACCACGTCACCCGCCTCGGCCAGGACCTTCACCGCGTCGTCGGGAATCCATCGGGTCACCGCGATCTTGGGCACCCCGACAGCCTAGTTCACCCCTCCGACGATTCAGCCCCGCTGGACCGCGTCGAGGACGATCTCCGACTGCGCCGCCGCGCCCGCTCCGTTGGGGTGGAAGGGGAACGCGAGCAGCAGCGGGTTGCTCGTCGAGATCGGGATCAGGCCTTCGGCGTAGCGCACGGTCGGCGCCTGGCACGCGTCGTGCCCGACGGTCGGGGTGTAGGTGTCGACGAGCTCGGCGCCGTTGTCCGCGGCGACCCGGGCGAGCATGGCGTTCATCTGGAGGAACTTCGCCTGCAGGTAGGCGACGTCGCCGTCGGCGATGGGGATCACCGGCCAGCACCCCTTCCCGCTCGCGGGCAGCCCGGCGAGGTAGTTCACCAGCAGGATCCGCGCGTTCGGGGAGCGGTCCTTGATCGCCTGGAGCGATGCGGCGACCTTCGGCGCGGTCGCGTTGACAGCGTTTTCCAGCTGGTCGACGCCGCCCGCGGTGAACTTGGCCTTGCACGTGCTCACCGGCAGCGGGGTGAGGCACTTCGTCACGGCCGACGCGAGCCCGATGTCGTTGCCGCCGATCCCGACGGTCACCAGGTCCGTGGTCGGGGTGAGGCGGTCGAACTGCGGCGGGTTCGTCCCGCCCAGCGGGAGCTTCTGCGGCTGGGTGAAGTCGGGCGTCGCGGCGCCGCCGCAGCTCGCGTCGCGGAAGGTCTCGACGCCGAGCGCGCCGGCCACCTCGTGTGGATAGTCCGAAGTGGACTGGGCGCAGTCGAGCGGGGTGAACTCGGTGGTCGGCGGGAAGGTGACGAAGACGTCGGCGGTCCACGAATCGCCCAGCGCGACGTATTCGTGGTAGCCCGCGCTCGCCGACGCCGGAGCGGCGAAGGCGAGCATGGCGAGCGCGGGCACGACGAGCAGAGCGGACAGGCGCTTGCGCATGCTGCCTCCGTTGGCGAGCGTGGTGAAGGACTTTCACACTCAGCTCACCGCCAGTGAGAAGTCAATCGAGGTCACTCGCCCCGGTCACGCCGATCGGCGTGGGTAATCAGACCCTGGTCAACCGCACGACGGCGCTCGCGTAGCCGCTCCCGGGCAGGTCGACGTCGAGGCCGTGGCTCAGCAGCACCGCGCCGTCGTGCACGGCGCCGTCCTGGTCGCGGTACCGCGCGGAAGGATCGAGCCCGGCCAGCCGAGGCGGGGTGACCGGCCGCGCGAACTCCGTCGGCCGCCGCCAGAAGAACACGACCACTTCGCGGTCCAGCACGTACTGGACCGCGGTCAACGCCGACTTCGCCGGGTCCGCCAGCCGGTACAGCTCGCCGTGCTGCACCACCGGCCGGATTTCCTTGTACAGCGCGACGAGCGACGCCGCTTCGTCGAGTTCGGCGGCGCTCCAGCGCGGCAGGTCGCCGCCCACGCCGAGCACCCCCGCCATCGCGACGTGGAACCGGAAGCTCAATGGCGCCGCGCGGCCCGTCGTCGGGTTCGGGCTGTCGGTGACCCAGGCCGACATCGTGCCGGCGGGGTAGAGCTGGCCGTAGCCGTGCTGGATGGTGATCCGGTCGGCGGCGTCGGTGTTGTCGGACGCCCAGATCTCGTCGGTGCGCGCGAGGATCCCGAGGTCGGTACGCCCGCCGCCGCCCGCGCAGCCCTGGATCCGCAGGTTCGGGTGGTCGGCCCGCAACCGGTCGAGGATCGCGTACACCGCTCGGACGTGGTCGACCCAGAGCCGGCCCGCGTCCTCGCCCGCCGCCGGCCACCCGGCTTCCGTGAACGCGCGGTTCATGTCCCACTTGAGGTAGTCGACGCCGTGCTCGCCGACGAGCCGGTCGAGCCACTTGTGTGCCCAGTCCGCGACGTCCGGGCGCGCGAAGTTCAGCACGAGCTGGTTCCGCAGCGTGGTCCGGGAGCGGTTGGCCATGTGCAGCACCCAGTCCGGGTGCGCGCGGTAGAGATCGCTGTCCGGGTTGACCATCTCCGGCTCGACCCACAGCCCGAACTTCATCCCGTGCGCGTGCACGGCGTCGACCAGGGGCCGCAGCCCGGCCGGGAAGCGCTGTTGATTTGCGGTCCAGTCGCCGAGCCCGGCCCTGTCGCCGGTGCGGGCGCCGAACCAGCCGTCGTCCATGACGAACAGCTCGGTCCCGAGCTTCGCCGCGGCCGCCGCGAGGGACGTCTCGGTGGCTTCGTCGACGTCCCAGCCGGTCGCCTCCCAGGAGTTGTAGACGATCGGCCGCAGCTCTTCGGGGTGCGGCTGGACGAACTCGCGGACGTAGGCGTGCCACCGCCGGCTCGTACCGCCGAAGCCGTCGGCCGCGTACAGCCCCGCGAACACCGGCGTCTCCCAGGTTTCGCCGTGCGGCAGCCGCCAGCCGACGTGCTCGTGGCCGAACCCGCCGGTCCACGTGACGCGGCCGGAGTGCGTGTGCTCGACGGTGATCCGCCAGCTCCCGCTCCAGGCCAGCGCCGTCGACCACACCTCGCCGGACGTCTCGGTCGCGTCGCCCGCGTCGAGCATCACCCAGGGGTTGACTTGGTGGCTGGACACCCCGCGACGGCTGGTCAACGTGGTTTCACCGACCGGCAAGGCTTCGCGCAGCACGCCGTACTCGGCGCTCCACGCACCGGACGTCCGGGTGAGCCGCGCGCCGTCGCGCCGGGGGAGCGTCCACGCCGCGGAATCCGTGCGCAGCAGGGAAATCGGGGCCTCGCCGGTGTTGCGCAACGACGTCCACCGCTCGACGACGTCGCCGCGGAGGCGGTAGTGCAGCGAGAGTTCCAGTGGGTAGTGCCGGTCGGCCAGCCGGACGACGAGCGCGTCGTCCTCGAGCGCGAAGCCGTCGTAACGCCACTCGAGCGCCGACGTCCCGTCCTCATACCGCACAGCCAGCGCCGCGACGCCGAAGAAGGCGCCGCCTTCGGCCGGCAGTTCCTGCCGCTCGTCACCCGGCTCGTCGAAGCTGCTGTCGGCCGGGTTGCGGCGCGCGGCGACCTGCGTGGCCTGGAAGAGCGTCAGGGGCGGGCCCCAGTGGACGTGCCGCGGCCGGTCGTCGGCGTCGAGCCGGAAGGCGTACGAGCTCTCGGGGGCGCGCAGCAGCCACAGCCGGTGCGCGGGGTCGTGTTCGACGAGCGACATGATCCGAGCGTAGGCATGACCAGCCGAAAAATAAATTCTTGACGAAGTTAATTAATCCTGCCTACCCTTCCGGCCATGCCTCGCAGTGCACCGGCAAGGGCGCCGATCACCAGTCCGGCGGCAGCGACCGTGTTCACCACGGTCCTGACCGAAGGGCCGGTCTCCCGCGTCGACGTCGCCCGGCGCACCGGCCTGTCGTCGGCCGCGGTCACCAAGGCGGCCCGGCCGTTCATCGAAGCCGGCTACCTCGAAGAGCTCGCCTCCGAAGGCCGCACGGGCCCCGGCGCCGGCCGCCCCGCCAACCCGCTGGCGATCCGGCCGGACCGCGAGTACTTCGTCGGCGTCAAGATCACCGGCGACGACTTGATCGGCGTGGTCACCGACCTGCGCGCCGACGTCCGAGCCAGCGCCCACCACGCCCTGACCAGCCACGATGCCGAGCACATCGTCCACGCGCTGGCCGACCTCGTCGGCGAGCTGCTGGCCGGCCCGACCCCGGACGGCACCAGCAACCTCCGCGAGCGCGCCTATTGCCTCGGCGTCGCGGTGTCCGGCGACGTCGACCGCGCGTCCGGCGTCGTTCGGTACTCACCGTTCCTCGGCTGGCGGGACGTCCGCCTCGCCGAGCTGCTGGGGGAGGCGACCGGGCTCACCGTGACGCTGGAGAACGACGTCAAGGCCCTCGCCGTCGCCGAGCAGTGGTTCGGCGAGGGCGTCGGCGCGTCGTCGTTCGCGCTGGTCACGGTGGGAACGGGCATCGGCAGCGCGCTCGTGGTGAACGGCGCCCTGGTCCGCGGCGCGCACGGCGTCGCGGGCGAGATCGGGCACGTCCCGGTCGCCGACGGCGGCCCGCCGTGTCACTGCGGCGGCCAGGGCTGCGTGGAGGCGATCGCGTCCACCGAAGCGATCCTGACGCGCGCCCGGCAGGTCGCCGGCGAGCCCGCGCTGACCATGGCCGACGCCGTGACGCGCGCCCGCGGCGGCGACGAACCGCTGCGCGCGGTGTTCGCCCGGGCGGGCCACGCGATCGGACTGGGGCTGGCCGCGCTGGTCAACCTGTTCGGCCCGGAACGGGTGGTCGTCTCCGGCGAGGGCGTCGCCACCTACGACCTGTTCGAAGACCAGATCCGCCGGACCTTCGCGGTCCAGGCGTTCGGCAGCGCCGCCCGGTGCGGCCTGGTCATCCGGCCGCTGCCGTTCGAGGAGTGGGCACGCGGCGCCGCCGCGGTCGCCGTCCAGAGCCTTTTCGTGTCCGACACCGTTTGAGGAGAGTCCCCGTGAGCCCCATGAATCGCAGAAGCTTCCTGGTCGGTTCCGTGCTGTTCGCCGGGGGAGCGGCCCTGGCGGGCTGCACCTCGGACCCGCTGAACAAGAACGCGGGCGCCGCTTCGGGTGCGAAGGTCACGTTGCAGCAGTGGTACCACGCGTACGGCGAATCCGGGACGCAGCAGGCCGTCCAGCGCTACGCGCAGGAGTTCACCAAGGCCAACCCGGACATCGCGATCAACGTCAGCTGGATCGCCGGCGATTACGAGACCAAGCTCAACTCGGCGATGCTCACCGCGCAGGCGCCCGACCTGTTCGAGCTGGGCGATTTCCGGTACCAGAACGTCAAGAACGGCCTGCTCGCGCCGCTCGACGACGTCATCGCGCCGGCCAAGGCCGACTTCAGCCCGGCCGCGCTGGACACCGTGACGGTCGACGGCAAGATCTACGGCGTCAAGATGATCGACGACGTCATGATGCTGTACTTCCGCAAGAGCGCGCTGCAGGCCGCGGGCGTCCAGCCGCCGCAGACGTTCGCCGAGTTGCTCGAAGCGACCCGGAAGCTCAACACCGGCAAGCAAAAGGGTCTCTACGTCGGCACCGACGGCGTCGGCGAGGCCGCGACGCTCCTGCTCTGGTCGTCCGGCGGCGACTTCTTCGACAGCAGTGGCAAGAAGGTCGCGTTCGCTTCGCCCGAGGCGATCGCCGCGATCGCCGGGCTCAAGCAGCTGCACGACACCGGCGGCCTGCTCCAGGGCTACCCGACCGACTGGTCCGACCCGGGCGCGTTCGCCAACGGCGCCACGGCGATGCAGTGGGGCGGCCTGTGGTCGCTGCCGGACATCAAGAAGGCGCTCGGCGACGACTTCGGCGTCGTCGCGTGGCCGAAGTTCGGGGACGCCGGCAAGCCGGCGTTCGGGGACGCCGGCAAGCCGGTCGCGCGCGTCGGCGGCTGGTACCAGCTGGCCAACGCGAAATCTCAGAACCTGGATGCCGTCAAGAAGTTCATTGACTGGCTGTGGATCAAGAACGCCGACCTGCAGAAGGACTGGTGCGTCAAGTACGGCTTCCACATCCCGGCGCGCAAGCCGGTCGCCGCGCAGACGACCGAGTTCTCCAGCGGGGCGGCGAAGGACGCCGTGACGATCTCGCAGCAGAACGGCAAGTCGTACTCGGGGCTGTGGAACAAGGCGTCGGCGACGCTGTTCCTGCAGGCCGCGACGAAGATCGCGAACGGGGCGGACCCGGCCGCCGAACTCGGGGACGCGGCGAAGAAGGCCCAGGCCGAAGTCGACAAGCAGCTGGCATGACCGCCCTGATGGAGGCTCCGACGGTCACGGTGGCGGCGAAGAAGCGCCGCCGTCGCCGGGACTGGCGGGCGATCGGCGCGTTCGCGGTGCTGACCGGGCCCGTGGTGATCGGGCTGGGGCTGTTCAAGTACGTCGCGATCGCGTGGAGCTTCCTGCTCAGCTTCAACGACGCCCGCGGCACGATCACCATCGGCCACTGGATCGGCTTCGACAACTACGCGTTCCTGCTCGGCGACGACGCCTTCCTGACGTCGCTGTCGACGATCGCGCTGTTCACCGTGTTCATCGTGCCGATCACGTTCGTGGCTTCGCTGGGTCTGGCGGTGCTGATCAACAGCATCAAGCGCGGTAGGGCGTTCTTCCGGACGATCTTCCTCATCCCGGCGGCGGTGTCGTACGTCGTCGCCGCGCTGGTCTGGAAGATGGCGCTGTTCAACGGCCTGCCGTCCGGTGTCGCGAACGTGATCGGCGGGCTGTTCGGCGCCGACCCGGTGCCGTGGCTGTCGGAGACGAGCCCGCCGGTGTACTGGGTCGCGGTGGTGACGCTGCGGCTGTGGCTGCAGGTCGGGCTGTACATGATCCTGTTCCTGGCCGGGCTGCAGGCGATCTCCCCGTCGCTGTACGAGGCCGGCGAGCTGGACGGCACGACCAAGTGGCAGGCCTTCCGCTACATCACGCTGCCGCAGCTGCGGAACACGTCGGTGGCGGTGCTGCTGCTGATCCTGATCGCCGCGTTCCAGGCCTTCGACGAGTTCTACAACCTGTTCGGCACCGGGCTTTCGGGCACGGCGACCGCGCCGGTGAAGCCGCCGCTGGTCTACCTCTACGACTCCGCGCTCGGCGACCAGAACTACGGCGTCGGCTCGGCGGGCGCGTTCCTGCTGACCGTGCTCATCGTCGTGATCACCCTGCTGCAGGGCCGGTTCGTCGGCTTCGGGAAGAAGGACTGATGGCCGTCCTCGCCGCGCCTCGCGTCCGGAAGGCGCCGAAGTACGTCCTGGCGTCCGTGCTTTCGCTGATCTTCCTGCTGCCGTTCTACATCATGCTGCGCAATGCGCTGATGACGCGGCAGCAGGTCACTTCGCCGGACTGGTCGTGGCTGCCGGATCCACTCTCGTGGGTCAACTTCGGCGACCTGTTCGCCGACGCGTCAGTGCCGATGGCGCACTCGTTGTGGAACTCGTTCCTGGTCGCGATCGTCACGGCTCCGGTCGGCACGCTGTTCGGTTCGATGGCGGGTTACGCGCTGGCCCGGATCAACGTCCCGGGACGGCGTGCGGTGTTCACGTACGTGCTGGTCACGCTGATGATCCCGCAGTCGGTGACGTTCGTGCCGACGTTCGTCGTCGTCGGCTCGATGGGCGGGGTCAACACCGAGTGGGGCATCATCGCGCCGAACCTGTTCAGCGCGTTCACGGTGATCCTGTTCCGCAACTTCTACCTGCGGTTCCCCGTCGAACTCGAAGAAGCGGGACGGCTCGACGGGCTCGGCTACCTCGGCGTCTACCGGCGTCTCATCCTGCCGAACTCGGGGAGCATGATCGCGTCACTGGGCGCGTTGATGTTCATCGAAAGCTGGAACGCGTTCCTGTGGCCGTTGGTGATCGGGCAGGACCCGTCGTCGTGGACCGCGCAGATCGCGCTCTCGACGTTCCTGACCGCCCAGTCGGTCAACCTGCCGGCGCTGTTCGCCGGCGCCCTCGTCACCATCGCGCCGCTGGTCGCGATGTTCCTGGTCGCCCAGCGGTTCATCGTCAGCGGGATCGCGGCGAGCGGGCTCAAGGAGTAGGTCCCCCCTATCGAGGAGTGTTCAGTGAAGCGCCTCCTTTCCGTATTTCTCGCTGTCCTGGGTCTTTCGGCTTTCCTGGTGCCGGTGGCCGACGCGCGGACGTCGTTCGTCAAGCCGTTCATGGGCTGGAGCAGCTGGAGCCTCGAGTCGTCGACCCGCGCGGGTTACGGCACTTCGTGGCTCAACGAGTCGCACGTCCGCGACGCCGCTTCGGCCATGGCTTCGAAGCTCAAGTCCGCCGGGTACACCTACGTCAACATCGACTCCGGCTGGAACGCCGACCTGTCGTGGGTGTTCCACACCGACGTCAATGGCATTCCGACGCCGGACCCGGGTCGGTTTCCGTCCGGGATCCCCGCTTTGGCCTCCTACGTGCACGGGCTCGGCCTGAAGCTCGGCCTGTATGCCGTGACCGGGCTCGAAAAGGAGGTCTACGACAAGAACGCGCCCATCCTCGGGACGTCGTGCCACGCGCGGGACATCGCGTACCAGCCGCTGACGCCCTCCAACGGCTGGGGCGGCAACTGGAAGGTCGACTTCACGAACCCCTGTGCGCAGAAGTACTACGACTCGATCGTGGCCAAGTTCGCTTCCTGGGGCGTCGACTTCATCAAGGTCGACGGGACCACCGCGGACAACGTCGCCGACATCAAGGCGTGGTCATCGGCGATCGACCACGCGCGGCGGCCGATGTGGCTGACGGCGAGCGCGTGGCCGGTGCCGCGGTCCATCGGTTCTTCTCTGGCCCCCTACGCGAACGGCGTGCGCGTCGACACCGACGTCGAGTGCTACTGCGACACGGTTTCGACGTGGGACAGCTCGGTGAAGGCACGGTGGGCGGACCTGCCCGGCTGGCAGGGCGTGTTCGGGCCGCAGTACCGGCCTGACCTGGACTCCATGCCGATCAGCAACAACACCGGGTCCGGCATCCAGGACGGGATCTCCGACGTCGAGCGGCAGAGCGTGATGACGTTCTGGTCGATGGCGTCGTCGCCGCTGTACGTCGGGGGAGACATCTATTTCTTGGACGCCTCCGCTGTGTCGATCCTGACGAACCCCGAGGTCATCGCGGTCGACCAGGCCGGTTCCTATCCGACTCAGGTGACCGGCGGCGATCACCAGGTCTGGACGAAGCGCGCGCCGGACGGCCGGACGTACGCGGCTGTCTACAACCTGGGTTCCACGCCCGCTGACATCACCGTGGACTTCGCCGGGGCGCGGTCGGTGCGTGACCTCGTCGCACTCAAGGACCTCGGGCGGTTCCGAGGCTCGTGGACGGCGGTTTCGGTGCCGGCGCACGGCTCGCGGTTGATCCGGATCGGCTGACGTTTCTCTCGAAGGGGACTTTCTTCGCTGGTTGCGCGAGGAAAGTCCCCTTCGTCGTGCCTGCGTCATCCATTGGGTGGAAGACGTCTGGTCGGCGGCCCGGACGTCGTGCTATGTTCGGTTGCAGAACGAGTGTGCGTGATGCGAACGGATGCGGGAGAGTGAGATGGCGGAGCTGCTGTCACTGGAGGAGGCCGTCGGCCGGCTGGTGCACGACGGCGACACCGTCGCGCTCGAGGGCTTCACGCACCTCATCCCGGTCGCGGCCGGACAGGAGATCATCCGACAGGGCCGGCGGGGTCTCACGCTGGTGCGGATGACCCCGGACATCGTGTACGACCAGCTGATCGGCGCGGGCTGCGCGAGCAAGCTGATCTTCTCCTGGGGCGGCAACCCCGGCGTCGGCTCGCTGCACCGCTTCCGCGACGCCGTCCAGCACGACTGGCCGGTACCGCTGGAGATCGAGGAGCACAGCCACGCCGGCATGGCGAACCGGTACGTCGCCGGCGCGTCCGGCCTGCCGTTCGCGGTGCTGCGCGGCTACACGGGCACGGACCTGCCCGCGCAGACCGAGACGATCAAGCCGATCACGTGCCCGTTCACCGGCGAGCGGCTCACCGCGGTCCCGGCGCTGAATCCGGACGTCACGATCGTCCACGCCCAGCGCGCCGACCGTCAGGGCAACGTCCAGATGTGGGGCATCACCGGCGTCCAGAAGGAAGCCGTGCTGGCCGCGAAGCGCTCGATCGTCACGGTCGAGGAGATCGTCGACGAGCTGGAGCCCCGAGTGGGCGCGGTGATCCTCCCGGCCTGGGTGGTGACGGCGGTGGCCGAGGTCCCGGGCGGCGCGAAGCCGTCGTACGCGGCTGGGTACTACGAACGCGACAACTCGGCGTACCAGGCCTGGGACGAGATCGGCCGTGACCGCGAGGAGTTCACGAAGTGGCTGAACGAGCTGACCGGGGTGACGGCATGACGCGCGCTCGGTACGCGCCCGCCGGGCCGGTCGCCGCCTCCTTCCCCGGGGCGGCGGCTCCCGGCCGGGTCCGCGGCACCGCGATCCACCCCACCACCGGCAACGCCCGCAAGACCGCGGAGGCGAAGGCATGAGCACCGACTACACCGCCGACGAGATGATGAGCGTCGCGGCGGCCCGCGCGCTCGGCGACGGGATGTCCTGCTTCGTCGGCATCGGCCTCCCGAGCAAGGCGGCGAACCTGGCCCGCCGCGCGCACGCCCCGAACCTCACGTTGATCTACGAATCCGGCTGCCTGGGCGCGAAGCCGTCGAGGTTGCCGCTGTCGATCGGCGACGGCGAGCTGGCCGACACCGCCGACGCGGTGGTCAGCGTCCCGGAGGTGTTCAACTACTGGCTCCAGCCGGGCCGCATCGACGTCGGCTTCCTCGGCGCCGCCCAGCTGGACAAGTTCGGCAACATCAACACGACCGTGATCGGCTCGGACTACCACGACCCGAAGGTCCGCCTGCCGGGCGCGGGCGGTGCGCCGGAGATCGCGGCGTCGTGCGGCGAGGTGTTCATCGTGCTGCGCCAGAGCCCCCGCGCGTTCGTGGAAAAGGTCGACTTCGTGACCTCGTTCGGCCACGGCTCGGGCAAGGGCGACCGTGAGAAGCTCGGCCTCCCGGGCCAGGGCCCGACGCTGGTCGTCACCGACCTCGGCCTGATGCGCCCCGACCCGGAGACCGCCGAGCTGACGCTGACCGAACTGCATCCGGGTGTGGAGCTCGACCAGGCGATCAAGGCGACGGGGTGGAGGCTGAAGGTCGCGGACGACCTGAAGGTCACCCCCGTCCCGACCGAGCAGGAGCTGACCCTCCTCCGAGAACTGGAGAAGGCGTGACGATGGCACGCTGTCACCCGACCACCCCGCCGCCCCGGAAGGCGAACGCATGACCGACGTCTACGTCCTCGACGCGATCCGCACCCCGTTCGGCCGCTACGGCGGCGCACTGGCCGGCGTCCGCCCGGACGACCTGGCCGCGGGCGTGCTCAAGGCGCTCGTGGCCCGCACCGCCCTCGACCCGTCCACAGTGGACGAGGTGACCCTCGGCGACGCGAACGGCGCGGGCGAGGACAACCGCAACGTCGCCCGCATGGCTGCCCTCCTGGCCGGCTGGCCCACGAGCGTCCCCGGGAACACCGTCAACCGCCTGTGCGGCTCCGGCCTCGACGCGGTGATGCAGGCCAGCCGCGCGATCCAGGTCGGCGACGCGTCGCTCGTGGTCGCCGGCGGTGTCGAGTCCATGACCCGCTCGCCGCTGGTCATGCCGAAGCCGGAGAAGGCGTTCCCCGCCGGCAACCAGACCCTCTACAACACCGCGCTCGGCTGGCGCATGGTCAACCCGGAGATGCCGTCGCAGTGGACGATCTCCCTCGGCGAGTCCACCGAAAAGCTCGCCGAGCGTTACGGCATCGGCCGCGACGAGCAGGACGCCTTCGCCGCCCGCAGCCACGTCAACGCCGCGAAGGCGTGGGACGAAGGCTTTTACGACGACATGGTCGTCCCCGTCGAAGGCGTGGACCTGGCGCGCGACGAGGGCATCCGCCCGGACTCCAGCGTCGAGAAGCTGGCCAAGCTGAAGCCGGCCTTCCGCAAGGAAAACGGCACCGTCACAGCGGGCAACGCCTCCCCGCTGAACGACGGCGCGTCGGCGCTCCTCCTCGGCGACGAAGCGAGCGCGAGCCGCGTCGGCGCGACCCCGCTGGCCCGGATCGCCGGCCGGGGCGCGGCGGGCGTCGACCCGGACGTCTTCGGCATCGGCCCGGTGCGCGCGGCGGAGATCGCCCTCGAGCGCGCCGGCATCGGCTGGGACGACCTGGCGGCGGTCGAGCTCAACGAAGCGTTCGCCGCCCAGTCGCTGGCCTGCCTGCGCGACTGGAAGAAACTCGACCCGGAGATCGTGAACACCCACGGCGGCGCGATCGCGATCGGCCACCCGCTCGGCGCGTCCGGCGGCCGCATCCTGGGCACCCTGGCGCACGATCTGCACCGCCGCGGCGGAGGCTGGGGCCTCGCCGCCATCTGCATCGGCGTCGGCCAGGGCCTGGCCGTCGTCCTCGAAGGCCGGTAAGGGAGACGAAGACGTGGCTACTCCGACCGAATTCAGGCTGCCCCGCTACGGCGAGGACCCCGAGGGCACGCACCCGCCGCTCGGCTACCCCGGTTACCGCTCCACGGCGCTGCGGCACCCCAAGCAGGACCTGGTGCTGCTTCCGCAGATGCTGACCGAGGTCACCGGCCCGCTGCTCGGCCCCGGTCGCCTCGGCGAGCTGGACAACGACCTCACGCGCCAGCACGCGGGCGAGCCGCAGGGCCAGCGGATCATCGTCACCGGCCGGCTGCTCGACGGTGAAGGCCGTCCGGTGCGCGACTCGCTCGTCGAGATCTGGCAGGCGAACGCGGGTGGCCGCTACCGCCACACCGGCGACCGCTGGCCGTCGCCGCTCGACCCGAACTTCGACGGCGTCGGGCGGGCTCTGACCGACAGCGACGGCCGCTACACCTTCACCACCATCAAGCCGGGCGCGTACCCGTGGAAGAACCACGACAACGCGTGGCGCCCCGCGCACATCCACTTCTCGGTGTTCGGCTCGGCGTTCACGCAGCGGCTGGTCACCCAGATGTACTTCCCGGACGACCCGCTCTTCTCCCAGGACCCGATCTTCAACTCCATCCCGGACGAGAAGGCCCGGCAGCGCATGGTCTCGCGCTACGACCACGAGATCACGCAGTCGGAGTGGGCGCTGGGGTTCCAGTTCGACATCGTGCTTCGCGGGCGCGACGCGTCGGTGTTCGAAGAGGAAGAGGACGAAGACGAATGACCAAGCTGCTTCCCACCCCTTCGCAGACCGTCGGCCCGTACCTGTCGATCGGGCTGCCCTGGCCCGACGGCCCGCACGTCGTGCCCGAGGGCACGCCCGGCGCGTTCTGGATCCGCGGCATCGTCCGCGACGGCAACGGCGACCCGGTCCCGGACGCGATGATCGAGACGTGGCAGGCCGACCCGGAGGGCGGGTTCCGCCACCCCGACGACCCGCGCGGCGAGGCGTCCGGCGACTTCCGCGGCTTCGGCCGCTGCCCGACCACCCCCGACGGCACGTACGGGATCCTCACCGTGCTCCCTGGCGTGGTGCCCGGTGAGGGTGGCACTCCGCAGGCCCGCCACATCGACGTGTCGGTGTTCGCGCGCGGGTTGCTCAACCGGTGCGTCACGCGGATCTACTTCGAGGACCAGGACAACTCCGGAGACGCGGTGCTGGCGACGGTGCCGGAGGAGCGACGTGGCACCTTGATCGCGGCGAAGACCGAGGACGGGTACCGCTTCGACGTGCGCCTGCAGGGTGACGGCGAGACGGTGTTCTTCCGGGTATGACGAACGCGAACGGAGGTGACGGCGTGGGTGCCGTCCGGCTGCACCGGGTCGTCGAAGGGCCCGAAGACGGTCCGGTGGTGGTGTTCGGCGGATCGCTCGGCAGCGACCTCCGGATGTGGGAGCCTCAGGTCGTGCCGCTGCTGGAGCGAGGCTTCCGGGTGGTGCGTTACGACACGCGCGGGCACGGCGCTTCGCCGGTGCCGCCGGGGCCGTACGACCTCGAGGACTTCGGCTCCGACTTCCTCGCTCTGCTCGATGACCTCGAGGTCGCGAAAGCGCACCTCGTGGGGCTGTCGCTCGGCGGAATGACGGGCATGTGGCTCGGCGCCCACGCGCCGGACCGGATCGCGAGCCTGGTGCTCTGCTGCACGTCCGCGAAGTTCGGCCCGCCGGAAATGTGGGCCGACCGCGCCCGCACGGTCCGCGCGGAAGGCACCGGCGCGGTGGCCGCCGCCGGCGTCGCCCGCTGGCTGACGCCGGGCTACGCGCAGCGGCACCCGGACCGCGCCGCGTTCCTGCGCTCGATGATCGCCGCCGTCCCGGCCGAGGGCTACGCGGCCTGCTGCGGCGCGATCGAGCGGATGGACCTGCTCGACGTGCTGCCGAAGATCACCGCGCCCACCCTGGTCATCGCAGGCGCCGACGACCCGGCCACCCCGCCGGAGGGCCACGCCGACCTGATCGCGGCGGGCATCCCGGGCGCGCGGCTGGAGGTCGTGCCGGACGCCGCGCACCTGGGCAACTACGAACAGCCCGAAGAATTCACGAGGCTGATCCTCGAGCACTTGGAGGCGCTGTGACACCGAAAGACGTGACCGGAGACCGTCACGAGCAGGGCATGAAGGTCCGGCGCGAGGTGCTCGGCGACGAGCACGTCGACCGCGCTGTCGCGGGCACGACGGACTTCAGCCGCCCGTTCCAGGACTACATCACCGAAGGAGCGTGGGGCTCGGTCTGGGCACGCGACGGCCTCGACCGCCGGACGCGCAGCTGCGTCACGCTCGCGGCGCTGACCGCGCTGCAGGCGCACAACGAGCTGGCGATGCACGTCCGGGCCGCGGTCCGCAACGGCCTCACGGCGGCGGAGATCGGCGAGGTCCTGTTGCACACGGCGGTCTACGCGGGAGCCCCGGCGGCGAACGCGGCGTTCGCCATCGCCCAGCGCACCCTGGCCGAGCTCGGCGAGCCGAGCGCCCTGCCGGCCGACGCCGGATAAGGTGCCGGGCATGGACACGGGGAGGCCCATCGAAGCCGAGCTCGACAGCGAGCCGGCCCACCGCGGCGCCCACCACGTCCAATCGCTGGAGCGCGGGCTGGCGGTGATCAAGGCCTTCCACGCGGACGCGGCCGAGCTGACCCTGAGCGACGTCGCCCGCGCGACGGGCCTGACCCGCGCCGCGGCCCGACGTTTTCTGCTGACCTTGACCGACCTCGGTTACGTCCGCACGGACGGCAAGTACTTCTCGTTGACGGCCCGCGTCCTGGAGCTGGGCTACTCGTACCTGTCGAGCATGACGCTCCCGGAGGTGGCCCAGCCCCACCTGGAGCACCTGTCGGCAGGAGTGCACGAGTCCAGTTCGGTGTCGGTCCTGGAAGGGACGGACATCGTCTACGTGGCGCGGGTGGCGGTCTCGCGCATCATGACGGTGAGCATCAACGTGGGAACCCGCTTCCCGGCGTACGCGACATCGATGGGTCACGTTCTCCTGGCCGGCCTGAGCAAGGCGGAGCTGGAGGCGTACTTCGTGGTGGCGAAGCTCGACCGCCTCACGGACCGCACGGTCACGGCCCCGGCCGGCCTCCGGACGGAACTGGCCAAGGTGACCGGCCAGGGCTGGGCCATGGTCGACCAGGAGCTGGAGGAAGGCCTCCGCTCAGTGGCGGCCCCGATCCACGACCGCACGGGCCGGGTGGTGGCAGCGGTGAACCTGTCGACGCACGCAAGCCGCACAACGGCGGAGTCGGTGACGAAGGATCTGGTACCACCCCTGCTGGAGACGGCCAGGTCCATAGAAGCCGACCTGGCAATCGGCGCTCCCGGCCGAGCCCATGGCTGACGAACCCCCACCGACCCCCGACGCCGGATCGCCCCGCCCGACAGCACCCGCCGCCGGGCGGCCTTCCGGGGCACTCTTTGCCGAGCCGGCCGGCTCAGCCGCACCCCGTGCGGGGCGGTCCGCATGACAGCACCCACCCCCGGCCCGGTTGCCGGCCTCCTCCTCGCCGCCGGGGCCGGCCGTCGCTTCGGCGGGCCGAAGGCCCTCGCCGAACTCGACGGCCAACCCCTCGTCCTGCGCGCACTCGCCACGCTGACCGCGGCCGGCTGCCACCCCGTCCGAGTCGTTCTCGGCGCCGCCGCAGACGAGGTCGGCGCGCTCCTACCCGATCCGGCCCAAGCCGTGCGGGCCGAGGGCTGGGAGACCGGCATGGGCGCGTCCCTCAAGGCCGGCCTGGCCGCCCTTTCCGACGAGCCCGGGCCCGTCGCTGCGCTGGTGCACCTCGTCGACCTGCCGTGGGTGGGCGCCGACATCCTCGCCCGGATCGCCGCCGGCGCGACCACCGAAACCGTCGCCCGCGCGGCCTACGACGGCGTCCCCGGCCACCCCGTCCTCCTCGGCCGCCACTGGTGGGCCGAAATCGCCGAAACCGCCCAAGGCGACCGCGGCGCCCGAGACTGGCTGGCCGGCCGCCCCGACCTCAGACTCATCGAGTGCGGCGACCTCGGCAGCGGCCGCGACGTCGACCACCGCGCCGACCTCCCCAGCGCATCCTCCTGACAACCCACCGCAATCCGCCCCGCGTCACCAGCCGACCCTTCAGGCACGCGAGCGGTCCCGCGGAGAACTCGGCCACCGCCCCTGAGCGACGAAACCCGCGCACAGCCGCCGCGCCGCCTACGATCGACAGCGTGACCGACTCGCCTGAAGAACTCGCCGCCGCGCTGGACGTGACCGGCTATCTCGCCGATGACGGCCTCGCCACCGCCGGGTTCCTCGCCCTCCGCATGGGCCGTCCGCTGTTCTGCGAAGGCGAACCCGGCACCGGCAAGACCTCGCTCGCCCTCGCGCTGGCCACCGCGCTCGACCGGCCGCTCGTCCGGCTCCAGTGCCACGAGGGCATCGACGCCGCCCAGGCGCTCTACGAGTGGGACTTCCCCCGCCAGCTCCTGCACCTGCGCGCCCTCGAAGCCGCCGGGGACGGGCGGGTCGACGTCGAGACCGCCGAGCGCTCGCTCTACACCGAACGCTTCCTCCTCGCGCGCCCGCTGCTGCAGGCCCTGATCACCTCGCCGTGCGTGCTGCTGGTCGACGAGATCGACCGCGCCGACGACGAGTTCGAAGCCTTCCTCCTCCAGTTGCTCGACGAGCACGCCGTGACCATCCCCGAATACGGCGAAGTCCGCGCCGCGGAGCCGCCGCTCGTGGTGCTCACCTCGAACCGGACCCGCGAAGTGCACGACGCCCTCAAGCGCCGCTGCCTCTACCACTGGCTCGAACACCCGGACCTGGCGCGCGAGGTCACCATCCTGCGCCGGCGGATTCCCGACATCGGCGAACTGCTGGCCCGGCAGGTCGCGGAAGCGGTGCACCGTCTCCGCGAGATGGATCTGCTGAAGCCGCCGGGGGTGGCGGAATCACTCGACTGGGCCCGGGCTTTGCAGGCGCTGCATCGCGACGAGCTGGACGCGGCATCGGCGGCGCGGACCCTCGGCGCCGTCCTGAAGTACAGCGAAGACCTCGACCGGGTCCGCGCGAAACTCGACGCGCTGTTCGCCTGACAGTCCACAAAGGACCATAGTTAATTGTGTTGACCACGTGTGCGGGTTCCGTCATGCTTTTTCCAGCACAGCAGGCAACACCGCCGAGAGGAGGAGATCGTGACCGAAGTCCGGCAACACCGATGCGGCGCGATCTCCCGCGCCGTTCGCTGAATCTTCCTGAAGGCTCTTCGCGCCCACCCCTCGCTACCTCGGGTCGGCTGCCGCGAAGAGCGCGGTCTGCGCCTGCCCGGGGAGGGGCGTGCGCGCAGACCGCCCTCGTCCCGGTAGCTCAGCAGGACAGAGCGCGGCGCTACGAACGCCGAGGTCCGAGGTTCGACTCCTCGCCGGGACACCGCGACATCGCCCAGCCAACCGCACGCCCAGCCGCGCCGAACCCATCCCGGCCGGGCGCTCGTCCACCCCTCCGGACCCGGCGAGCGCACAATGGAGTCATGACCACCGCCGCCGATCCCGTCGCCGGGTACGCCGGGTTCGCCGCCGCCCTGCGCGAGGCCGGCGTCGCCTGCGATGCGCGGCGGGTGCAGGCCTACCTGGCCGCCGTCAGCGAGATCGATGTCGCCGAACCCACCCAGCTCTACTGGGCGGGCCGCCTCACCTTGTGCGCCAGTCCCGACGACCTCCCGTGCTACGAAGAAGCTTTCAGCCAGTGGTTCTCGATCGAAACCAGCACCCCGCAGCGCGCGAAGGCCGCGGCGCCGAAGCAGGCCCGGATCGCGCCGCTCATCGACTCCGCGGGCTCCGACGCCGAGGGCGGCGACGGCCCTGATCAGCTGAAAGTCGCCGCGAGCGCGCAGGAAGTCCTGCGCCACCGCGACCTCGCCGCGCTGACCACCGCCGAACGCGAACACCTCCGCGAACTGCTGGCCACGCTGAAGCCCAAACCCCCGAAACGCCCCGCCGCGCGGAAGACGCCGTCGCACCGAGGACGGCTCGATCCCTCGCGGACCCTGCGCGCCATGCTCGCCAGCGGCGGTGAGCCCGTGAAACTCGCGTACGTCCGGCGGGGGAGCAGGCCGCGCCGGGTGGTGCTGCTCATCGACGTCTCGGGGTCGATGAGCCCGTACGCCGACGCCCTGCTCCGGTTCGCGCACGTCCTGACGCGGTCGGCACCCCAGTCCGTCGAGGTCTTCACCCTCGGCACGCGGCTGACCCGGGTCTCGCGCCAGCTGCGTCAGCGCGACCCCGAACGCGCGATGCTCGCGGCGGGTTCGGCGGTGCCGGACTTCGCCGGCGGGACCCGCCTCGGCGAGACGCTGCAGGCCTTCCTCGACCGCTGGGGCCAGCGCGGCGTCGCCCGCCGCGCCGTGGTCACCGTCTTCTCCGACGGCTGGGAGCGCGGCGACACCGGCCTGCTCGGCGAGCAGCTCGCCCGCCTGCGCCGGCTCGCGCACGCCGTATTCTGGGTGAATCCGCACGCCGGCCGTGCGGGGTACGCTCCGGTCCAGTCGGGCATCGTGGCCGCTTTGCCCCACATCGACCGGCTGCTGGCCGGGCACACCCTGGCCACTTTGGAACGACTGCTCGGGGAGATTTCCGATGCGTGACGTACTGGACGACGTGTTCCGCCGCTGGTCCGACGGGGAAACCGTGGGGCTCGGCACCGTGGTCGCCACCTTCTCGTCGGCGCCCCGCGCGCCCGGCGCCGCGATGGTCGTGGCCCCGGACGGCACCGTCGCCGGCAGCGTGTCCGGCGGCTGCGTCGAAGGCGCCGTCTACGAGCTCGCGCAGGAGGTCGTCAGCGAGCGCAAGCCGGTGCTGCAGCGCTACGGCGTCACCGACGACGACGCGTTCGCGGTCGGCCTGACCTGCGGCGGGATCATCGACATCTACGTCGAGCACGTCGACCGCGCGTCGATGCCGGAGCTCGGTGACGTCGTCGCGTCGGTGCGCAGCGGCGAGCCCGTCGCCGTCGTCACCGTCATCGAGCACGAACGCGAAGGCCTCGTCGGCGAGCACATGATCGTCTGGCCGGACCGGACCGCGGGCTCGCTGGGGTCGTCGCGGATGGACGACGCCGTCGCCGACGACGCGCGCGGCCTGCTGGCCAGCGGCCGCACCGGCACCCTGCACTACGGCCCGGACGGGCAGCGCCGCGGCGAGGGCATGGCGGTGTTCGTCAACTCCTTCGAGCCGCCGCCCCGGCTGCTCGTGTTCGGCGCGATCGACTTCGCCGCCGCGATGGCGCGCATGGGCGCCTACCTCGGCTACCAGGTCACGGTCTGCGACGCACGGCCGGTGTTCGCCACCAGCAGCCGCTTCCCGGACGCGCACGACGTCGTCGTCGACTGGCCGCACCGCTACCTGGAGGCGGAGGCCGCGGCCGGCCGCATCGACCAGCGCACGGCCATCGCGGTGCTGACCCACGACCCGAAGTTCGACGTGCCGCTGCTGGAGGTCGCGCTGCGCCTGGACGTCGGCTACGTCGGCGCGATGGGCTCCCGCAAGACGCACGACGACCGCTTCGCCCGCCTGCGCGAAGCCGGGATCACCGAGCCTGAGCTGGACAGGCTGTCGTCGCCGATCGGTCTCGACCTGGGCGCGCGCACCCCCGAAGAGACGGCCGTTTCGATCGCCGCGGAAATCATCGCGTTGCGGTGGGGCGGCGGCGGAAAACGTCTCGCGGAACTGACTGGGCGCATCCACGGCTGACTGCTGCTTTCGGGTCCGGGTGGCGGAGCCCCCGGCCCGGGGCGGAGCCCCGGTTGTTACTGGTCTGGGTGGCCTACAAAAGTTCACCCATCCGGACTTCCGCACATACGGGGTTAGCCCGTGAATTCCGGCGTATCCGCGGAACGGGTAGTTGAACGTGTGACATCAGGACTTGTCCGCGCGAAGGTCGCGTAGCACGCTCGGGAGTCTGTGAGCCCGATCACGGTCGGGCAGGCCGTTCCCGAACCGGCTTTTGGAGGCCTGATGCGCATCACCGTCACTGTCGACGGGACGAAGTACACCGACGAAGTCGAGCCCCGCACCCTGCTCGTGCACCACCTGCGAGAGAAGCTGGGCAAGGTCGGCACCGTCGTCGGCTGCGACACCAGCAACTGCGGCGCCTGCACCGTCCACCTGGACGGGCACAGCGTGAAATCCTGCTCGGTGCTCGCCGTGCAGGCCGACGGCTGTGAGGTCACCACCATCGAAGGCCTCGCCCGCGACGGGCAGCTGCACCCCGTGCAGAAAGCTTTCCACGACAACCACGCGCTGCAGTGCGGGTTCTGCACACCCGGCATGATCATGCAGTCGATCGACCTGCTGGCCGACAACCCGGATCCGGACGAACAGGCCGTCCGCGAAGGGCTGGAAGGCAACCTCTGCCGCTGCACCGGCTACCAGAACATCGTCCGCGCGGTCCGCGACGCCGCGCAGAACATGAGCCCCGGCGCCGGCCCCGAAGCCGAGCGCATCGCCGAGACCAAGCACGCCGGCGTGGGTGGTGACTGATGACCGCCACGATCGAACCGGAAGTCGGAAAGTCCCGGCGCCGCAAGGAAGACGAGCGGCTGATCACCGGCCGCACCCGCTGGACCGACAACATCACGCTGCCGGGACTGCTGCACATGGCGATCCTGCGCAGCCCGTTCGCGCACGCCAAGATCGTCTCGATCGACACGTCGGCGGCGAAGGGCGCGTCCGGCGTCGTCGCCGTCTACACCGCGAAGGACCTCGACCCGGACAGCTCGATCGGCATGCCCTGCGCGTGGCCGATCACGCCGGACATGAAGGCGCCGCGCCGTCCGGTGCTCGCCGCCGACCAGGTCAACTTCGCCGGTGAAGGCGTCGCGGTCGTCGTCGCGCGGTCGTCCGCTGAAGCGCACGACGCGCTCGAGGAGATCGACGTCGAGTACGACGAGCTCCCGGTCATCCTCGACATGGAAGCCGCGATCGCCGAGGGTGCCCCGCTGGTCCACGAGGACCAGGGCAGCAACACCAGCGCCGTCTGGAAGTTCGACTCCGGCGAGGCCGGCACCGGCGGCAACGTCGAGGACGCGATCAGCGGGGCGGAGGTCGTCGTCAAGCGGCGCTTCCGGCAGCAGCGGCTGATCCCGGCGTTCATGGAGCCGCGCGCGTGCGTCGTCGACCCGACGGGCACGCAGATCACCATGTGGTCGGCCACGCAGGTCCCGCACATCCTGCGCGTGATGTCGGCGCTGACGCTCGGCATCCCCGAGCACAAGCTGCGCGTGATCGCCCCGGACGTCGGCGGCGGCTTCGGCGGCAAGATCGGCGTCCTGCCGGAAGAGATGATGTCGCTGCTGGTCGCGCAGAAGCTCGGCAAACCGGTCAAGTGGAACGAGACGCGGTCCGAGACCATGCTCGCCGCCCACCACGGCCGCGACCAGATCCAGGACATCACCATCTCCTCGACCCGGGACGGGCAGGTGACCGGTCTCAAGGTCGAGCTGCTCGCCAACCTCGGCGCGTACAACGGCCTGGTCGGCACCGGCGTGCCGATCCTCGGCGCGTTCATGTTCAACGCGATCTACAAGATCCCGGCGTACCACTTCGCGTGCACGAACGTGTACACGACGACGACGCTGACCGACGCGTACCGCGGCGCCGGCCGGCCGGAGGCGACGTTCGCGATCGAGCGGATCATGGACGAGCTCGCCGTCGAGCTCGGCATGGACCCGATGGAGCTGCGCGAGAAGAACTGGATCAAGCACGAGGAGTTCCCGTACACCACGGTGGCCGGGCTGACCTACGACTCCGGTAACTACGAAGCCGCCACCGAAAAGGCCAAGCAGCTCTTCGACTACGACGGCTTGCGCGCCGAACAGGAGAAGCGCCGGGCGTCGAAGGACAAGGTGCAGCTCGGCATCGGCATCTCGACGTTCACCGAGATGTGCGGGCTCGCGCCGTCGCGGGTGCTCGGCTCGCTGGACTACGGTGCCGGCGGCTGGGAGCACGCGGCGATCCGGATGCTGCCCACCGGCAAGGTCGAGGTCATCACCGGCGCGTCGGCGCACGGCCAGGGGCACGAGACGGCGTGGAGCCAGATCGTCGCCGACCAGCTGGGTGTCGCGTTCGAAGACGTCGAGATCATCCACGGTGACACGCAGTCGTCGCACAAGGGCATGGACACCTACGGCTCGCGGTCGCTGGTCGTCGGCGGGATCGCGGTCGTCAAGGCGGCGGAGAAGGTCGTCGCGAAGGCCAAGCCGATCGCGGCGCACCTGCTCGAATGCGCCGAGGACGACCTCGAGTTCGCGAACGGCAAGTTCACGGTCAAGGGCACGGACACGTCGACCGGTATCGGGGACGTCGCGCTCGCGGTGTTCGCGGCGCACAACCTGCCGGACGGCGTCGAGCCGTCGCTCGACTCGGACGCGACGTTCGACCCGGAGAACTTCTCGTACCCGCACGGCACGCACCTGTGCGCCGCCGAGGTGGACACCGAGACCGGGCGGATCAAGCTGCGCTCGTACGTCTGCGTCGACGACGTCGGGGTCGCGGTGAACCCGCTGATCGTCGAGGGACAGGTGCACGGCGGGCTCGCGCAGGGCATCGCGCAGGCGCTGTTCGAAGGCACCGAGCACGACGACAGCGGCACGCTCACCACCGGCACGTTCGCCGACTACCTGCTGCCGTCGGCGGTCGACCTGCCCTCGTTCACCACCGATCGCACGGAGACGCCGTCGACGACGAACCCGCTCGGCGCCAAGGGCGTCGGCGAAGCGGGCACGATCGCGTCCACCCCGGCGGTGGTCAACGCGGTGATCGACGCCGTGCGGCAGTTCGGTGTGAACGACATCGAGATGCCGTTGACGCCGATGCGGGTGTGGCACGCCATGCGGCACGGCACCACCGACGCCGGCGGCCCCGGCCGCGACGAAGCCGGCGGCGGCCTCGGTTCCCTCGACGCCACCGGAGGTGCGCAGTGATCCCGGCTTCCTTCGACTACGTCCGCCCGTCCACAGTGGATGAAGCGGTGCAGGCGCTGGCGTCGGCGGGCGAGGACGCCAAGGTCATCGCGGGCGGGCAGAGCCTGCTGCCGGTGCTGCGAATGCGGCTGGCGGCGCCGACGACGCTGGTCGACCTCGGGCGCGTCGCGGAGCTGCGCGGCGTGCGCGAGGACGGCGGCGACCTGGTGATCGGCGCGATGACCACGCACTACGACGTCCAGCGGGACGCGCTGGTCGCCGAGCACGCGGCGCTGCTCAAGGAGGCGACCGACACGGTCGCCGACCCGCAGATCCGCCACCGGGGCACGCTGGGCGGCGCGATCGCCCACGCCGACCCGGCCGGGGACCTGCTGGCGCCGGTGCTCGCGCTGGACGCGTCGCTGGTGCTGGCCGGGCCTTCGGGACGCCGGACGGTGCCGGCCGCGGAGTTCTTCCAGGACCTGTTCACCACGGCCCTGGCCGCGGATGAGCTGCTGGTCGAGATCCGCGTGCCCAAGCACACCGGGTGGCGGGCGCACTACGAGAAGTTCAACCGGGTCGCCCAGGCGTGGTCGATGGTCGCGGTCGCGGTCACCGTCCGTACCGAAGCGGGCGTGATCGAGGAGGCTCGTGTCGCGCTGACGAACATGGGCTCGACCCCGGTGCGCGCCTCGGGTGTCGAAGCGGCGCTGGTCGGGGCCCAGGCCTCGGCCGACTCGATCGCCGCGGCGGCTTCGCACGCGGCGGAGGGCACGAATCCGCCGGTCGACAGCAACGCCGACGTCGAATACCGCCGTCACCTGGCCCAGGTCCTGACGGGCCGGGCCATCGCGGCGGCGGCCGGCGCCTGACGTTCGGAGTTCGTCCCCCTGGCCGCCGCTCCGGCGGCGGCTAGGGTGGGCACCGGACACCTCAGGTCTGGCAGAGAGGAGGTCGGCCCGTGCGGCTCGACCACGAATTCACCGTCCCGGCTCCGATCGGCGAGGTCTGGCAGGCGGTCGTCGACCCCGAGCGCGTCGCCCCGTGCATGCCGGGCGCCACGCTGACGAAGGTCGAAGGGGACAAGTTCAGCGGGACGGTGAAGGTCAAGCTCGGGCCGATTTCCCTGCTGTACAAGGGTAACGGCGAGTTCCTGGAAAAGGACGACACCGCACACAAGGTCACGATCAAGGCATCGGGCAAGGACTCCCGCGGATCGGGCACGGCGGCGGCGACGGTGACCCTGACGCTGACGGAGGCCGACGGCGGAACGCACGGCACGGTGGCGACGGACCTGTCGATCACGGGCAAGCCGGCCCAGTTCGGCCGCGGCCTGATCAGCGAGGTGGGCGGCAAGATCCTCGACACGTTCGCGGGGTGCCTGTCGGGCAAGCTGGCGCCATCGGCGGAGCCGGCCCCGGCCCCCGTGGCAGCAGCGCCGACGCCCGAGCCGGTCGCGACGCCCGAGCCGGTGGCCAAGCCGGCTCCCGCGGTGAAGCCCGCCCCGACGACGGCGGAGATCAACACGGACCCGAAGCCGGCGACGGCCTCGTCGGACCGCCCGCCGCTGCGCAGCGTCCCGGCGGCCCCGGAGACGGAAGCGATCGATTTGCTCGACTACGCGGGGCAGTCGGTGCTGAAGCGGCTGGCGCCGGTGGTGCTGGGGATCGCGGCGGTCGTGGGGTTGGTGGCGATCATCCGGGCACTGCGGAAGTAGCGGGTTGACGTTGGGCCTGCCCCTTTGGGGTGGGTCGGGTGTTGTCGCGCGGGTGGCGAGGGCCGCTCGGGTCTGGTGGTTGATCGCCGCGAACGGGAGTTGGTTGCCGGTCTCTTCGCGTTCGGGATCTTGCGAGTGGGGATTTCCGCTTCGGCGTTCTCAAGATCGCTTTTCCTAGGCGATGATCCGGTCGTGAGCCCGTGAGCTGGGCAGATCTACTCTGCGCGGGTCTTCGGGCGGGTGCGTTGCTCGCAATTCGCCCGGACTGGCGACGCGCGTCGCCGGAACGGCTACGCTGGGCTACCTGGTCGGCCGAACTTCGCGCAAGGGGTACGTCACGATGCCGGTCCGTCACTTCCGTGGCTTCGGCTCTTGAGAGCCCAGGCCGCCGTGCGCCGGGAAGCGCTTTCCGCCTGGCCGGGCTGGCCCGCGCGATGGGAGATGTGGACCGGGGCGAAAGCCCGCTGGATCACCTACGCGCTCGGCTGTGAGCTGGTCGCCGTCGTGGCGACCGGGGCCGCGCTGGTCACCGGGTTCGGCGGGTCCGTGCGGCCGGTCTGGTTCGCGGTGCTGGTCGCGCTCGGTGTCGCCCAGGCCGAGATGTCGCGCCGCATCGAACGGCTGCGGCGGTGGATGAGCGGGCAGACCCACATCAACGTCACGTCGGTCTGGTACCTCGCCGGCGTCGTCCTGCTGCCGCCGGCCTGGGTGGCGTTGCTGGCCGTCGTGCTCTACGCGCACCTGTGGATGCGCGTGTGGCGTCAGGTCCGCACGCGGCCCGCGCACCGCTTCGTCGCCAGCACGGCGTGGGCGATGCTCTCGTGCTTCGCCGCATCGTCGGTTCTCGCGGTGTCGGGGCTGCACGGGACGCCGTTGCAGACGGCGCGCGGGCTGTTCGCGCTCTGCCTGGCCGCGGCGGTGTTCGAGCTGGTGAACATCGGCCTGGTCGCGGCCGGCATCTACCTCTACACGAGCCAGCGCTCGGCGGCCGACCTGATCGGCACCTGGGAGGACAACGCTTTCGAGATCGCGACCCTCTGCCTCGGCGGGCTCGCCGCACTGGCGCTGGCCGAGCAGCCGGTGCTGGTGGTGTTCGTCGTCGCGCCGTTGCTGCTGTTGCACCGCTACCTACTGCTGAAACAGCAGCTGCAGGTCGCGGCCGTCACCGACGAGAAGACGGGGCTGCTCAACACCGCCGGCTGGCACGATTCCGCGGTGCGCGAACACACCCGCGCCCAGCGGCGCGGCTCCACCGGCGGCGGCTTCGCGGTGCTGATGATCGACCTCGACCACTTCAAGCGCATCAACGACACGTACGGCCACCTCACCGGCGACGACGTCCTGGCCGCGGTCGCGGTCGCGATCTCCGGGGCGGTGCGCCAGGGCGACACGACCGGCCGGTTCGGCGGCGAGGAGTTCGTGGTCCTGCTGCCGAACATCGGCCGCGCCGACGTGCTCGGCATCGCCGAACGCGTGCGGGCGGCGGTGGGGGAGCTGAACGTGGTGATCTCGACCGGCAGCGGGACGGTCCGCGTGAGCGGCCTGTCGGTGTCGATCGGGGTGGCGCGCCACCCGGAAGCGGGGCCGACGCTCGACGACGTGCTCCGCTCGGCTGACGCCGCTTTGTACCGCGCCAAGGAGGCCGGCCGGAACCGCGTTGCCGTGTGAGTGGTGGTGCTCGGCCGGCTCGAGTGGCTTGGTCGGGAATGTGGCTGCTGCTGGGTGAGGTCGGGCCGCGGCGTGGCTCGGTGGGATGGCTGGTTGGAATCGCCGGGCCGGGCCGGGGTCGGTTGGGCTGCCGTGTGGGCTTGGTCGGGTTGGCTGGTTGCAATCGCTGGGGCTGCGCAGGTCGGGTGTCTGGCTGTGGTCGTGATGGTCGGCCGCGATCTCGGGACGGGTCCGGCTGGCCTGGACGATGACGGTTGTGGCCCAGCCGGCCGGTCGCGATCGCTTCGCCGACTGCGCTCGGTGACGCGTAGAAGCCGTGACGCGCCAGGTCCCGGCCGAGCTGACCGACCGCCCGGCGCGCGACCCAGCGCCATGTGAGCTACGGCGCGAAATACCCCTGGCGGTCAGCCGTTGAAACCCACATGAGCGGTGCGGATCACGAGACCGACGTGGTGGTGATCGGCGCGGGGCAGGCCGGGCTGTCGGCCGCCTATCACCTGCGCCGGGCCGGCTTCGCCAACCGGTCGGGGTTCGTCGTGCTCGATCACGGGAAGCGAGCCGGGGGTGCGTGGCAGTACCGGTGGCCGTCCCTCGTACTCGGCAAGGTGCACGGCATCTACGACCTGCCCGGCATGGCCTTCGGCAGCCCGGACGTGACGCGTCCTGCGTCCGAAGTCGTCTCGGAGTACTTCGCGCGCTTTGAGAGCGTTTATGACCTCCCGGTTTTCAGGCCCGTCGACGTCCAGTCCGTGACGCGGGCGGGGGAACGGTTGGTGGTTTCGAGCCCGGCCGAGTCCTGGGCCGCGCGGGCCGTGATCAGCGCGACCGGCACCTGGGACCGGCCCTTCTGGCCGCGCTACCCGGGCCAGGAGACCTTTGCCGGCCGTCAAGTGCACACGGCGGACTACACCGGCCCCGAAGAGTTCCGCGGCCGGCGGGTCGTCGTGGTCGGGGGTGGGGCGTCGGCCGTTCAGCTACTCATGGAGTTCGCCCCGCTCGCCCGCGCGACGGCCTGGGTGACACGGCGCCCGCCCGTGTGGCGCGACGAGCCGTTCAGTGAGAACTGGGGACGCGACGCCGTCGCGAAGGTCGACGAGCGGGTGCGGGCCGGGCTGCCGCCGGAGAGCGTCGTGAGCGTGACCGACCTCGCCGTGACGCCGGAAGTGCGCGCCGCGCGCGCCGCCGGGATCCTCGAGCGGCGGCCGATGTTCGAGCGCATCACGCCCGACGGGGTCGTCTGGGCGGACGGCTCTCGCTTCGACGCCGACGTCATCCTCTGGGCGACGGGGTTCCGCGCGGCGATCGACCACCTCGCGCCGCTGCACGTCCGCGGACCCGGGGGCGGGATCCGGATGGACGGCACGCGCGTAGTGGGTGAGCCGCGGCTGCACCTCGTGGGGTACGGGCCATCGGCGAGCACGGTCGGGGCGAACCGCGCGGGGCGTGCCGCGGTCGGCGAGATCAAGAAGCTGCTGAGTTCGGACGGCTGAGGCCATACATCCGAAGCTACCCGAACATCCGTGCGATGATCATCGCTGAATCGGGTGAAGCTTGGCCGCGCTGCCGGGTGAGATTTTCGTTGTGAAATAAGGGAAGCGGGCGCGCGGTGTTGGGCGCTGCCCCCGGTTCCCATGCTACCCGCGACCACCGACAAAACCGGGAAAGGTCGGGGGTCTGCGGTACCCATCCCGCGGCACGGGACAGTGCTCCGCTCACCGGAAACCGTGCTGAGCAGCGGAAACCCGGAGAAACTCACCCTCTTGACCGATTCAACGACAAGACACGTCTTGTCAGCCGAAACCGGTCACCGATACAGTCTGCTTAGTTAGGAAACTTTCCTAACAGTTCAACTTCCGTTCACCGACGCCGCAGCCCACCAGCCACCGCCAGGCCCAGAAGGAGCGCGACGTGCCGTCGACCCGTCTACGAACATTCACCCGCCTCACCCCCTTGGTAGCGGCGATCACCCTGTTGCCGGGAGCGATCGCCGCGGCCAGTACCCCGCAAGCCGATGTTCTGCTCTCCCAAGGGAAACCCGTCGCGACCTCCACCGTCGAGAGCTCGTCGTACGCCGGCACGAAGGCCGTCGACGGCAGCAGCACCACCCGGTGGGCCAGCGTCGAAGGCGCCGACCCGCAGTGGCTGCGGATCGACCTCGGCCAGTCCGCCGCGATCCATCGCGTCCTTCTCAACTGGGAAGCCGCCTACGCCAAGAAGTACCGCATCGAAGTGTCCGACGACGGCACGAACTTCGCCGCCGCCACCACCGTCGACAACGGTGATGGCAAGACCGACGACCTCACCCTGAACGCCCACGGCCGGTACGTCCGCTTCGTCGGCGTCACCCGGGCGACGAGCTACGGCTACTCCCTTTGGGAGATGCAGGTCTTCGGCTCCACGGACTCCTCCGGTGACACCCAGGCCCCGACCACCCCGGCCGGGCTCGCCGCCGGCACGACCACCGCCACCAGCGCCGCTTTGACCTGGAGCGCCGCCACCGACAACGTCGGCGTCGCCGGGTACGACATCCTGCGTGACGGCACCGCCGTCGCCACCAGCACCACCCCGTCCTACACCGACACCGGCCTCACGCCCGACACCGGCTACTCCTACGCCGTCCGTGCGCGCGACGCCGCCGGAAACCTGTCGAGCCCGAGCACGCCGATCACCGTGAAGACCAGTGCGGGCAGCGGAACGGGCTTCGTCCTCGCCGCCGCGGGTGACATCGCCGAGCGCTGCACCTCGAGCAGTTCGAGCTGTGCCCACGTGAAGACCGCGAAGCTCGTCGAGAACATGAAGCCCGCGGCCGTGATCACCATGGGCGACAACCAGTACGACGACGCGCACCTCTCGGACTTCAAGTCCTACTACGACAAGACGTGGGGCAAGTTCAAGACCATCACCCACCCCATCCCGGGCAATCACGAGTCCTACGACGACACGCCGTTCAAGGGCTACGAGGACTACTTCGGCGCCGTCGCCAAGCCGCAGGGAAAGCGGTACTACAGCTGGGAAATGGGCAACTGGCACTTCATCGCCCTCGACTCCAACGACTTCGTCACCCACGACGACCTCGCCGAGCCGCCCCAGATCACCTGGCTCAAGCAGGACCTGGCGAACAACAAGAAGGGCTGCGTCGCCGCCTACTACCACCACCCGCGGTGGAGCTCCGGTGACCACGGCGACAACCCGGACAGCGTCGAGCTGTGGAACATCATGACCGCCAACAAGGTCGACCTCGTCCTGAACGGCCACGACCACGACTACGAGCGGTTCGTGCCGCAGAACGCCGACGGCAAGGCGGATGCGAACGGCCCGGTCGAGATCGTCGGCGGTTCCGGCGGCGCGAACCTCTACGACCTGAGCCCGGCCCACGCGACGACCGCCAAGCTGCTCAAGACCTTCGGCGTGCTCAAGCTGTCGATGACGGACACCTCGTTCCAGTCGCAGCTCATCGGCGTCGACGGCAAGGTCCTCGACAGCAGCCCGACCTACACCTGCCACCAGTAGGAGGACGGGCATGTACATCGCGGCAAGCCGTACCTCGGACCTGGCGGCCGGCACCGACCGGAAACCCGCGCTGAAACGCGTCTCCGCCAACGTGGTGGCGCTCGGCATGGTCAGCCTGGTCACCGACGTCTCTTCGGAGATGGTCACCGCCGTCCTCCCGCTCTACCTGGTGCTCGGCCTCGGCCTGAACCCGTTGCAGTTCGGGCTGCTCGACGGGCTCTACGCGGGCGCCACCGCCCTCGTGCGGGTCCTCGGCGGGCACCTCGCCGACCGGTGGCGGCGGCTCAAGGCCGTCGCCGGGTTCGGGTACGGCTTGTCCGCGGTGTGCAAGCTCGGCCTGGTCGCGGCCGGCTCGTCGGTCGCGGCGATCGGCGTCGTCCTCGCCGCCGACCGCACCGGCAAGGGCCTGCGCGCCGCCCCGCGCGACGCCCTGATCTCCCTCAGCAGCACGCCGGACGCGCTCGGCCGGTCGTTCGGCGTGCACCGCGCGCTCGACACCGTCGGCGCGTTCCTCGGCCCGCTGGTCGCGATGGCGGTGCTCGCCCTGAGCCTCGGCAGCTACACCAGCGTGTTCTTCACCAGCTTCTGCGTCGCGGCGATCGCCGTGCTGCTGCTCGCCCTGTTCGTCCGGGACCACCCCGGCGGTGTCGACCGCGCCGCCGTGTCGCTGCGAACGGCGGCAGGTCTGCTCAAACAGAGCGACTTCCGGCGCGTGACGATCTGGGCCGCCCTGCTCGGCCTGGTGACGGTCGGCGACTCGTTCGTCTACCTCGCGCTCCAGCGACGCTGGGAGATCGCGGCGACGTTCTTCCCGCTGCTGCCGCTGGGCACCGCCGGGGTCTACCTGGTGCTGGCCGTGCCGCTCGGCAAGCTCGCCGACCGCGTCGGCCGCTGGCCGGTGTTCCTCGGCGGGCACGTCGCGCTGTGCCTGGCGCTCGTGCTGCTCTGCGGGCCCGCCGCGCTGGTGTTCGCGGTGGTCGCGCTCGGTCTGCACGGTGTGTTCTACGCGGCCACCGACGGCGTCCTGATGGCCGCCGCAGGCCCGCTCATTCCGCGTGAACTCCGGGCCACCGGGATGGCCGTCGTGCAGACGGGGCAGGCCGTGGCCCGCATGCTCTCGTCCGTCCTCTTCGGACTGGCCTGGACGCTCTGGGACCTGCGGCCCGCGGTGCTCGTCGCCGCGGTCTGCCTGGCCGTCGTCGCCCTCGCCGCCGCTCTCGTGAAACCGGTGCGCCCGTGAAGAAACTCGTCCTCGCCCTGCTCGGCACGGCGCTCCTGATCGCCGCGGCCGTCGTCTACACCGTCAGCGCCCGCCACGACACCGCGGACGCCGAACCGGCCGCCCAGCTCACGCTGAGCCCCGGTCAGCTGCTGTTCCGCGACACCGCGACCGGCCGCGTCGGCGCGGTGCCACTCCATGGCAGCGCGAAGAAACCCCAGCTCAGCGGCCTGAAGTGTGATCGCTTCGCGGTGGCGAAGCAGACCGCGGTGTGCCTGGCCGTGCAGCCGGGGACGCTTCCGGCGGTGACCGACGTCCTCGTCCTCGACGACCACCTCGCCGTCCGCCACACCGAAAGCCTGCCCGGCACACCGAGCCGCGCCCGGGTCTCCCCGGACGGCAAGCGTGTCTACTGGACGCTGTTCGTCACCGGCGACTCGTACGCGCAGACCGGCTTTTCGACGCGCGCCGGGCTGTACGAGGTCGACACCGGACGGCTCGTCAAGACGATCGAGGAGCTTCCGGTGTTCGCCGGCGACAAGCGGTACTTCGCCGCGGACGTCAACTACTGGGGCATCACGTTCGCCCCGGACGGCAACCGCTTCTACGCGACCCTCGGCAGCAAGGGCAAAACCTACCTCGTCGAAGCCGACTACCGGCGCTACCGCGGGAAGGTCGTCAGGGAGAACGTCGAGTGCCCGTCGCTCTCACCGGACGCCACCCGCGTCGCCTTCAAGAAGAAGGTGAGCGAAGGCGTCTGGCGGCTGTCGGTCCTCGACCTGGAGACGATGCAGGAAACCGAGCTGGCGGAGCAGAAGAGCGTCGACGACCAGGCGCTGTGGCAGGACGACCACACTGTCCTCTACGGGCTGGACAACGCCGTCTGGGCGGTCCCGGCGGACGGTTCCGGCACTCCGCGGAAGCTCGCGCAAGGTGCCGCGTCGCCGGCCGTCACGGGGTGACGCCGACCGCCGCGAACAACGTCCGCACGCACAGGTCGCGCAGCTCTTCCTGGGTGACTGTCGGCTGGTCCAGCCACTCGAGGATCGTCGTCGCGACGAACGCGAGCCAGCCGCGCACGGCCAGCCGGGTCACCTCGGTCGCCGGGGTCAACAGGCTCACCGCGTCCAGAATGCGGGCCGCGTTCGCGGCCATCCCGGCCTCGCGGATCTCCTGGATCTCGCGGTCGGCACCGCTCGCGGCGCGGTGCACGATCCGGTAGCCGTCGGGGTGGGTGCGCGCGAACTCGAGGTACACGTCGAGCCCGGCCCGCAGCTGCTCCGCCACGGGCAGCGCCGGGTCGGGCTCGCTCATTTCCAGGAGCTGGTCGCGTTGCGCGCGGACGATCGAAGCGAAGAAGTCCTTCTTGGTGGGGAAGTAGTGGTACAGCAGGCCGCGGGAGACCTGGGCGATCTCGGCGACCTCCTCGATCCACACCTCGTCGTACGGCCGCTTCGCGAACAACCCGGCGCCGATCGTGAGGAGCTGCTCGCGCCGCTGTTCGGTGCTCAGCCTCGTCCGCATCCCCCGACCTTACTTGACACGGGTTCAGTAGCGGGGGATCGTGACCCTATTGGATACGAGTTCAATAGGGGGTACGCCGTGGACACCACCGGGCTTCCGCACCGGCCGGGCCGGCTGCCGGTGATCGGCGACCTGATCGGCGCCAACCCGCGCACGCCGCTGCAGGACACGCTGCGCATCGGCGAACGACTGGGGCCGATCTTCACCCGGAAGATCTTCGGCTTCGAGATCGTCTTCGTCGGCGGCGTCGACCTGGTCACCGAGCTGAACGACGAGACGAAGTTCGGCAAGCACGTCGGCATGGGCATCGAGAACCTGCGCGCGCTCGCCGGCGACGGGCTGTTCACCGCCCACACCCACGAGCCGAACTGGCGGCTCGCGCACGACATCCTGCAGCCGGCGTTCTCCGCCGAGGCGATGCGCCGCTACCACCCGGTGATGCTGGACGTCGCGCGCGAGCTGGTCACGCGCTGGGACGCCGCGAGCGGGCCGGTCGACGTCGCCGCCGACATGACGCGGCTGACCCTGGAGACGATCGGTCTCGCCGGGTTCGGCTACCGGTTCGGCTCGTTCGAGCGCAGCGAACCGCACCCGTTCGTCACGGCGATGATCCGCTCGCTGCGGTACGCGCAGCTGCAGAACGTCAAGCTGCCGTTGGTACGGCGCGCGTTCGCCGGGACGGCCGAGCAGAACCGGGCCGACATCGCGACCATGACGAACCTCGTCGACGAGGTCATCGAAGCCCGTCGCCAGGACGGCGAGGAGAGCCGCGACCTGCTCGGCCTGATGCTCACCGAGGGCCACCCGGAGACGGGGGAGCGGCTGGACCCGGTGAACATCCGCAACCAGGCCATCACGTTCGTCGTCGCGGGCCACGAGACGACGTCCGGCGCGCTGTCGTTCGCGCTGTACTACCTGACGCGTCACCCCGAGCTGCTGGCGAAGGCCCGCGCCGAGGTCGACGCGGTGTGGGGCGACCGCGAGCCGGCGTTCTCGGACGTCGCGAAGCTGCGTTACGTGCGTCGCTGCCTCGACGAGGCGATGCGGCTCTGGCCGACCGCGCCGGGTTACTCCCGCGAAGCACGCGAAGACGTCGTGCTCGGCGGCGAGTACCGGATGCGCAAGGGCGACTGGGTGATCGTGCCGCTTCCCCTGGTGCACCGCGATCCCGCGGTCTGGCCGGACCCCGAGCGGTTCGACCCGGACCGGTTCGACCCCGCCGCGGTGAAGAAGCGGCCGGCGCAGGCGTACAAGCCGTTCGGGACGGGTGAGCGCGCCTGCATCGGCCGCCAGTTCGCGCTGCACGAAGCCGTGCTGGCGCTGGGCATGGTGCTGCAGCGCTACGACCTCGAGGTCGATCCTTCCTACGAACTCAAGATCGTGGAGTCGCTGACGCTCAAGCCCAGCGGGTTCACCCTGCGGCCTCGCGTCCGGGCGAACCTAGGAACGCAGGTAGCGCACCTGCCCTGACTTGGCCCGGTCGTACTCGTCGCGCCCGGCCAGGTGCTCGGGCACGCCGACCTCCCACCACGCGCCGGCCTCGGTCCACGACGACGGTTGCGTCTTCACGACGACCACGGCCGGGCGCCGTTCCGACACCGCTGCTTCGCGAGCCTGGGCGTAGGCAGTGCGCAGTGAGTCCACATCGGACGCCGTGAACACGAGGCAGCCCAGCGATTCCGCGTGACGTGCGAAGTCCACTCGCGGCGGCGAAGCGTGCGAAGTCGTGCAGTCGGCGTAGAAGTTGTTGAACGGCTTCCCGCCCTGCCCCTCCTGAAGCCGCGCGATGACCGCGTAGCCGTCGTTGTCGCAGACGACCGCGACGAACGGGTGACCCGCGAAAGCGGCCGAGAACAGCTCGGAGTTCAGCATCAGGTACGAACCGTCGCCCAGCAGGGTCGTCACCAGGCCCGGATGCGCGATCGCCGCGCCCCACGCACCGGACAGTTCGTAGCCCATGCACGAAAAGCCGTACTCGACGTCCATCGAGATCGAGCCGGACCCGCGCCAGCCCCCGATCAGCTCGCCCGGCAACCCGCCGGACGCCGTCATGACGTAGTCGTCCGGCGCCGAGAGGTCGTTCACCACACCGACGACCTGGGCATAAGACGGGACTTCGGCGGCAGCCGAGCGCAGCGAGTCGACGTGCGCGTCCCAGGAAGCCCGCTCGCCCGCGGCTCGCGACGTCCACGCCGGGTCGACCCGCCAGCTCTCCAGCTGGGCGCCCAGGTCGACCAACCCGGCGTCGGCGTCCCCGACGACCGACAAGGCACCGTGCTTCACCGCGTCGAACCGGGCCGCGTTGAGCGCGACCAGGCGGACGTCAGGGGAGAAGACCGTCCACGACGCCGTCGTGAAGTCTTGTAGCCGCGTCCCGACTGCCAGGACGACGTCGGCCGCGGCCGCGAGGACGTTCGCCGACGTCGAGCCCGTGACACCCAACGGTCCGGCGTGCAGGGCGTGCGAGTGCGGCACCAGCGTCCGGCCGGCGGTCGTCTCCACCAGCGGGATCCCGTGCCGCTCGGCGAAGTCCAGCGCGCGTCGCCCGGCCCCGGAGTAGCGGACGCCGCCGCCGAGCACGAGCAACGGACGTTTCGAAGATCGCAGGACCCCTGCCGCCTCGGTGACCGAGCGCCGGTCCGGACGCGGCCGCAGCGGCCGGTGCGTCACCGGTTCGAACAGCGCGTCCGGGAAGTCGTACGTCTCCGCCTGGACGTCCTGCGGCAGCGCCAGGACCACCGGCCCGCTCTCCGCCGGGTCCGTGAGCACCCGTGCGACCTGCGGCAACGTCGAGATCAGCTGCTCGGGCCGGGTGATCCGGTCGAAGTAGCGGCTGACCGCGCGGAAGGCGTCGTTGACCGTCGCGGTCGCGTCGCCGAAGGGCTCGATCTGCTGCAGCACCGGGTCCGGCGCGCGGCTGGTGAACGTGTCGCCGGGCAGGAGGAGCACCGGCAGCCGGTTCGCGTGCGCGACCCCGGCCGCGGTGACCATGTTCAGCGCGCCCGGCCCGATCGACGACGTCACGACGCCGACCTGCCGCCGGTGCGTGGCCTTCGCGTACCCGACCGCCGCGAGTGCCATGCCCTGTTCGGTGTGCCCGCGCCATACCGGGATCTCGCCGCGGTGCTCCTCCAGGGCCGTGCCGAGGCCGAGGACGTTGCCGTGCCCGAAGATCGCGAAGACGCCGGGGAAGAGCGGGACTTCGCGCCCGTCCAGGGTTTCCGACCGCTGCGCGAGGATCCAGCGGACCAGGGCCTGCGCTGTCGTCAGCTTCACTGGACACGTCCTTCGTGGCTCGTCACCGGGCAGCGCGGGTCCAGCTCCTGCGACTCCCACGTCTCGCGGACCCAGCCGTGCGCGGGGTCGTCGCAGAACGCCATCGACCGCTCGTCGGCCGGCCCGGCCAGGACGTTCAGGTAGTACATCGGGTAGCCCGGCGCGGCCACGCACGGTCCGTGGAAGCCGCGCGGGATGAGGAAGACGTCGTGGTCGCGCACGGCGACGTCTTCGTCCAGCTCGCCGTCGAGTGTGTACGTCCGGTGCAGGCCGAACCCCTCGCGCGACGGCGTCACCCCGTCGCGGCCGGCGACGCGGAAGTAGTAGATCTCCTCGTTGACGACCTCGCACTCGCTCGCTTCGTCGTGCTTGTGCGGCGGGTAGGACGACCAGTTGCCGCCCGGCGTGATCAGCTCGCACGCGTTGAGCTTGTCGGCGTGGTCCCACACCCCGGGCACGCCGAAGTTGGTCACCTGCCGCGTCGCCTGCCCGGCGCCGCGCACCTCGACCGGGACTTCTTCGGCAGGTCCGTACTTCGCTTCGAGACGGCGGGTGCAGCGCGCCATCGGCAGCGCGACCTCGAGACCATCGACTGTCGACAACTCGACTTCCGCCTCGCGTGGGACGTAGGCGAAGTCCGTCACGCGCGTGAAGACCGAGTCCCGGCCCCGGAGTTCGAAAACCTGCCCGTCGACGCGCACCGTCGCCGATCCGGCGAGAGGCAGCACGAATGCTTCGAACTCGCCGGTGTGCAGGATCCGCACTTCGCCGGGAGCCAGGGAGAGCACGCGCAGGCCGCTGTAGGTCCAGCCCGCGGTGTCGGGGGTCAGGCGGACCGGGTCGGCGTCGTCGGACAGTGTCCCGAGTGGACGGTGCAGCTTGCTCACTTGGCGGCCTCCAAGACCTTCGCGGCGGCTTCGACGGCGGCACCGACGTCGCCGTCGGGCGGGTAGAGCAGGGTGCGGCCGACGACCAGGCCGCGGACGACGTCGTGGCGCAGCGTCCGGCCCCACGAAGCCAGGTCGGCGGCCGGGTCGCCGGACGGCACGCCGCCGAGCACGACCACCGGCAGCGTCGTCGCGCCCAGTACCGCCGCCGAGTCCGTCGACGGCAGCTTCAGCCAGGTGTGCGCGGACGTCGTCCCGAGCCCGGACGCGACCGTGACGGCCCGCGCCAACGACGCAGGATCCTTCTGCAGCACCAGTTTGCCCTCTGAGCGCGTGTAGGGGAGTGGTTCGACCATCGCCACCAGCCCGTACGCGGCCAGGTCGGTGACGGCGTCGGCACAGGCCTGCAGCGTCGGGATGGTGCCCGGGTCGGAGTCGACGAGCCGCAGCAGCATCTTGCCGCCGTCGAGCCCGCAGTCGACGAGGGTGCGGGCGTCGTAGCCGGTGAAGCGGTCGTCGATCTCCCAGTCCGCGCCGGCGAGGCCGCCGCGGTTCATCGACCCGAAGACGACCTTGTCGTGCAGGGCGCCGAGCAGGAGCAGCTCTTCGACGATGTCCGGGGTGCCCAGGATGCCGTCGACGGCCGGGTTCGCCAGCGCGACGAGCAGCCGGTCGAGGAGGGTCCGCCGGTCGGCCATCGCGAGCGGGTCTTCGCCCACACCCAGCGCCCCTCGAGCCGGGTGGTCGGCTGCGACCAGGAACAGCGTGCCCTGGTCGGACAGTAGCTGCGGACGTCGTTTGCGGGTCGCGTACGCCTGCCGGACCGCGCCCGGGTTCGTGGCGCGGGTGTGCAAAAGGTCGCGCCAGCGCTCGTCGGGCAGCGCCGAAGCACTCGCTCCCGCTGAGGCGCCATCGGGCAGAGTCACAGCAACTCCTCGATCTCCCCGGCGGTCGGCATCGCGTCGGCGCAGGCCAGGCGGGACGCGACGAGCGCACCCGCGGCGTTCGCGTACTCGGCGATCCGCACCGGGTCCCAGTCCGACAGGAGCCCGTGGATCAGCGCGCCGCCGAATCCGTCGCCCGCGCCGAGCCCGCAGACGACCTCGACGCGCTGCGGCGACACTGTCGAGCGGCCGTCCGGAGTCGCTACCAGGACACCTTCGGCGCCCTTCTTGATCACCGCGAGCCGCAGGCCGCGTTCGAGCATGCGGTCCGCGGCGGCGTCCGGGTCCGCGGTGCCGACGGCGACCTCCACCTCGGCGCGGTTCCCCACGGCCACCGTGACGTGGTCGAGCATCCAGCCGATCTCGGTTCGCGCGCTTTCGACGTCCGGCCAGAACATCGGCCGGTAGTCGAGGTCCAGGACGGTGTGCTCGCGGCGTCCCCGGGTTTCGAGGATCTTCCGCTGGGTCGCGCGGGCGGGTTCGGCGGAGACGCCGGTGCCGGTGACCCACAGCAGCGGCACCGACTCGACGACGTCCCAGGGCACGTCCTCGTCGGTGAGCGTGAGGTCGGGCGCGATGGGGGAGCGGTAGAACAGCAGAGGCGGGTCCGCGGGCGGGTTCAGCTCGCAGAACACCACCGGTGTCTGGAGATCTTCGGAAGTGCCCACGTGCGCCGGGGACACGCCGAAGCCCTCGAGGGCCTGCCGGACGTAGTCGCCGAAGCCGTCCGGGCCGACCTTGGTCAGCACCGCCGTGCGCCGGCCGAGCCGCGCGGCGGCGACCGCGACGTTGGTCGCGGTCCCGCCGAGCGACTTGGCGAACGTGCTGACCTCGGCCAGGGGGACGCCGCTCTGCTCGGGGTAGAGGTCGACGCCCACCCGGCCGATCGTCAGCGCTTCGAGACTCACGCCTTCTCCACCTGCCGCAGCTCGTGCTCCAGGGCTTCCAGTTCCGCACCGCCCGCCATCTGCCGGGTCAGCTCGTTGATGTCGATGTCCTTCTTCTCGTACGAACCGAGCGGCGCACCCCGCTTGAGCAGCAGGAACCGGTCGGCGACCGGGTAGGCGTGGTGCGGGTTGTGCGTGATCAGCACGACGCCGAGCCCGCGGTCACGAGCCTGCGCGACGTACTTGAGCACCACTCCGGCCTGCTTGACGCCCAGCGCGGCCGTCGGCTCGTCGAGGATCAGCACCTTCGCACCGAAGTACACCGCCCGCGCGATCGCGACGCACTGGCGTTCACCGCCGGAGAGCGTCCCGACCGGCTGCTCGACGTCCCGCAGGTCGATGCCCATGTCGAACAGCGCCTTCTTGGTCGTTTCGCGGCCTTTCTTCCGGTCGAGCATCTTGAACGGCCCGAACCCGGTCGTCGGCTCCGAGCCGAGGAAGAAGTTCCGCCAGACGCTCATCAGCGGCACCACGGCGAGGTCCTGGTACACGGTCGCGATGCCGCGATCGAGGGCCTCGCGCGGCGAGGCGAACCGCACCGGCTCGCCGTCGACGAGGAACTCGCCTCGGTCGTGCTGGTGCACGCCGGCCAGGATCTTGATCAGCGTGGACTTCCCGGCGCCGTTGTCGCCGAGCACGCAGGTCACCTCGCCGGCGTTGACCACAGTGGACACATCGCGCAGCGCGATGACGCTGCCGTAGGTCTTCCCGATGTCCCTGACTTCGATGAGGCTCATCGACGGACCCTTTCCGCGCGGCGCCGGAAGGCGTTGTTCACCAGGACCGCGGCCAGCAGCATGATGCCGAGGAACAACATGAACCAGTCGCTGTTCCACTGCGCGAACACGATGCCCTGACGCGCCATGCCGAAGATCAGCGCGCCGATCGCCGCACCCACCGCCGAGCCGAACCCGCCGGTGAGCAGGCAGCCGCCGATCACCGCCGCGATGATGTACTGGAACTCCAGCCCGATGCCCTGGTTCGCCTGGACGCTCGCGAAGCGCAGGATGTTGATCGAGCCGACCAGCCACGCGCCGAGCGCGGTGCCCATGAACAGCAGGATCTTCGTGCGCACCACCGGCACGCCGACCGAGCGGGCCGACACCTGCGACCCGCCGACCGCGAAGATCCAGTTGCCGAAGCGGGTGCGCACCAGCAGCCACGCGGCGATCGCCGTGACGACGATCCACCAGATGATCGACGACTGGAACTCGGTGCCGCCGATGCTGAACGTCGACGCGAACAGCCCGCCGGCGGACTCGTAACCGCTGGTCGAGCGCATGCCCGAGACCTGAACGGTGTTGGTCACCCAGCGCGTCACGCCGAGGTTGAGCCCCTGCAGGGCGAGGAACGACCCCAGCGTGACGATGAAGCTGGGCAGGCCGGTCTTCATCACCAACCAGCCGTTGAACGCGCCGACGCCGAGCGCGAACGCCAGCGAGACCAGCAGCGCGAGCCAGACGTTCCACCCCGCCTGCGTCGCCAGGATCGCGGTGACCAGCGACGTCGACGCCGTCATCACGCCGGCCGAGAGGTCGAACTCACCGCCGACCATGAGCAGCGCGACCACGACGGCCATGATGCCCAGGGTCGAGGAGTCGTCGAGCCAGGTCGCCACGCCCAGCGGGCTGAGGAACTGGCTGGTGACGACGGAGAAGAAGACGAACACGAGCACGGCGCCGAGCAGCGCGCCGATCTCCGGCCGGACGACCAGCCGGTCGGTCAGGCTCTTCTTCCCCACGCGTTCGTCGGGTTGCGCCTGGATCGCTGCGGTCATCACGTCCCCTTAGCGCGTGCCGCGCTGCGCGTACGGGGCCACGGTGTCGATGTTGGTCTTGTCGACGAAGCCGGGGCCGGTCTGCACCGGGTGGCCGCCGCCGATGGTGTTGCCGTTTTCCTTGTACAGCTTGAGGAACACGATCGGCAGGTAGCCCTGCTCGTACTGCTGCTGGTCGACGGCGAAGAGGATGCTGCCGTCCTTGATGGCGGCCACGACGTCGGCGTTCAGGTCGAACGTCGCCACCTGCGCCTTCGAGCTGGCCTCCTTCGCCGCGCTCACCGCACGGGCCGCGACCTGCGAGTTCAGCGCCAGCACCGCGTCGATCGACGGGTCGGACTGCAGCGCGCCGCGGATCCGCGCCTGCGCGTCGGTCGGGTTGGAGATGTCGACCTGCAGCGTGGTGACGTTGCCGAAGGCCTGCTTCGCGCCGTCGCAGCGCTGGTTCTGGCCGATGTTGCCGGCCTCGTGGATGACGCACAGCAGCTTCGTCTTGCCGGCCGCCTTGAGGCGCTGGCCGGCGCCCTGGCCCGCGAGGCCCTCGCTCTGCCCGACGTGCGCGATCGCGCCGAACGCCGCGCTGGAGTCCTCACCGGAGTTGATGGTGACGACCGGGATGCCGGCCTTCACCGCGTTCTGGATCGATGTCTGCAGCGCCTGCGGGTTCGCCATGGAGACGACCAGGCCACTGACCTTCTGCGCGACGGCGTTGTCGATCAGCCGGGCCTGGTTGCCGGGGTCGCCGTCGGCGAAGTAGTCGACGCCGACGTTCAGGTCCTTCCCGGCCTGCTCGGCGCCGTTCTTCACGACGTTCCAGAAGGCGTCACCGGAGGTGCCGTGCGTGACGACGGCGATCTTCAGCGGGCCGCCCGTGCTCGGGGCCGCGGCGGACGGGGCGCTCGAGCTGCTGGTCGAGTTGTCGGCGCTCGGGCCGCTGCACGCGGCGAGCACCAGCCCGGTGGCGGCGATCGCCGCCACTCCGGCCAGTTTCTTGATAGAGAACACAGTCACTCCTTTGGGACCGATTAGAGGGAGTCGATGATCTTCGCGAGGTGGGCCAGGCTGCGCTCGGTGTCCCGGCGCGGTGTGTCGTCGGGGCTCGAGTCGCCGAGGGCGGTGTCCTGTTCGAGGACGTACCAGCCGTCGTAGCCGGCCGCCTGGACGGAGCGCACCATCGACGCCACGTCCACGTCCCCCTCGCCGAGCGGGGTGTAGATGCCCCGCCCGACCGCGTCGGTGTAGCCGAGCCGTCCCGCGCGGACCTCGGCCGCGAGGTCTTCTCGGACGTCCTTGAGATGCACGTGCCCCACCCGTTCGGGATACCGCTTGGCCAGCTCGACCGGATCCGTCCCGCCGATCATCAGGTGCCCGGTGTCGAGGCACAAGCCGAGATCGGAATCGGCGAGGAAGCGCTCGACCTCGGCCTGCTGCTCCACGTGCGTCCCGACGTGCGGGTGCAGCACGGTGCGCAGGCCGTGAGCTGCGGCGATGTCACGGATCTTCCCGGCGGTTTCGACGAGTGTCGCCCATTCGGCGTCGGTGAGCTTCGGGCGTTCGTCGTAGCCGTCGATCCCGGTCGCGGCGGCGAGCACGAGGACGTCGCCACCGCACGCGGCGAACAGCGCCGCCGACTCCTCGGCTTCCTTGAGCGCGTTCTCCTGGCTTTCGTGCAGCACGACGGCGAGGAAGCCGCCGACGAGTGTCAGGTCGTGCTTCCCGAGCAGCTCCCGCAGCTCCGCCGGGTCGCGCGGGAGGTACCCGGGCGGGCCCAGCTCGGTCGCCTGGACGCCCAGCTCCGCCATCTCGCCGAGCACGGTCGCCGCGTCCAGCACCCGGCCCCAGCCGGGGACTTCGCAGACGCCCCAGGAGATCGGGGCGGCGGCCACGCGGATCCTCGCTGTCACAAGGGGCCTCCGTTGGTCCGTTGGAGCGCTCTATTGATTAGAGCGCTCTAATCTTGTAGCGTCCGTCACAGCAAGTCAAGGCCGAGTTTCCGGTGATCAGGGGAGGTGCGGTCATGCGTCCGACCATGGAGGACGTCGCCGCGCGGGCGGGGGTTTCCCGCGCACTGGTCTCCCTGGTGATGAGGAATTCACCGAAGGTTTCGGACGTTCGGCGCGCTGCTGTACTGCGTGCGGCCGAAGAACTCGGCTACCAGCCGCACGTCATGGCGCGGTCCCTGGCCAGCCGGACGTCCACTGTGCTCGGTGTGATGGTCAACGACCTGCGCAACGCCTTCTTCGCCGACGTCGTCGAGGGCCTGGACGCGGCCGCGCAGGCCGCGGGCTTCGACCTCGTCCTCAACACCGGCGGCCGCAGTCCCGCGCGCGAGGGGAACGCCTTGCGCAGCCTGCTTTCCTTCCGTCCGGCGGGCGTCATCCTGCTTTCGCCGGTCGTGCCCGCGTCGGCCATCGAAGCCGCGGCCCGGCAGTGCCCGGTGGTGCTCGTGTCACGGACGTCGCGAGCGTCCGGTGTGGACACCGTGAACGACGACGGCGAAGCGGGGTCGGCGCTGGCCGTCGACCACCTCGCCGGCCTCGGGCACCGGCGCATCGCCCACCTCGACGGCGGTGGCGCAGCCGGGGCAGCCCAGCGCCGTCGCGGGTTCCAGGCGGCGATGCGGCGGCACGGCCTGGAGCCGATCGTCGTGCGCAGCGAGCACACCGACACCGCCGGTGAGAAGTCCGTGCGGGAGTTGCTGGCGACGTACTCGCGCGCTGAGCTGCCCACGGGTTTGGTGGCGGGCAACGACTTCAACGCCGTCGGCGCGATCTCGGCTCTCGAAGAGGCGGGGTTGCGCGTGCCCGAGGACGTCTCGGTCGTCGGCTACGACAACACTTCGCTGGCCGCGCTGCGGCACCTTTCCCTGACCACAGTGGACCAACCGCGCACCGAGATGGGCCGGCTGGCCTTCGAAGCGCTGGTCGAACGCGTCCGCGGGGAGCGCACGGAGCCGGTCCGGCACCTGCTGCACCCGTCCCTGGTGGTCCGGGCGACCACCGCCGGATTTTCTGCGACAGGAGGAGCACCACGATGAGGTTGGGACTGGCGGGCACCGGCCGGATCGGCACCGCGCACGCGGAGACGCTGAAGGGCTTCGAGGAGGTCGAGTCGGTCGTCGTGGCCGACGTCGACACCGCGCGCGCCGCTTCCGCCGCCGCGAAGCTGGGTGTCGAGGCGGCGTCCCTCGACGAGCTGTTCGCCGCGGGGCTCGACGGCCTGGTCGTCACGGCCGCCACCGACGCGCACCCGGGCCTGATCATCGCGGCGGTCGACGCGGGCATCCCGGTGTTCTGCGAAAAGCCGGTCGCGGCGGACATCCCCGGAACCCTCGCCGTGATCGACCGCATCGGCGCGTCGGACGTCCCGGTCCAGATCGGTTTCCAGCGCCGCTTCGACGCGGGCTACGCGGCGGCCCGGGCGGCGGTGGCATCGGGCGAGCTGGGGTGGCTGCACACGCTGCGCGCGACGACGTTCGACCCGGCACCGCCGCCGGCGGAGTACGTCGCCCACTCGGGCGGGCTGTTCCGCGACTGCGGCGTGCACGACTTCGACATCATCCGCTGGGTGAGCGGCCGCGAGGTCTCGGAGGTCTACGCGATCGGAGCGAACCGCGGCGAGCACTTCTTCAGGGACGCGGGCGACGTCGACACGGCGGCGGCGACGCTGACCCTGGACGACGGCACGCTGGCGACGGTGTCCCTGACCCGCTACAACGGCGCGGGCTACGACGTGCGGCTCGAGGCATTGGGTTCGGTGTCGGGAGTCGTGGTCGGCCTGGACGACCGGGCGCCGCTGCGCTCGGTGGAGCCGGGAGTGGCGCCGCTGCCGGGACCGGCTTACCCAGGGTTCATGGAGCGGTTCCGGCCCGCGTACACGACCGAGCTGCGGGCATTCCTGGACGTCGTCGCGGGCCGGGCACCTTCACCGTGCGTCGCGGCGGACGCGTTGGAGGCGTTCTACATCGCGGAGGCGTGCGAGCTGTCCCGCCGCGAACGACGTCCGGTGAAGCTGCGGGAGGTCCGGCGCTGATCAAGCTGACACCGCTCGACGAAATCGCGCTGGCCCGGCTGCTGGACGCGGCCGTGGCCGGCGCCGACCCCCTCGAAGTGATGGCGCCGGTGGCCGGCCGCCGGACAACCACGGCGCCCGATCGCTGCTGGCCGGGCTCGGCGCGGACCTCACCACCGAGGGCGACGAAGTCTGCGCGGAGCTGCGCCCTCGGCTGAAGCGGCTGCCGACGTCACGAACGACTCAAAGGTCTTGAATGAGTCATTCAGGACCTCCCAAGACCTGAATGACTCATTCGGGACGCCACCGCGTCCGCCGATGCCGCCGGATGACCGCCGAGCCAGACCCGGCCACCGACTTTGCCGGGGCCCTGTCGCCGGACGTCATGAACGCGTCGTTCATGACGTACGGGCCCGGCGAGAGGGCCGCAGCTTCGGCAGGATCTCCGTCCGGACGTACTCCCGCGCATCCCGCTCGGGGAGGATGTGCGGCCCTTGCACCCACAGGACCCCGTGCCGCACGGCCGCGGCCACCAGCCGCTCCCGCAACGAGCCCACCACCCCCGCGCCCAGCACCAGCGCGTCGACCACACCGAGCCGGGACAACGCGGCTTCCTCCGAAGCGACGCCGTCCGCGGCGAAACCCGCCGCGGACAGCGCCGCCGTCACCCTCGAGACCGTGGCCGGGTTGCGGCCGAACAGCAGCACCTTCATGCCCCGAGCCTCACACCTCAAGGGCACTCGAGGTCAAGCGCCGGGACTACGAGAACCTCAGTCGAGCTCGAGCGTCGGCTGGTACATCTCGATCCAGTGGTACAGGTCGAGCAGCCGGTCCAGGCCCACCCGCGCCGCCGGGTTCATGGTTGCCGGGTCCACTTCGGACACCCGGTGCGCCCACGCCTTGTCCACCAGGCCGAACACCTGGTGACCCGGGTCCGCGAGGACCTCCTTGGTCTGCTGCTGCAACGCCGCCGCGTAGCCCGGGTCCTGCGTCGACGGGTACGGGCTCTTCACCCGCTGGGCCACCGACTCCGGCAGCACGTGCTTGGTCGCGTGCCGCAGGAGGCTCTTCTCCCGGCCGTCGAACGTCTTGAGCGACCACGGCGTGTTGTAGACGTACTCGACCAGCCGGTGGTCGCAGAACGGCACGCGGACCTCCAGGCCCACCGCCATCGACGCGCGGTCCTTGCGGTCGAGCAGCATCCGCACGAAGCGGGTCAAGTGGAGGTTGCAGATGGTCCGCATCCGCGCTTCCACCGCGGACTCGCCGTCCAGGTGGTCGACCGCGGAAACCGCCGTGGCGTACTGGTCCCCGATGTAGGACTCCAGGTTCAGCTTCTGCCGTAGCTCGGTCGTGTACAGCGACGCCCGGTCGTCCATCATCGACGTGCGGAACGCCAGCCACGGGAACGTGTCCGCGTTGACGGTCTTCTCGTCGTGGAACCAGCGGTAGCCGCCGAACACCTCGTCGGCCGACTCGCCCGACAGCGCCACCGTCGACTCGCCGCGGATCGCCTTGAACAGCAGGTACAGCGACGTGTCCATGTCGCCGAGGCCGGCCGGGATGTCGCGGGCCTTCAGCACCGCGCGCCGGACCGCCGGGTCGCTCAGCTCCGCCGGGTTCAGCATGACGTTCTGGTGCGCCGACCCGACCAGCTCCGCGACGTCGCGGATGTACGGCGAGTCCGCGGTGTCCCGCATCTCGTCCGGCTTGAAGTTCTCCTCCTGGCCGAAGAAGTCGACGGAGAACGTCCGCAGCTGCTCGCCCTGCTCGGCGAGGTGGGGCGCGGCGAGGCCGGTGACGGCGCTGGAGTCGAGCCCGCCCGACAGCAGCACGCAGCGCGGGACGTCCGCGACGAGCTGGCGGTGCACGATGTCGGTCATCAGCTCGCGGACGCGGGCGACCGTGGTCTCCTGGTCGTCGGTGTGCTGCTTCGCGTCGAGCTTCCAGTACGTGCGGGTGCGGATGCCCTCGCGGGACACGGTGACGATCGTGCCCGGCTGGACCTCCTCCATGCCCTTCCACAGCGACCAGCCGGGTCGCTTGGTGAACGCCAGCAGCTCGCGCAGGCCGTCGGTGTCGACGACCTTGCTCGCGAGGGGGTTCGCCAAGATGGCCTTCGGCTCCGAGCCGAACAGCACGCCGTCGCGCGTCGGGTAGTAGTAGAACGGCTTGATGCCCATCCGGTCGCGGATCATGACGAGGCGGTCGTCGCGCTCGTCCCAGATCGCGAAGGCGTACATGCCGTTGAGGTGGTCGACGACCTCGTCGCCCCACTGCAGGTAACCGTGCAGGACGACCTCGGTGTCGCTGTCGGTCTCCCACTTGTGGCCGAGCTTCGTCAGCTCTTCCTTCAGCTCGATGAAGTTGTAGGCCTCACCGCTGTAGACCATCGCGACGTCGCCGTTCGGCGTGTGCACGGACATCGGCTGACGGCCGCCGGGCAGGTCGATGATGGCCAGCCGCCGGTGCCCGAGCGCGACGTGCGTGCGCACCCACGTGCCGACGCCGTCCGGACCGCGGCAGGCCATGGTCTCCGTCATGGCGTCGACCACGTCCTGGCGGCGGGTGAGGTCGGCGTCGTAGGAAACCCAGCCGGCGATACCGCACATATGGACCCCTCCCTAGATTTGCTTAGCCGATACAACTATCGGTAACACAGGTGTAACACGGCCCGAAGATCTTGTCTGCCCGAATTGCACGTTCCGCACTTGTTCGGTCACTCGTTGTGTCGCGAGTCACTAACCAACTGCATACGGTGAGTACTGGGCAAACGTTTGCGTGACGCCCGCCACCGGCCATAAAGACCGCGTAAATGGGTGTCGGGAAGGCATCAAGAGGCCGTCAGCCTCGCGCCTGCGCGGGGTTTCCCGGCCGCACAGTGAACGCGTCCGGTCACCGAACCCGGTGACCCGTCTTGAGAGGTGCCTGTGGCCGACTTGCTCTACGCCGTCCTGCTGATCGGCGTATTCGTGGTGCTCGCACTGGCGCTGCGCGGGCTGGAAAAGCTGTGAGCGGCGCCGGGACCGTGGCCAACGTCGTCGGCGGGTTGCTGGCGCTGGGTCTGCTCGTCTACCTGTTCGTCGCGCTGATCAGGCCGGAGAAATTCTGATGTCCGACACCGCGGCCGGGCTCATCCAGCTCGGCCTCCTCCTCGCCGCCCTCGCCGCGGTTTACCAACCGCTCGGCGACTACCTGGCGCGCGTCTTCTCCACCGAGAAGCACTCCAAGCTGGAAAAGGGCCTGTACAAGCTCTTCCGCGTCAACCCGGACTCCGAACAGCGGTGGCCGACCTACGCCGCGGGTGTGCTCGGCTTCTCGTTCGTCTCGATCGTCCTGCTTTACCTGCTGCAGCGGCTGCAGCCGCTCCTGCCGTGGAACCTGGGCCGCGGCTCGGTGAGCCCGGGCGTCGCCTTCAACACGGCGGTTTCGTTCGTCACCAACACGAACTGGCAGTCCTACGTCCCCGAGACGACGATGGGCCACTTCGTGCAGATGGCCGGGCTGACCGTGCAGAACTTCCTGTCCGCCGGTGTCGGCCTGGCCGTGGCGATCGCGGTGACGCGCGGGTTCGTCCGCGCGAAGACCGACCGGCTCGGCAACTTCTGGGTGGACCTCACGCGCGGTACGGTTCGCGTCCTGCTGCCGATGGCGTTCGTCTTCGCGATCGTGCTGGTCGCGCTCGGCGTGGTGCAGAGCCTCAAAGCCGGCGTCGCCGTCACCGACCCCGACGGCAGCCACAGCACGATCGCCCTGGCGCCCGCGGCGAGCCAGGAGGCGATCAAGGAACTCGGCACCAACGGCGGCGGCATCCTCAACGCCAACTCCGCGCATCCCTTCGAGAACCCCAACGTCTGGAGCAACCTCGTCGAGCTGTTCCTGATCCTGGTGATCCCGGTCAGCCTGACCCGCGCGTTCGGCAAGCTCGTCGGCAAACCCCAGCAGGGGTACGTCCTGCTGGGCGTGATGAGCCTGTTGTGGGCCGCGTCGCTGGCGATCATCTGGTTCTCCGAGGCCACCGCGAGCAACCCGGCGGCGCTGGCCGCGGGCGCGAGCATGGAAGGCAAGGAGCAGCGGTTCGGCATCGGGCTGACGTCGATCTTCGCCGACACCACCACCGGTACGTCGACCGGCGCGGTGAACGGCGCCCACGACAGTCTCTCGGGCCTCGGCGGCGGGGGCCCGCTGCTGAACATGCTCTACGGCGAGATCTCGCCCGGCGGCGTCGGCACCGGCCTCTACGGGATCCTGGTCATGGCGATCATCGCGATGTTCCTGGCCGGCCTGATGGTCGGGCGCACGCCGGAGTACCTGGGCAAGAAGCTCGGCAAGCGCGAGGTCACCTGCGCGGCGATCGCCATGCTCGCGATGCCGACCGTGGTGCTCCTCGGCTCCGGGATCGCGCTGCTGCTGCCGGGCACGGCGGGCGCGCTGGGCAACGGCGGCGCGCACGGCCTGTCCGAAATCCTCTACGGCTACGCGTCCACCGGCAACAACAACGGCAGCGCGTTCGGCGGCCTGACCGCGACGAGCGACTGGTTCCAGTCGTCGTTCGGCGTCGCCATGGCGATCGGCCGGTTCGTGCCGATCCTCGCCGTGCTCTGCCTGGCCGGCTCGCTGGCCGCGCAAAGCAAGGTGCCCGAAACCGCGGGGACCCTGCCCACCACCGGGCCGCTGTTCGCCACCATGCTCACCGGCACGGTGGTGCTCGTCGCGGCCCTCACCTTCATCCCGGCGCTCGCGCTCGGGCCCATCGCGGAGGCACTCGCATGACCGTCACCGATGAACGACCTCAGGTGACTCCTGTCGAACCCGCCGGACGAGTCGGCGCCGGGGTGTTCAGCCCGCGTCAGCTCTGGACGTCGCTGCCCGACGCCTTCCGGAAGCTCAACCCCAAGCACCAGCTCGGCAACCCGGTGATGTTCGTGGTGTGGGTGGGTTCCGCGCTCACCACCGTCTTCGCGGTCACCGACCCGAGCGTGTTCACCATCCTGATCGCCGTCTGGCTCTGGTTCACGGTCCTGTTCGCGAACCTCGCCGAAGCCGTCGCCGAAGGGCGGGGCAAGGCGCAGGCGGAATCCCTGCGGAAGTCGAAGAAGGAGACCGTCGCCCGCCGGCTCACCGAATCCGGGGAGGAGCAGGTCCCGGGGATCGAGCTGAAGATCGGCGACCTGGTCGTCGTCGAGGCGGGCCAGGTGATCCCGGGTGACGGCGACGTCGTCGAGGGCATCGCGACCGTCGACGAGTCGGCCATCACCGGCGAGTCGGCCCCGGTCATCCGCGAGTCCGGCGGCGACCGGTCGGCGGTCACCGGCGGCACGACGGTGCTGAGCGACCGGGTCGTCGTCAAGATCACGACCAAGCCCGGCGAATCCTTTGTGGACCGCATGATCGCGTTGGTGGAAGGCGCTTCGCGGCAGAAGACGCCGAACGAGATCGCATTGACCATCCTGCTTTCGACGCTCACGATCATCTTCCTGCTCGCCGTCGTGGCGCTGCAGCCGATGGCCCGCTACTCCGGCAGCGAGCAGTCGGTGATCGTGCTGACCGCCCTGCTCGTCTGCCTGATCCCGACGACGATCGGTGCGCTGCTGAGCGCCATCGGCATCGCGGGCATGGACCGCCTGGTGCAGCGCAACGTCCTCGCGACCAGCGGCCGCGCGGTGGAGGCCGCCGGCGACGTCTCGACGCTGCTGCTCGACAAGACCGGCACGATCACCTTCGGCAACCGCCGCGCCACCGAGCTGATCCCCGTCGGATCGTCCACTCCGGACGAACTCGCGCGTGCCGCCCGGCTGGCCAGCCTGGCCGACGAAACCCCCGAGGGACGTAGCGTCGTCGAGCTGACCGCGGACTACGCGGGCCAGGACGAGCACGGTGAGTTCGTGCCCTTCACCGCGCAGACGCGGATGAGCGGCCTCGACATCGGGAGCCGGCGAATCCGCAAGGGCGCCGCGAGTGCGGTCCGCGCTTGGGTGCGCGACAACGGCGGCGAGTTCCCCGACGAGACCGAGAAGGTGGTCGACGAGATCAGCGCCCAGGGCGGCACGCCCCTGGTCGTCGCCGAGAACACCGTGGTGCGCGGCGTGATCCGGCTGTCCGACGTCGTCAAGCCGGGTATGAAGGAACGCTTCAAGGAACTGCGCGCGATGGGCATCAAAACGGTGATGATCACCGGCGACAACCCGCTCACCGCCAAGGCCATCGCCGCGGACGCGGGTGTCGACGACTACCTCGCCGAGGCCAAGCCCGAAGACAAGATGGCGCTCATCAAGCAGGAGCAGGAAGGCGGGCGGCTGGTCGCGATGACCGGCGACGGCACCAACGACGCCCCGGCGCTCGCGCAGTCCGACGTCGGCGTCGCGATGAACACCGGCACGTCGGCCGCGAAGGAGGCCGGCAACATGGTCGACCTCGACAGCGACCCGACGAAGCTGATCGAGATCGTCGAGATCGGCAAGCAGCTGCTGATCACCCGCGGCGCGTTGACGACGTTCAGCGTCGCCAACGACCTCGCGAAGTACTTCGCGATCCTGCCCGCGATGTTCACCGGCATCTACGCCCAGCTGGGCGGGCTGAACATCATGCACCTGGCCACGCCGAAGTCGGCGATCCTGTCCGCCGTCATCTTCAACGCGCTGATCATCGTCGTGCTGATTCCGCTGGCCCTGCGCGGCGTGCGGTACAAGCCGTCGTCGGCCTCGGCCCTGCTGCGCCGCAACCTGCTCGTCTACGGCCTCGGCGGGATCGTCAGCCCCTTCCTCGGGATCTGGCTGATCGACCTGCTGGTGCGCCTCATCCCTGGAATCGGGTGACTGTCGTGAACACTCTCGTCAAGCAGACCTGGGCCGGGCTGCGCGTCCTCGTCGTGATGACCGTCCTGCTCGGGATCCTCTACCCCCTGGCGGTGTGGGCGATCGCCCGCATCCCCGGCCTGGAGGGCAACGCCGAAGGCTCGGTCGTCACGCAGAACGGCCAGGCCGTCGGGTCGTCACTGATCGGCGTCGACCCGGTGCCGGCCGACCCGGCGCACGACCCGTGGTTCCACACCCGGCCGTCGGCGGTCACCCCCGAGATGCCGTCCGGCGCGTCCAACAAGGGCCCGTACAACGAGGACCTCGTGAAGGCCATCCAGGAGCGGCGCGCCGCCATCGCCGAGCGCGAAGGCGTGTCACCCGGTCAGGTGCCGCCGGACGCGGTGACGGCATCGGGATCCGGGCTCGACCCGGCGATCAGCGTCGCCTACGCCGATCTCCAGATCGCCCGCGTGGCCCGGGTGACCGGGTTGCCGGTGGATCGGGTGAAGCAGCTCGTCGAGGCGAACACGTCCGGGGCCGGGATCGGCGTCCCCGGGGTGAATGTGCTCCAGCTCAACTTGGCCGTGCAGGGTGCGGCCGGAGGGGCACACTGACAGCGTGACCACCGCAAACAGGCCGCGCCGAGGAGAGCTGAGGATCTACCTCGGCGCGGCTCCGGGCGTCGGCAAGACCTTCGCCATGCTCGGCGAGGCACGCCGCCGCCTCGACCGCGGCACCGACGTCGTCGTCGGTCTGGTGGAGACGCACGGCCGCGAGAAGACCGCGGTGCTGCTCGACGGCCTCGAGGTCGTCCCGCGGCGGTACGCCGGCCACCGCGGCCGCGACTTCGACGAGATGGACGTCGAGGCGATCCTCGCCCGCGCGCCCGAGGTCGCCGTCGTCGACGAGCTGGCGCACACCAACGTCCCGGGTTCGCGCAACGCCAAGCGCTGGCAGGACGTCGAGGAACTGCTCGAAGCCGGCATCGACGTGTTGTCGACGGTCAACGTGCAGCACCTGCAGAGCCTCAACGACGTCGTCGAGCGGATCACCGGCGTCACCCAGCAAGAGACCGTGCCGGACGAGGTCGTCCGCCGGGCCGAACAGCTGGAGCTGGTCGACATCACGCCGGAGGCGCTGCGGCGACGCCTCGCGCACGGCAACGTCTACCCGGCCGAGCGGATCGACGCCGCGCTGGGCAACTACTTCCGCCCCGGCAACCTCACCGCCCTGCGCGAACTGGCCTTGCTCTGGGTGGCCGACCAGGTCGACGTCGCCCTGCAGCGCTACCGCGCCGAGCAGCGGATCACCGACACCTGGGAGGCGCGCGAACGCGTCGTCGTCTCCATCACCGGCGGCGCGGAGAGCGAGACGCTCATCCGCCGCGCCAGCCGGATCGCCACCCGGGCGGGCGCCGAGCTGCAGGTCGTCCACATCCTGCGCGGCGACGGCCTGTCCGGGCTCGGCCCCGCCGCGATCGCCCGCTGCCGCACCCTGGCCGAAGAGGTCGGCGCGACCTTTCACACGGTCGTCGGCGACGACGTCCCGACCGCGCTGCTGGACTTCGCCCGCGGCGTCAACGCGACCCAGCTGGTGATCGGCACCTCGCGGCGGTCGCGCGTGGCGCGGCTGTTCGACGAGGGCATCGGCGCCGGCGTCGTGCGGCAGTCCGGATCGATCGACGTCCACATGGTCACCCACTCCGAGGCGGGTGGCCGCTTGCGGGCCCGGCTCAGCGCGAGCCCGCTCGGGTTCTCGCGCCTGGTCGTGGGCTGGGTGCTGAGCGTCGTGCTGCCGGTGCTGGTCACCGTGGTCGGCTTCTTCATCCCGGCCGGGCTCGACTTCGCCACCGACGTCATCTCCTACGTGCTGGCGACGGTCGTCGTGGCGCTGGTCGGCGGCCTCGGCCCGGCGCTGCTCGCGGCCGTGCTCGGCGCCGGGCTGCTCAACTTCTTCTTCACGCCACCGCTGTACACGCTGACCGTGCACACGCCGCAAAACCTCGTGACGCTGATCGCGATGGTCGTGGTCGCGGTGCTCGTCGCGCTGGTCGTCGACCAAGCGGCGCGGCGGGCCACGCAGGCGGCGCGCGCACGGACCGAGGCGGCGCTGCTCGCCTCCTACGCCCGGACCGTGCTGACCCACACGAACCCGATCGAGCGGCTGCTGGAAAAGGTCCGGGAGAACTTCGCGCTGACGTCGGTGACGCTGCTGGAGAAGCAGGACGGCGCCTGGCGTGGCGTCGCGACCGCGGGAGAGCACCCGTGCGCCGACCCGGACGAGGCCGATGTGGACATCGCCGTCACCGCCGACGTCCACCTGACCCTGCGCGGGCGGGCGCTCCCGGCGGCCGACCGGCGGGTCCTGGAAGCCGTCGCCGGGCAGGCGCTGCTCGCCCTGCGCCAGCAGCGGACGGCGGCCGCCGCGGCCCGCGCCGAGCGCAAGGCCGAGGCGACCGAGCTGCGCACGACGCTGTTGTCCGCGGTCGGGCACGACCTGCGCACGCCGCTGACGTCGATCAAGGCGTCGATCGGCAGCCTGCGCGCGCCCGACCTCGCTCTGTCCGAAGAGGACACCGCCGAGCTGATGGAGGCCATCGAGCTGTCGGCCGACCGGCTGGCCGGGCTGATCGACAACCTCCTCGACTCGTCGCGGCTGGCCACCGGCGCGGTGAAGCCGCTCCTGCGTCCGGTGGGCTACGACGAGGTCGTCGCGCACGCACTGTCCAATGTAGACTACTCGGAGGAAGTGCGGGTCGCCGTGGACGACCAGCTCCCGGCGGTGCTCGCCGACCCCGGCCTGCTGGAGCGGGTGGTCGCGAACGTGCTGGACAACGCCCTACGCCACGGCGGCGCCCCGGTTTCGGCGCGGGCTTCCGCGCACTCCGGGCACGTCGAGCTGCGGATCGTCGACCACGGCCGGGGGCTGCGCAAAGGGACCGCGGATTCGGCGTTCGCGCCGTTCCAGCGCCTCGGCGGCGACCGGGACACGACACCGGGCGTCGGGCTCGGGCTGTCGGTGGCGAAGGGGTTCACCGAGGCGATGGGCGGCACGATCCGCGCCGAGGACACCCCGGGCGGCGGGCTCACCGTGGTGATTTCGCTGCCCGCGCACAGCGTCACGTTCGAGGAGGTGCGATGAACGACACGGGCGCCACCGTGCTGGTGGTCGACGACGAGCCGCAGATCGTGCGGGCGCTGCGGATCAACCTGAACGCCCGCGGCTACAAGGTGATCACCGCGCACGACGGCACCGCCGCGCTCAAGGCGGTGGCCGAGACCAAGCCCGACGTGGTCGTGCTCGACCTCGGGTTGCCGGACCTGGACGGCACGGAGGTGATCGCGGGTCTGCGCGGCTGGACGACGGTCCCGATCATCGTGCTGTCCGCCCGCGGCGACTCGGCCGACAAGGTCGAGGCCCTCGACGCCGGCGCGGACGACTACGTCACGAAGCCGTTCGGCATGGACGAGCTGCTGGCCCGCCTGCGCGCGGCGGTCCGCCGCTCGGCGGTGACGGGCGCCGACGACGTGGACGCGGTGGTGGAGACGTCGTCGTTCAGCGTGGACTTGGCCGCGAAGAAGGTCCGCCTCAGCGACGGCGCGGAAGTCCACCTGACGAAGACGGAGTGGGGCGTGCTGGAGCTGCTGGTCCGCAACCGCGGGCGGCTCGTGGCGCAGAAGCAGCTGCTGCACGAGGTGTGGGGCCCGTCGTACGAACGGGAGTCCCACTACCTGCGGGTGTACCTGGCCCAGCTGCGTCGGAAGCTGGAGCCGGAGCCTTCGCGGCCCCGGCACCTGCTCACCGAGCCGGGCATGGGGTACCGCTTCGAGGTCTGAGGAAGCGGGTACCTCGTTCAGGTGACTGAGGGGAAGTGGATACCCGGCGGCCGGTTGCCGGCGAAGGCCGCTCTCGCGCTGGCGATCTTCTGGACCGTGGGCGCGATCGGTTCCGGCTTTCTCGCCTGGGACGGGGGAGTGTCGGAGTGGCAGAGCGTGGTCCAGGTCGTGGTGACGGTGGCCTGGCTGGTCTTGGCCGGGTGCTATTGGTTCCGGTACGTCCAGGCGCGCGGGAACCGCTGATGACCGAGCCGGAGTCCCCGCCGCGGCGCGCCCGGACGGCCCGCCTGCCGGCGCTGCTCGCCCTGGCGGCGATCGGTTGTCTCGCGGGCGTGGGGGTGGCGGCCGCGTTCGGCGTCGAGGAGCCGTGGACTCGCGGCATCCTCGGAGCCTGCGTGACGCTCGGGGGCGCGGCCGCGGAGTCGTTGCGCCGCCGCCTCGGCGGCACTTGACCTCTCGCGCCCGGATTACCGCTTCGACGTCTAGGACGGCTTTCGGCGGGGTACCTCACCGGGCATGGACGGGTCGAAGACGTGGCTGCTCGGCGGTGAGCGCATCCCGCTGGTGATCCTGTTGACGCTGGCCGTGGGGGCGACCTTCGGGGCGTCCGGCTGGATCCTCACGGCCTTCGACGGCGATGCCGTCGGCTGGGCGAGGTGGCTGCGCGTCGCGGCCGCGGGCGCCGGGGCCCTGCTGACGGTCTATCTGTGGAGGCTGTTCGCGCATCGGCTCAAGCGCGGCGGCTGAACCGCCCGCCCGCCCGCCCCAATGTGGCCTTCGGTGCGTTCAACGCAACCAAGGCGGCCTTCGGTGCGTTCAACGCACCCAAGGCCGCCTTGGGGCGTCGGAATCTCTTACTGCGCGTGCGCGGTGCTTCCGCCCGACGTCGGGGAGTCGCTCGTGCTCGGCGACGGCGAGCCCGCGCTGCTGGTCCCGCCCCCGCCGGTCGTCGTGCTCGGCGGCGGGTCGTCTGGCGTCGTCGTCGGTGTCGTGGTCGGCGGCGTCTTCGTCGTGGTCGGCGGGGGCTTCGGCGTCGTCGAGGTCACGGGTGGCGGGTCGCCGGTGTCGTCGCGCGGCGGCGGGGGCGGCGAAGCCTGGGTGACGACCGTCGTCGTGGTCTTGCCGTCCGGGCTGATCGACACGACCGTGCTCGGCGCGGTCGAGGACGTCGCCGACGACTCCGACGTCGGGGCGCCGGCGGTCGACGGGCCTGCCGAGGACGGGGTGTTCGGCACCGTCTGCAGGCCGGCCTGCGAGGTGCCCTGGCCGCCGGTGCCACCGGTGCCGCCCGCGGTGCTGGCGGGGTCCGGGCCGGCGAGCTCGGCGACCGCGGCGAACGCGGTCGCGACCACCAGACCGGCCACCCCGAGCACGACGTACCCGGTGCGGTTCGGTTTGCTGCTCTTCGGCGGGGCGGTGTCGATCCTGGTCACGTGCGAGCTCGATGCGGACCCGTCGGGGCGGGGCATTACAGGCTCCTCGGGGGTTCGGGAAGAGGCGCGGTGTTCTCAAGGATGCAGCGAGGCCGTGAATCGATCACTGCTTCCCCCGGCGGGGGAACCCGGGAGGACGACCTCGGCGGCGAGGCTATCACCGTCGGTGCCCTATTCGCCCAGGTAGTGGGCCTGTGCGATCACTGTGCGCAGTCGAAGAGTCCGAAAGGGAGGAAAGCGTGAGTGAGGAACAAACGAACACGCGGTTGACGGCGTGGGTGCGCGGGCGCGTCCAGGGCGTCGGTTTCCGCTGGTGGACCCGCAGCCGGGCGCTCGAACTCGGGCTGGTGGGCAGCGCCCGGAACATGCCTGACGGGCGTGTCGAGGTCATAGCGGAGGGTGATCGAGACCACTGTGAGCGGTTGCTGACCGCCCTGCGGTCCGGAGAATCACCCGGAAGTGTGGAAAACGTCGCCGAGCGCTGGTCCGACCCGAAAGGGGGACTCGGCGGGTTCGTCGAGCGGTAGCGAGGGCCTTGGTACTTCCGGGGCGGGTGTGGCGCACGAGGTTGCTGAGACCGCTGCGGCTGTGCTAAGGCGCGCCGATGAGGGGGCGCGTCCGGCGGCCCGCCGGGACCCCCGGGTAGCCTTGGACGATTGAATCGCCAGTACCGGCAGCCAGAGGGGTCAGCACCCAGTGCACCTGAAAAGCCTGACGCTCAAGGGCTTCAAGTCCTTCGCCTCGGCCACCACGCTGCGCTTCGAGCCGGGCATCACCTGCGTGGTCGGGCCGAACGGCTCCGGCAAGTCCAACGTGCTGGACGCCCTGCGCTGGGTCATGGGCACCCAGGGCGCCAAGGACCTGCGCGGCGGCAAGATGGAGGACGTCATCTTCGCCGGCACCGCGGGCCGCGCCCCGCTCGGCCGCGCCGAGGTCACCCTCACCATCGACAACGCCGACGGCGCCCTGCCGATCGAGTACGGCGAGGTGTCGATCACCCGCCGGATGTTCCGCGACGGCGCCAGCGAGTACGAGATCAACGGCGACCGCTGCCGCCTGATGGACGTCCAGGAGCTGCTGTCGGACTCCGGTATCGGCCGCGAGATGCACGTCATCGTCGGGCAGGGCCAGCTCTCGGCGATCCTCGAATCCAAGCCCGAAGAGCGCCGCGCCTTCATCGAAGAGGCCGCCGGCGTCCTCAAGCACCGCAAGCGCAAGGAACAGACCCTGCGCAAGCTGGCCAACATGCAGGGCAACCTCGACCGCCTCGGCGACCTCACCACCGAGCTGCGCCGCCAGCTCAAGCCGCTGGGCAAGCAGGCCGAGATCGCCCGCCGGGCCCAGGCCGTCCAGTCCGAACTGCGCGACTCCCGCCTGCGCCTGCTCGCCGACGACCTGGTCACCCAGCGCGGCGCGATCACCCGTGACGAGGCCGACGAGAAGACCGCCCGCCAGCGTCGCGCCGAGGTCGAGCAGACCCTCGAGATCGTCTCCGCCGAGGAGACCGAGCTGGAGTCGTCGCTCGCCGAGGACGCGCCGCTGCTGCAGACCGCCCAGGAGACCTGGTACAAGCTTTCCGCGCTGGCCGAGCGCCTGCGCGGCACCGTCCGGCTCGCGATCGAGCGGCAGCGCCACCTCTCGGCCGACGTCTCGACGTCGACCGGCGGCCGCGACCCCGAGGAGCTCCTCGAAGAGGCCGAGCGCGTCGCCGAGCAGGAAGAAGAGCTGAACGAGGCCGTCATGGAGGCCCGGGAGCTGCTCGCCCAGACCGTCCTGCGGCGCGAGGACCTCGAACAGCGCGTTCAGGCCGCCGAGCGCGCGCACTGGGCCGCCGTCCGCGCCATCGCCGACCGCCGCGAGGGCATGGCCAAGCTGACCGGCCAGGTCGAGGCGCTGCGCAGCAAGAACGGCGCCACCTCCGACGAGATCGACCGCCTCAGCGTGTCCCTCGAAGAGGCCGCCGAACGCGCCGAGATCGCCGTCGAAGAGCTGGAGATGGCCAAGGCCGAGGGCGGCGTCGAGGAATCCGACGACGCCGGCCTGATGGACCGCCACGACCGCGCGGTCGAGGCCAACAACGCGGCCAAGGCGCGCGTCGAAGAGCTGGTCAAGGCCGAACGCACCGCCGAGCGCGAGATCGCGTCGGAGAAGGCGCGCGTCGAGGCGCTGTCGATGGGCCTGCGGCGCAAGGACGGCGCGGGCGCGCTGCTCGGCGCGGCCCACGAGCTGCCGGGCCTGCTCGGCTCGGTCGCCGCGCTGCTCACCGTCGAGCCGGGGTACGAGGTCGCGCTGGCCGCGGCGCTCGGCCCGGTGGCCGACGCGGTCGCCGTCACCGGCGGCGAAGACGCCCTGCGCGCACTGAAGTACCTGAAGGAAACGGACTCCGGCCGGGCGGGCATCCTGCTCGGCGGCCCCGAGTCCACTGTGGACACCTACTCGTGGCCCTCGCTGCCGGAAGGCGCGCGCTGGGCCCGTGAGGTCGTCACGGCGCCGGCGCAGCTGCGGCCCGCCGTCGAGCAGGCCCTCGACAAGCTGGCCCTGGTCCGCGACCTCGACGCGGCCCGCCACCTGGTCGCCGTGCACCCGGACGTCCGCGCGGTCACCGCCGAAGGCGACGTCTTCGGCTCCCGCTGGGCGATCGGTGGCTCGGGCAAGCGCGAGAGCGTCATCGAGGTCCAGGCCGCCGTCGACGAAGCGGGCGAGCGGCTCCGGCTGGCCGAGCGCTCGCTGGAGCGCTACGCCGCCGAGCTGGAAGGCGCCCGCGCCGAGCAGCAGGCCCGCCGCGAAGAGGTCTCGCAGGCCAAGGACGCGCTCGGCGAGGCCAAGGTCCGCAAGGCGCGCTCGTCGGAGCGGCTCAACCGGATGCAGCAGGCGGCCCGCCAGGCGCAGGCCGAGGTCGAGCGGTTCTCCGGGCAGCGCGCGAAGGTCGAGCAGAGCCGCGAGCAGGCCCTGCAGCAGCTCGCCGAGCTGGAGGAACGGCTCGCCGCCGTCGCCGAGCAGCCCGTCGAAGACGACCCGGACACCGCCGAGCGCGACGCCGCCGTCGAAGAGCTGGCCGTCATCCGTCAGGAGGAGATGGAAGCGCGGCTCGCGCAGCGCACCGCCGAAGAGCGGGCGCGCGGCATCGCGGGCAAGGCCGAGGGCCTGCGCCGCGCCGCGCACGCCGAGCAGCAGGCCCGCGAGCGCGCCGAGCGTGCCGCCGCGAACCGCAAGCGCGGCGCCGAGATCGCCAACGCCGTCGTCAACGGCGGCGAGATCGCCCTCGAACGCATCGAGCAGTCGGTCCAGCGCGCGGCCACCGAACGCGACCAGGTCCAGGCCCGCCGCCAGAGCCGCGAAGCCGCGCTGACCGGCGTCCGCGCCAAGGTCCGCGAGCTCACCGGCGAGCTGGAGAAGCTGACCGACGCCGTCCACCGCGACGAGGTGCTGCGCGCCGAGCAGCGGCTGCGGCTGGAGACCCTGGAAGCCAAGATCGCCGAGGACTTCGGCATCGGCCTCACCGACCTCGTCCAGGAGTACGGCCCGGACGTCCCGGTCCCGCCGAGCGCGGGCGAGATGGCCGAGTACGAAGCGGCCAAGGACCGCGGCGAGGACGTCACCCCGCCGCCGCCCATGCCCTACGACCGCGACACCCAGGCCCGCCGCGCCAAGCGCGCCGAGAAGGACCTTTCCCTGCTGGGCAAGGTGAACCCCCTGGCCCTGGAGGAGTTCGCGGCGCTGGAGGAGCGCTACAAGTTCCTCTCCACGCAGCTGGAGGACCTCAAGGACACCCGCAAGGACCTCGAGGCGGTCATCAAGCAGGTCGACGAGAAGATCCTCGAGGTCTTCGCCGGCGCCTACGCGGACGTGGCCCGCGAGTTCGAGACGGTGTTCAGCGTGCTGTTCCCGGGCGGCGAGGGCCGGATGGTCCTCACCGAGCCGGACGACCTGCTGGCCACCGGTGTCGACGTCGAAGCGCGCCCGCCGGGCAAGAAGGTCAAGCGGCTGTCGCTGCTCTCCGGTGGCGAGAAGTCGCTGGTCGCGGTCGGCATGCTGGTCGCGATCTTCCGCGCCCGGCCCTCACCCTTCTACGTGATGGACGAGGTCGAGGCCGCGCTGGACGACACCAACATGCGCCGGCTGATCGGGCTGCTGGAGCAGCTGCGCGACTCGTCGCAGCTGATCATCATCACCCACCAGAAGCCGACCATGGAGATCGCCGACGCGCTCTACGGCGTGAGCATGCAGGGCGACGGCATCACGAAGGTGATTTCGCAGCGCCTGCGGACGGCCGAGGACGAGCCGGTCCCGGTCGGCTGACCCGGTTCACATCTCGTCTTCGCGCGGCGCGCGCTCGTCCGGCTTCGCCCGGGCGTCGAAAGTGCCCAGGTCGTTGCCGACCCAGCGCCCGTCGTCGACCCGCGCCCGGCGGCCGCGCGGGGTGATGAAGCCGCGATTGACGCCCCGTTTGCGGTCGGATCGGTCCATGACCAGCGCGACGACGAGGACCACGACGAGCACCACGCCGATGCCGATGAAGAACCCCATGTGAGACCCCCTCTCCCGCTCCCAGGTTACGGGAGCGGGAGAAGGTCCACATCCGCTTATCCGGCGACCCAGAATGCGTAGTCGGCCGAGTAGCGGACCGCCGTCTGGGCGCCTTCGGTGCAGGCTCCCGCCGGAGCCACCCCGCCGCGCGTGTTGAGCCGCTGGATGTAGGTCACCTTGCCGAAGACGCCGTCACCGCTGTTCAGGTTCGCCTTGAGCAGCAGCTGCGGGATCGCGTCCGGCTGCGGCGAGTTCGCCACCGCCGCCGCGCCGACCGTGCTGCCATCCACAATGGACGTCCACACCGGACCCTTGCTGTGCAGGGCGACCGGCTTGCCGTGTCTGGACAGCACCGCCGCGGGCTGGATCAGCGTCCACGCGCCCGCGGTGCACCCGTAGATCTGCACGCCCTCGGCCGGGTAGCTCGCCAGTGCGCGGTTGCCGGCCGGGACCTTGATCGCGTCCGGCACCTTCGGGCCCGCCGGGCTGGCCGAAGCCGTCGCCGCGCCGCCGAGCACCAGGGCGCCGACCGCGAGCGCCACCGTCATCCGTTTCATGAACCCACCTTCGATCCTTCCCGCCGCTTCCCGGCGGGCACCCGATCACCGACACGGGCGCCCACCGGAAACGGTTCAGAAGGATCAGGCGGCGGGAACCTCTTCCGCTTCGCCGACAGCGTTGGCCTCGGCCGCCTTCGGGTCCGGCGTCCGGTGGCGCAGCGAGAGCAACCCGCCCACGACCAGCGTGATCACCACGCCCAGCAGCGTGTACCAGGGGTAGGCGAGAGCCACGCGATCGCCGGCCGCCTTCGAGAAGTCGATCCCGATCAGCCCACCGGTCTTCGCGCTGAACTTCACCCCGAGGATCACGAACGCCATCACCACGACCGTGGCGACGAACGCGATGATCGCGTCCAGTTGCCGGGCCTTCTTGATCAGCAGGCCGAGCAGGAACGACCCGAGCAGCGCGCCGTAGGTGTACCCGGTGATGGCCAGGCCCAGCTCGATGACCGAGTTCTTCGTGGTGGAGAACAGCGACGCGAAGAGCGCGAACACGACCGCCCAGATCAACGTCCACATGCGACCGTGCTGCAGCAGCTTCGAATCCTCCGCCGAACGCTTGGTGAAGCGCTGGTAGAGGTCGGCCACCGTCGACGTCGAAAGAGCGTTGAGCGCCGACGCCAAAGCACCCATGGTCGAAGCGAGGACACCGGCGATGAGCAGGCCGGACACGCCGACCGGCAGGTCGTCGATGATGAACCGCGAGAACACGTCGTCCGGGCTCTGCAGGCCGAGCTGCGCGACCGACTTGCGGCCGTTGAACACCCACAGCATCGCCCCGACCAGCAGGAACAGCGCGAACTGGATGGTGACGATGATCCCGCTGCCGATGAGCGCCTTCTGGCCGTCGCGCAGGCTGCGCGTGGCCATCAGCCGCTGCGCGATCAGCTGGTCCGCGCCGTGCGAAGCCATCGACAGCGCCGCGCCGCCGAGCACCGCCGTGATGAAGGCGTACGGGCTGGTCAGCAGGTTCTTCGTGAAGTCGACGAGCATGAACTTGCCGTCGTCGGACGCCTGGCTCATCCAGTCGCCCGGCAGCTTGTTGAGCAGCACGATCGCGGCCACCGCCGCGCCGCCGAGGTACAGCGTGAGCTGGATGACGTCCACCCAGACGACCGCCTTGATCCCGCCGATGTAGGCGTAGATCAGCGTCAGCGCGGTCAGGATCACCACGATCACCCAGTAGTCCAGGTGGATGTTGTAGTGCCCGAGGATCACCTTGATCGGGATCGCGCCGGCGAACAGGCGGACGCCTTCGGCCAGCAGCCGGGTGATCACGAACGTCACCGACGCCGTGCCCTGCAGCCCGGAGCCGAACCGCTTCCCGAGGAACGCGTACGCGCTCACGAGGTTGCCCTTGAAGTACCGCGGCAGCAGCACGAACGCGGCGATGACCCGGCCGATGATGTAGCCGAAGGCCAGCTGCAGGAACAGGAACGCGTTGCCGAAGACGAGCCCCGGCGTGCTGATCACGGTGAGCGTCGAGGTCTCCGTGGCCACCACGGACAGCATCACCGCACCCCACGGGAGGCTGCGCTCACCGACGAAGTAGTCGGCCGCCGACCGTTGTTTCCGGCCGACGAGCACGCCTATCAGCGGCATCGCCGCCAGGTAGACCACGATGATGGCGAGGTCAACACCGCGCATGGACTTCTCCTACTGTCTGTTCATCCGGCCTTCTCCGCGACTCGCAACCGCGTCACGGTGCCCCCCAGCGGGGCGGGAAGGATCAGGGGCCCGGCGCCCGGGACGAGCGCGCCGAGCAGGCGCGGCCCGCGGGCACCGGTCGCGGACGGCACCGTACCGGGTACGCCGCACCAGGTGAGCCAGCCGAGCAGCGCGGTGAGGTACGCCTCCTTGCCGGCGCCGGGCAGGCCGAGGTCGTCGCTGGTCTTGAGCACCGCGTCGGGCAGGTTCCGGGCCAGCGCCGTCATCAGGGCCGGGTTCGCGACACCGCCGCCGGAGGCGATGACCGTCGTGACGCCGTGGCGCAGGCACTCACCGGCGACGGTCACCGCGGTGAGCTCGGTCAGCGTCGCCAGGAGGTCACCGGAGCCGACCGGCGGCAGCCCGGCGAGGGCGGCGTCGAGGTAGGGCGCGTTGAAGTACTCCTTGCCGGTGGACTTCGGGGGCGCGGCGGCGAAGTACGGATCGGCGAGCAGCCGGTCGAGCAGGTCGGAGCGCACGGACCCGCCGAGCGCGAGGCGGCCGTCGACGTCGCTGCGGCGCCCGGTGACGCGGTGCGCCGCGAGGTCGAGCAGCGCGTTGGCGGGCCCGGTGTCGTAGGCGATCGCCGGCTCGCTGTCGGCGACCACGGTGATGTTCGCGATGCCGCCGAGGTTGAGCGCGGCGACCGGGTGTCCGGTGTCCTGGGCCAGGCCGCGCAGCCACAGCTCGTCGAACGTGCTCGCCAGGGGCGCGCCGTGGCCGCCCGCGGCGACGTCCCGGGCCCGCAGGTCGGCCAGCACCGGCAGCCCGGTGCGCTCGGCGATCCAGGCGGGCTGGCCGAGCTGCAGCGTGCCGCGGACGTGGCCGTCCTCGACCCAGTGGAACACCGTCTGGCCCAGCGAGGCGACGAGGTGTGCGTCGCCCCCGGCCAGTTCTTCGGCGCCGCGCGCGGCCGCGTCGGCGAACGCCTGGCCGACGCCGGTGTCGAGCCGGGTCAGCTCGCCCGCGGTGCAAGGGTTCGGCGGCAACGCGGCGAGCAGGCCTTCGCGCAGCGGTTCAGGGTAGGGGACGTCGAGCTCGCCCAGCGGCGTCATGACCACGGTGCCGTCCTCGGCGTGCAGGTCGGCGGCGGCCACGTCGATGCCGTCGACCGACGTGCCCGAAATCAGCCCGATCACCCGGAAGCCGTGGCTCGCGCTTTTCCCCATCCGGAGGGGTTTAGTGCAGGGTCCGTGGTGGCGCAACCCCGCGCGGTGAAGTCTTGGCCCAATCGGGATCTACATCGTTATGAATTGCCTGTGCGGACGGGGTGTCCGGGTCTCCGCGGTGCGGATGAAAGGATGGGCGCGTGTCGAGCACCTGGTTCTTGTTCGTAGTCCTCGCCGTCGTCGTGCTGGTCGCCCTCCTGGTGACCGGCCTGCTGGTCGCGCGCCGGCGCCGGATCACCCTGGACGCCCAGCGCGAGGTCGAGGAGAAGCCGAAGGGCGGCTCCTACGCGGCCAGCGGGGGCATCGCGCTCGCGCCCGGCGGGACGGCTCCGCCGGTCGAGGAACCCGCCGTCGAGCACCCCGTCGAGGACCGGCCGGAGACCGAGGGGCAGCCCGCGGTGGGCGACGACGCCGCCGTGCCGCGTGACTCGGCGCAGCGCACGGTCCGCGACGTCAAGCTCCCCGAAGAGCCCGCGACCGCTCCCGTCGTCGAGGAGATCGACCCGGCGACCGGCCGCCTGGAGCGACTGCGCGGCCGGCTGTCGAAGTCGCGGTCGGTGTTCGGGACCAGCTTGCTCGGCTTGCTCGGCGCCGGCGACCTCGACGAGGACTCCTGGCAGGACGTCGAAGACACGCTGCTGATGGCCGACCTGGGCGCGGCCACCACGACGCAGATCGTCGAGCGGCTGCGCGACGAGCTGTCCCGCCGCGCGATCCGGTCGTCGGCCGAGGCGCGCGAGGTGCTGCACGAGGTGCTGACGGCGCAGCTGTCCATGGACAGCGAGCGCGCGGTGCGGGCGCTGCCGCACATCGTCGACGGCAAGAAGCAGCCCGCGGTGGTCCTGGTGGCCGGCGTCAACGGCACGGGCAAGACGACGACCACGGGCAAGCTCGCCCGCGTCCTGGTGGCCCAGGACAAGTCGGTGGTGCTGGGCGCGGCGGACACGTTCCGCGCGGCGGCGGCCGACCAGCTCCAGACGTGGGCCGAGCGCGTGGGCGCGGAGGTCGTCCGCGGCAAGGAAGGCGCGGACCCGGCGGCGGTGGCGTTCGACGCGGTCAAGCGTGGCGTGGACACCGGCGTCGACGCGGTGCTGATCGACACCGCGGGCCGCCTGCACACCAAGACGGGCCTGATGGACGAGCTGGGCAAGGTCAAGCGCGTCGTGGAGAAGCAGGCGAAGGTCGACGAGGTCCTGCTGGTGCTGGACGCGACGACGGGCCAGAACGGGCTGATGCAGGCCCGCGTGTTCGCCGAGGTCATCGACGTGACGGGCATCGTCCTGACGAAGCTGGACGGGACGGCCAAGGGCGGCATCGTGTTCCAGGTCCAGCGCGAGCTGGGCGTCCCGGTGAAGCTGGTCGGGCTGGGCGAAGGGCCGGACGACCTGGCGCCGTTCGAGCCGGGTGCCTTCGTGGACGCCCTGCTGGGCTAGATCCGGAAGAGCGGCGTCCCGTCCGCCTTGCGCAGGCCCAGCTGCAGCAGCACCGGCGTCGTCGGGCGCTGGACCGGGATGAGGAACGGCGACGTCCGGCGCGCCGCGACCGTCAGCCGGGACCAGCCGATGCCTTGCAGCGCCGGGCCGGAGCGGGTGCGCCGCAGCGGGTCGACGACCATCGCCGCCCCGAAGTAGCGGCCGCCCGGCACCGCGATGCGCGTGGTGTGCCCCAGCATCACCGAGAACACCGTGCCCGTGCGGCTGCCGTCTTCTTGCAACGTGAGGATCACCGGCGTGCGCCCCTTCACGGAGACGTGGTGCCGCACGCTGATCTCGACGGTCCCGGCGGGCGCGCCGGCCGGGTGCGGCCACGCGGGTGACGGCGGCGAGCCGTCGAGGGCGCGGTCGACCAGCCGGTCCAAGAGGTTCGAAGCGGCGCCCTGCGCGAGCCAGGCGAGCGCGCCACCGGTGTGCGGGTCCATCGGCGGTCCCTCCGGCGAAAATCGGATGACGGGCGGCCGCGTGGCCGCGCACACTCCGGGGCATGCCCGGTTGACGCACGTCCGCTCGTGCCCCTCCTCGTAACAGACGTCCCCAAGCCGTCATTCGCTACGAAGGAGGAACCATCATGACCACCATCCACGGCGAGCGGGTGCTCCTACGCCCGATCGTCGCAACCGACCGCGCTCGTCTGCGCGAAATCCTCGCCACCCCGGAAGTCGCCCGCTGGTGGGGCGACCCGGACGTCGAGACCGAGGGCCTGTACACCGTCGAAGAGGGCTACTCCGTCTACGCGATCGAACTCGACGGCGTGGTCGTCGGGCTGATCCAAAGCTGCGAGGAGCTCGACCCGCAGTACCGTCACGCCGGCATCGACATCTCGGTGCACCCGGACTTCCACGGCCGCGGCATCGGCACGGACGCACTCCGCGCGCTGGCCCGTCACCTGCTGGAGAGCGGCCACCATCGGCTCACGATCGATCCGGCGGCGTCGAACGAAACCGCGATCCGGGTCTACACGAAGGTGGGATTCCGGCCGGTCGGCGTACTGCGCGACTACGAGCGCGCCGCGGACGGCACCTGGCACGACGGGCTGCTGATGGACTTGCTGGCGGGGGAGCTGACCTGACCGGCGAGTTTCTCGTCCACTAGCTGGGCGAGCTGAACAAGCTGCTCGAGGCGGCTGTCCAGCTCGGCGAAGACACCGTCGAGCGTGCGTTCGCGGTTATCCATGGGGTTCTCGGTACTGGCACGATCGGACTCCGAGTGACCGGGTCTGACTCAGAGTCAGACCGTGACTGCCGCTTGGGACAGGCTCGCGCCCAACGCGTCCGCCACCCGCTGCACCGCCGGGGCGATATGCGCCACGGCCTCGGCGGTCAGCCGCCCCGAGGGCCCCGACACCGAGACCGCCGCCGGCACCGGCGCGCCCGGCACCGCCACGGCGACACACCGCACGCCCAGCTCCTGCTCCGCCTCGTCCAGCGCGTAACCCTGCTGAGCGATCCGAGCCAGCTCGACAGCCAAAGCGTCCGCGTCGGTGAACGTGTGCTCCGTGTACGCCGGCATGCCCGTCCGCGAAAGCAGCGAGCGCACGTCGGACGACGGCAGGTGCGCCAGCATCGCCTTGCCCACCCCCGTGCCGTGCGGCAGCAGCCGCCGGCCGACCTCGGTGAACATCCGCATCGAGTGCTTCGAGGGCACCTGGGCCACGTACACGACTTCGTCGCGCTCCAGGACCGCCAGGTTCGCCGTCTCGCCGACCTCTTCGACCAGCTCGGCCAGCAGCGGCCGCGCCCACGCGCCGAACTGCATGCTCGCGTTCTCGCCCAACCGGATCAGGCGCGCGCCCAGCGCGTAGCGGCGGTTGGTGTTCTGCCGGACGTACCCCAGGTCGACCAGGGTGCGGATGAGCCGGTGGATCGTCGGCATCGGCAGCCCGGACAGCGTCGCGAGCTCCGACAGGCTGGCCTCCCCGCCGGTGTCCGCGAGGTGTTCCAGCAGCTCGAAGGCGCGCTGCAGGGACTGGACGCCGCCGTCGCGTCCGTTCTTCTCCGCTGCCACCGGTGGCCCTCCTTACGTCGGCGTTGAGGTTCCGCTATGCAGAAACTATAGTCCGGCTGGTAGAAAACCGTAGGGCCGTTATCCAAAGATCCGAACCTTCGAGGTGTTTCCCCATGTCTTCTGAAGTCCAGGTGCTGGGCGAGCCGGTCGAGCGCGGCGACGAGATCCTCACCCCGGCGGCGCTCGACTTCCTCGCCGGGTTGCACGACGCGTTCGCCGGCCGTCGCGACGAGCTGCTCCAGGCGCGGAGCAAGCGCCGCGAGGAGGCCCGGACCACCGGCAGGCTCGACTTCCTGCCGGAGACGAAGGAGATCCGCGAGGGCGACTGGCAGGTCGCCGGCGCCCCGCCCGCGCTGCGCGACCGCCGCGTCGAGATCACCGGGCCGACCAGCCGCAAGATGACCATCAACGCGCTCAACTCCGGCGCGAAGGTGTGGCTCGCCGACCTCGAGGACGCCAACACCCCGCACTGGGCGAACGTCGTGTCCGGCCAGGTCAACCTGTACGACGCCGTCCGCGAGACGATCTCGCTGGAGAGCGGCGGCAAGAGCTACGCGCTGAAGGACGATGTCGAGCACGCCACGATCGTGGTCCGCCCGCGCGGCTGGCACCTGCCCGAGCGCGGCCTGTCCTTCGGCGGCCGCGAAGCCGTCGGCGCGCTCGTCGACTTCGGTCTGTACTTCTTCCACAACGCGGCCGAGCTGCTGAAGCGCGGCAAGGGCCCGTACTTCTACCTGCCGAAGATGGAGAGCCACCTCGAAGCGCGGCTCTGGAACGACGTCTTCACGCACTCGGAGAAGGCGCTCGGCATCGAGCACGGCACCGTCCGCGCGACCGTGCTGATCGAGACCATCCCGGCCGCGTTCGAGATGGAGGAGATCCTCTACGAGTTGCGCGAGCACGCGTCGGGCCTCAACGCCGGCCGCTGGGACTACCTCTTCAGCGTGATCAAGTACTTCCGCGACGCGGGCGAGAAGTTCGTGCTGCCGGACCGCAACTCCGTCACCATGACCGCGCCGTTCATGCGCGCCTACACCGAGCTGCTGGTGCGCACCTGCCACAAGCGCGGCGCGTTCGCGATCGGCGGCATGGCCGCGTTCATCCCGAGCAAGGACCCCGAGGTCAACAAGGGCGCCTTCGACAAGGTGCACGCGGACAAGTCCCGCGAGGCCGGCGACGGCTTCGACGGCTCCTGGGTCGCGCACCCGGGCATGGTCGAGCTCTGCAAGGAGGAGTTCGACAAGGTCCTCGGCGACGAGCCGAACCAGCTCGGGCGCACCCGCGACGAGGTTGACGTCACCGCAGACCAGCTGCTGGACGTCGCCTCGACGCCGGGTGGCGCGACGGCGGGCGGCCTGCGCGCCGCGGTCGACGTCGGCGTCCGCTACATCGCGTCCTGGCTGAGCGGCAACGGCGCGGCGGCGATCCACAACCTGATGGAGGACGCGGCGACGGCGGAGATCTCGCGGTCGCAGATCTGGCAGTGGGTCAAGAACGGGACCACCCTGGACACCGGCGACGTCGTGACGTCGGAGCTGGTGCGCGGCGTGCTGGCCGACGTCCGCGGCGAGCTCGCCCGCGAGCTGCCCGCCGACCGGCTGCTGCCGGCCGTCGAGCTGTTCGAGCAGGTCGCGCTGGCCGACGAGTTCCCCGACTTCCTGACGCTGCCCGCCTACGAGCGGATCAAGTAGGTGCGTCTTCCCGAAGACGTCTACGACGCCGCCGACGCGCGCCTGGCCGAGGCCGACGCGCGCGTCGCGGCGTCGTACCCGGGGGAGCGGCCGGGACGGCAGCCGGTGCACACGGTCTACGTCCCGGCGTCGCAGTACCGGACCCGCCTGGTAGCCGACTGGGGCAAGCAGGCGATGCGCGTCTTCATCGAGCACGCCGAGCTCCTCGGCGTCGACGACGGCGTGTACGAACGCGTCCGCGCGAAGCTGCTGACCGAGCCGATCGAGGACCTGCGGATCGACTTCGAAGACGGCTTCGGCCGCGTGCCCGACGACGTCGAGGACGCGGCCGCGCGGGCGGCGGGCCAGACCCTGGCCACCACCGGCGGGACGCCGTTCTGCGGCATCCGCTTCAAGAGCTTCGAAGCGGCGACGCGCCGGCGTGGCATTCGCACGCTCGACTTGTTCTTGGGATCGCTGCTCGAGAACGGGCCGCTGCCGCCCGGGTTCGTCGTCACGCTGCCGAAGGTGACGGCGGTCGAGCAGGTGTCGGTGGCCGCGGAAGTGCTGGAGCACTTGGAATCCGCGTACGGGCTCGCCGCGGGGACCCTGCGGTTCGAGGTCCAGATCGAGACGGCCCAGTCCATTGTGGACCTCGACGGGACGCTGTCGGTGGCGCGGATCGTGCAGGCCGCGGCGGGCCGGTGCTCGGGACTGCACTACGGGACGTACGACTACAGCGCAGGGTTGGGCATCGCCGCGGCGTACCAGAGCATGGAGCACCCGGCGGCGGACCTGGCCAAGGGCTTGATGCAGGTCGCGGCGGCCGGCACCGGCGTCCGGTTGTCCGACGGTTCGACCAACAAGCTTCCGATCGGCGACGCGCTCCCGGAAGCGTGGGCCGAGCACCTCAGGCTGGTCCGCCGGTCGCTGGAGCGGGGCTTCTACCAGGGCTGGGACCTGCACCCGCACCAGCTGCCGACGCGCTTCGCGGCGACGTACACGTTCTACCGCTCGGGGTTCCCCGCGGCGGTGGAGCGATTGCGGGCGTATGCCGAGAAGCAGGCCGGAGGAGTCCTGGACGAGCCGGCGACGGCCCAGGCGCTGGCCGTGTACCTGCTGCGCGGCCTCGACTGCGCGGCCCTCGACGAGAGCGAGCTGCCGTTCGGGCGGCCGGAGCTGGAGAAGTACGCGCTGCGGCTCGCGTGAGGGTCGTGAGTGAGAAACAGTGTTAAAGCCTCGGCCAGCGCGTCCCAGGTCCCCGTCCGCCGCGCGAGGTCGACCATCGCCTGCCCCGGCGGTGTCATCAGGCCGGCGGCGGTCAGCCGG